>NZ_JADBDR010000005.1:0-427376 GCF_014873645.1 Paenibacillus sp. OAS669
TTTTCTCTATTTCGTGCAAAAAAAGAGCGGGCTATCTTTTCGATAACCTGCTCTTTTTTTGATTCTTGGCCCTCAGCCTTAACTTAATGATATTGGGCTAGTGGGTCCTATTTTTTTCGTTGCCAGGCTTCACTTTATCGGATTACTGAAGCATTTCAAGATACATCCTAAGATGAAGAAGAAGACCCCATCCCCGGATTCTTTTTGCTACATTACTAATAGCAAGAAAGAAAACAGTGAATTGGGCCTTCTAATTTATTACTGTTCGACTAATTCAGAAAGTATTTATAAGTAGAAATCAAGTTTCAAGGTAAAAAGTATCAGTCAAGTTTCCATTAATGTCATAAGCATAAACAGCGCATGACCCGGCTGAAAGATTTTTAACAATTCCATCGTATTTACCAATACTCCATGTTCCCCCATATGGAATCAGTTGAAAGCTGTACGCGGAGGATTGGGCTATGTACTTCAGATAAGTTGTGCTCCCTACAGAAATATACATGGCAGGATGATTTATCACAGATTGTGCTTGAACCGAAGTTGCCTCGCTAGCACTAGCGCCTTGAATTGCTCCGGTTAATAGTGCGACTCCTGCTACAGCTGATAGAAGAAATTTTTTCATTATAATATCCTCCTAATATTTGGTAAGAACAAATAAATAATATAACATATAGAATAATTTGTAAATACTATTTTAATATAGTAATATTTGATATAATTAGTAATTTCGTTTGACTTGTTACCTATATTCCAACACATTTATATCGCGAAAGTAGCCCGTATGCTTTCCAAGAGCCAGTTACAGACCCTTTCTTTCATATTCCTCCAACAGCTGCATTTGATCGGAGGGCTAATCCTCCCTCATTCTCCCTCTACTACCTGACGCAGGCAGCATGCGACTCTAACCTTCGCCTTAACGCCTGATGTCAACGCATGCGGAGGATGTGACGTATTCCTTAAAGTTCGGCCAATGAAGGTTATAAGTGAAGAGTAACCGAATATAAGCAAAGACACCCTCGTTAGGAGAGTGTCTTTTTATGCTGCAGATATAAACACCGTATTAAGATACATTCCATGTGAATTTATGGATTTGAGTGTAATTTCGGCTTAAATGGATTTGCCGCTCCCCAGAAAAAGTTGATATTTCTGCATACTATTTTTTTTCGTTAAGCAGCCCCACACTTTATTCCAATTTAATGACGAATCCATTGTCTCCATCCGCTGTTTCATTCTGATACTCGTGAGTCATAATGATTGTCCACTCTAAAGTATTATCAAATACGTAAAAATCATGCGGAAAAGCTTTTACATTATCAATCAAAAATTGACTCGAACAAGTGAACAACTCCTTCCGCCCCAAATCCATAAGATCCGGTAATATGTGGTGATCCCAGAACAGGAACACATCTTTTGCGGCCGTACGATCCATTTCAATTCCAAACTCTTCGACGGAGAAAGTATAGATCTGACCTTGCCGTTTAAAACAGCACCAAAGGTAATATCCATCACCGATATTTACATAATTTTTGTAATACTCGCAGTTTGTTGAGAAGAATTTTTCAATGTATTGATTTTTCAAGATGACTTTTTGATCTTCTGGAACTTTATCAAGACTGAATAGTAATTCTTTATCCAACAATGGCATCTCCCCTTTAAAAGAAAGGTGTTGATTAAATGAAAAGTGACAATATAACCAGTTTTTTAACCATAATAACAAGTGTCATTATTTTGATTACCGTTAGTCCAAATGATACAAACGTTACCCAGACAACAATCTACATCATTTCCCCAATAGTTATTTTACTATGTTTAATTTCTATAATACGTTCATCAAAATATAAATGATAATAGCTATCGAAAAAACACTCGTGGAAACTATAATGAAAATAAGGGTTTTCATTTAAGTTTCCACGAGTCTGTAGTTACAGATTTCAATCCTCATCTACCTTTTTCCGATTTAGATAATATCCAAAGGTAAATGGCAATTCCACCAAAGGTTATAATCGTACTTACGATGAGTTGAGTTTCATTTTGAAGTGGCGTTAGATTAAGTAAATAATCTGGCAATGTTAACAATGCCATGATAATGATTAGAGTCCATGATTTTGCCCAAATGGATACGCCTACTATCAACAGTGCTGTGATTACGCCGATAGTCAAGCTCCCCGTATGGCCAAAATGAATGACGGGAGTGTCGATGGCTCTATTTAGGTAGATTAAACCAATAAACAGAACGATTGGCAGTATCCCTATACCGAATATGATCATTCCCTGCTTTTTGATAGATAGATGAACTGAAGCAATATATTTAAATCCAGTGAAAATAGAAGCAATAAATATAATGCCAATTACAATATGCCCGAAAATTTCCAAGACGGAATAGGAAAGGTTTCCTTCTAATAAATCAGGGAAAACCGTAAATGAAAACGACCCGAAAACGATGATGCAAATGTATTTGAACCATGCTCGATAGTCTATGATCATTTCATTAGAAACCATCTTCATATACTCTTTCGGTGATTTACCAATAATTTTTTCGATGGGTTTACCATTTTTTTCGGCTTCTGATAAATGGATTTCTAACTCTGTTACAATATCTTCGATTTCATCGGAATTTTTTCCACTCGAAAATAAGTATAACCGTAAGTTTTCTAAGAAATCTCGGCTCTTTTTAGAAAGCTGTAATTCATTCTTCAACCATCTCATCTCCTTTTGCAAACTTTGTATCTGACCCATAATCTAATACTCTGTTAACATTGTTCTGCAGCGCGGTCCAACGTTCCACGAAATTTTTCAATTCCTGCTCACCTTTAGTTGTTAGTGAGTAATATTTTCTTTTTGGTCCGGCTGTTGAATTTTTTAGTGTTGATGTAACTAATTCTTCCCTTTGCATCCGCATCAACAATGGATAAATGGTCCCTTCACTAAAGGACTCAAACCCACAATTGCCCAATTCCTCTGCCAATTCATATCCATACACCTCTTTTTTTCCAATAATCGCCAGTATACATCCATCAATAATACCCTTTAGCATTTGTGTTGTTGATGACAAATCACTCCCCCCCTTCTCCGGTAGCTTGCAATACAAGGTATATGGATATAAAATATCTTGCATTACATGATAATGATGTAGTTAGTATAACTTCATTAGTCTTGTAATGCAAGGTAAAGCCTGAAGAGTTCCTAAAAAAAAATATTGGGAATCATTTAATTAAAAGAAAAAGAGTGCCCACCCTCCAGGAAAGGATAGGACACTTCAAAAGCATTTAACCCCATCTGAATGTAGAAATGGCTATAACACAAACCATTTAGAACGACAAGTAACCCGCTCTGCTCATACTTCAATCCAAAATCGCTTGATTATATTGCCGTCTTCCTCTGTATAGCTCGAATCCTCGATCCCGCCGTTATGTAGAATCGTTTTCTCAGACCCTATATTCCAAGCATCGCAGACAACTAGAATCTTCTGAATCCCTAAATCCTTTGCTTTATTCAGCGCTAACGACAACAGCTTTGTTGCATATCCCTTACGCCGTTCGGATGGACGAATGCCATAACCGATATGGCCGCCGGATTGAAGAAGCTTATCCGTCAAGCGATGCCTGATGTTCACTGCTCCTACGATTTTTTGGGATTCGGTAACCAGCCAATAGGTAGAATCCGGAACCCAGTGTTCGGGCAAGTTATCGCCTTTCTCATTATCTTGAAGAGATCGCAGCATCCCCTGAAAATCGGAAGGATCCTTACTTATAACCCACGGAACCATCTGTTCCCCGCTCCGCTTCCATTCGAGATAAAACTCCATGTATTCGTTTTGCCAATCTGCCGTCGGTTTCACTAATTCAACACGCTCTGCCACAGAATATCTCTCCTTAGTCTCAAGATCTCGTGTCATTCGTCCTTTACTTCTCAGCAACAACAGCGAAATATACGGGAAGTTTCCCTAATATCATCATGCTGCTGTGCGTGTAAGCCTGCACATTCACAAATCCCGAATCGGCAAGGAGCCGTCTTACCTGACGAATCGTGAGCACCTTTGCGCTCGAACGTTGATTTAGGGAGTGTAATATAGGGTTGCGTCGTACCCCATGATTATAGAGAAAGTGAATCATCTGTTTGCTAAAAATCCTTTTTCTAGTAAACAAGTAATGATAGATATAGCCGATTCCATGAACAAGCAAAAACAGCTTTCCATGCGGGCGAAGGATGCGGTAAATGTCGGTCAGTACAAGATTTTCATTCAAATAATGCAAGGCTACCCGGCAGACTGCCATATCAACGCACTCATTATCGAGTGGAATGCTATGTGCATCAGACACTTTGGTGACAAGCCGGGTATTCGTCCCCCTTATGGAGCTGTAGAACGTTTGAACCAGCTGCAGCTGTTCCGCATCGGAATCTACTCCATAGATAATCCGCGGCTCATGATTTAGCAGCGCCCGAATGGTCGCGCCTCCTCCACAGCAAAGATCTAATATGGATTCACGATGTATCGATTCCTTCATTAACAAGGTATCAAAATATTCCGGCTCGAGGTTCTGACGGTAATGCTCATAACAAGTGTAGCCGAATCGCTTGTCCAATAGCTTCAAATCTTCCGATACAATCCGATGAGCCAAGAGAACTTGCTTGTTTTCTTCAAGCAAACCGGAGGTTCCGGTAAGCTGTAATCCTTCCTCCCAGGCATAAATAAAGGCTACACTACGCAGCAGTCCATTGTTCAGCAGAATTTGCGCTTTCATATCCACAACGGTTTACTTCCTCTCGAAAATGACAGGATGATATTCGCGGATCGAGGTACACGTGAAATGAGATAGCAGGCGCCTTATTTTGTTTGCCGTATTTTTTAAACCGTAATATCTCCTGAGGCTGTTAATCCAGGATGAATTGAAAATTTGCGGTTGACCCTCATCGAGATCATACGGATGCGTGTAATAAATAAACGAACCGTTTGTTTTGATAATCGATCGGGCCCCGCTATAGAAGAGACAATAGGGGTAGATTCGAAAATAGCCTCCGCCGCCCCACGGGATGTTAAGCCTGCCAACAGGTAAAACAGGCATCGGAACTTCCCATAGATTCCGTTTTATCCGGAAAGGAGTCAGCAAGGATGGGGCTAAATTAAATTTGGAATAAGAGGTGTTCAGTGTATTCGGAATGATACTGGAGTCGTAGACAAAGCCCTCCTCCGATAATATATCCAAAGCCGCTTCCGTTATAGAGAAGCAAGGTGCCCGATACCCAAGGACCTGCTCGCCAGTGATATGCTCCAATATGTGCTTGGACTTCCGGATATCCTCTCGGAACTCATCGGCCGATTGATGGTATACCAGACGGTGGGAGTACCCGTGCGATGCGATCTCATGGCCTCTTCGAGCGATTTCCTTCACCAGATCCGGCCTTTTCTCGGCTATCCAGCCCAATACAAAAAAAGTGCCGTGGGCACTCCGCTCTTCCATCAGGTCTAATATGTGATGAAGCGGCCGTTCCAACCTGATTTCGTAGCGTTCCCATTCATTTAGAGATAACTCCGGGCTGCAAAACCAATCCTCAACATCCACAGTAAACGCCATTCTCAATCTACTACACCTCTCTGACCATGCAGGAATTGGAATGCTCTCATCTACCACTCGGAAAGGTCCCTTATCCGCTTATACACCTTTTCTCTATATTCTTACAATATTATCATTATTTTTCCATTTCAAAAAGTATCTATTAGCAAATACGATATAAAAAAAGAATGCTAGTGAACCTTTCACCGCATTCATTTGTACTCATACATTCCCATGAATAATCTATTTTGAGCATATAACCAGTGGCTACGACCATCCCTGTGGCTTCGTCTTCGGCTTCCTCCTGTAACGGAGATACCTCTTTAAGATGCTCTGTTCTTGTTTATGATTTATTATTTTTTTGATATCGCGCATCAATCTGTTAAGTCTTAAGATTTCCTGATCTTCCGTTTTACCTAATGGCCTATGTTGATCTTGCTGCATCTTGTTCGTCTAATCCACCTTTTGCAGAAGTGTTTTAAGGGATAAGTAAAGAAGTGCACTCAATAAAATCAAGCCTATAACATTCCAAATTAGTAACATAGGAAGTCTCTCCTCTCTCTATCTGTTACTATTATACTGGAGTTTGGAAGTTTTTGTCGAATTTCGTAGTCACAATGACCTACTTATTGTTCGTCTTTATAACCCGCAAGAACCAGGAGGTCTGAGACCGATTCATAGCGTAAAGCCTTAGCTAATGCGATTACCGTCTCCCGAGTCGGCTGAAATCTCCCGTTCTCAATCGAATTGATAATAGAGTAGCTTACACCCGCTTTCTCCCCCAGCTTACGTAATGAGATGTCTTGCTGCATCCTCAGCTGCTTCAATTTGATGCTGAACTCTGTCGTCATTCTGAAACCCTTCTCCCTGATTACATCGTTTCCCATAACTATAACGTATTTAAAAGGACAATGGAAAGGGACTTATATGATGAGGCAAAATCCTGCCGGTAAACCTAGCCATCAAGCAGACTGTAAAATTTTGTTCTCCAAATTCGTACGTATCATGGATATTCTTTGCCTTACATAAAAATCGTAAGCGGCTCCCTTCAACTCTTTGAGAGGGACATGCTGATCCGTATCATTATCAATGATGGTTAAGGAACCGTCATCGAAAAATTTAAAAGTGAGATCTGCCCATTGCGTGCCGGCTGCATCAAGGATTTTTTCGATCTGACTATCGCTTAAATAGCTGCTGTTGTTAACCATCAACGTTCTGTAATAGTCACGTTCAATAAATCTAACTTTTTTCGAATTCATAGCATACACCCCTCTCATTAATAGGAACGCTTGTTCTATTTCTATTATACCAAACATTTGTTCGCAGTCAATATATGTAAGTAAAAAAAATAGACTTCGATCCTGCCAAAGTGAGTTTGGATTCTACCAAATAAGCTGCTAGTGTGCTATACGTACTTCCTATTTCGCTAAAAGCCAAAAAAAGGTCCGCAGTTTACGGACCCCCTCACCTGTATCGTTCAGACATATGCCTTACCTTTCGTTAAAATACAGGGGACTCCTTTTCCGATTGCGCCTGGCTGAGACATTTTTTCCAGGTAACGGAGTCCGCGTTCGCATTTTCTGCATCGGCTGCACACATCAGAGGTAACGATTTTCATATTGAACTTGTTTTTATCAATGCTTGAAACGGGAGTGTTTTTCTTTTTGACTTTTTTGCCACTCATAGCGATCACCTCAACACTAGGGTTGATGTATACTATGTAGGCGGAAGCCGGATTGTACCCGCTTTAAAGCACGGTGAAGCTTATTATTTTCTAGATGAAACAGCTTCTTCATTAGCGG
Organism: Paenibacillus sp. OAS669; assembly: GCF_014873645.1. Taxonomy (NCBI): domain Bacteria; kingdom Bacillati; phylum Bacillota; class Bacilli; order Caryophanales; family Paenibacillaceae; genus Paenibacillus; species Paenibacillus sp. OAS669. The sequence continues at coordinate 7,355 of NZ_JADBDR010000005.1, forward strand.
GAAAAACCGCCAAAACACGATTCACGGCAAATACCCTTGGTGCTTTCCGCTCACAGCAATACGCACGCAGCAGCATGTCGTCAACCGTTTGAATCCTAATCCGGCGCTGGGTCATAGCTCCCTTCCGATCCCAATAGATGATGTGGACTTGTCGGCCTGCATACCTTTTAAGCTCCTTAAACAACCTGACATCCCTCCATACAGAACGTATGTTCCATTATATCCTGAGAGGGCTTGGCTTATGCAATGGTAAATGCTGCATGGATGCTGTAGATCCCAACTGTCAGCAAGCTGCACAAATCAGAAAGCATATAACAAAAGCCGAAAGCTTCCGACGAAGACTCCGGCTTTTGTGTATGTTACTGGGAAAGCGGCAGCTTAAGCTATCTTCTTACGGGGTGCGGGGGCCCCAACCAGCCATCGGCCGATAGGCAGCTTACTCAACACCACCGCTGTCAGCACCGATAAGAATGCGCATAGAAGGAAGGCCGCTGCGGTCCTTATCGAAATATTTCCCCCTGGGAGCATATAATCCGCTGCGCCGGTTGCGAAGGTAAGCATTAATGCATGAGCCAAATAAGCTCCATAGGAATGTTTGCCCAAATAATGGAATAACCTGCGAAGGGCATCGCTAGTCCCTTCTTGCAGCCAAACCGCCATGATGCACATGGCAATGACGGAAAGCAGAAGAAATACGACCATAAATGGCTGAAGCAGCAATGTCGCATTGTACTGAATCACGTAGCCGTTCCCGGTCGGAAAGCTATGAACAATCTTGTAGAATAATACCAGACTGCATAGAAGGTACAGCGAGAGCCAGACCATTCTCGTTTTCATCATCCACGGTTTCCAGAACTGGATATTGAGACCCGCCGCGGCGCCCATGATAAAATAAAGCAAGAAGTACAATGCATTACGATCCGCATATTCGGTGAACAAGGGCGTAACAATCGGAATATGCCAGCCTTCGGCAGAGGTACTTATGTCGCCTATTTTCATAGTTAAGCCGATATAGGCTAGGCACAACAGAATAAAGCCACCCCTAAGCATCCAAGGCTTGTTTCTCTCCCAAATCCACAGCACACCTCTTTGAAGGAGCGGGAACAACAGATACAATTGAATGCTCATGACAACGTACCAAAGATGGTATGAAGCTTTACCCGTCACCCAGTCAAGCAGAATCCGCTTGCCTATATCCCGCCATTCAGCACCCAAATCTCCAAAAAAGATCGCGTACAAGGAAGACCAGATCAAATAAGGCAGCACGATATCTTTAAACCTTTTACGAATAAATGGAACAAAGGGAACCCTGTCTTTATAATTGTAGAACAAGACAAATCCGGTAATAAAAATAAAGATCGGAACGGCAAACTTCGCTGCTATAAGCAGCAGTCCGAGTACAGCGCCGTTATCAAGCCCCGTTTCGGGCAAATAAGCGTAATGGCCAATCGCGTGCTGAAGCACGACGGCCAGGAAAGCAAAGCCGCGTAAATATTGAATTTCCTCAACTCTTGCCTGCTTGGACAAAGGTCTTTCACTCCTCCTGGTTGCTTGCGGTTTGTGAAAAACCAGCCTGCTTAGTAATCCGAAGCTTTTTTATCTCGTCGATTGAAAAAATTCGATCCATTCCCCGTCAGGTCCATGAAAGAAGAAGTATCGCGAGCCGTTAGGCAGTGTAGTGATCTCCGAATCGATAAGCTTCAGATCAAGCGACTGGATCCGCGTGAACTCCTCTTCAATATCGTCTGTAGTGAAGGCAATATGATGTACCTTCCCTTCAACGGGCAGCCGGTCATTGTACCCCTCAATCAGCTCCAGCTCCGTCTCTCCTGCTTGGCCAAACCCAAGAAAAGCAAGCCTCATCACACCATTGGAATGAATCAGCGTATCCTTCAAGGTTAATCCTACTATATTTTGATAAAAGGTAATAGAACGCTCTAAATTGGTTACCATAACCCCGACATGCTCCAGTTTGGTTCTTGCCATATTCATATCCTCCTCATTCTCTTCCAATGGAATTCTTTATCAATCATGGTCCATATTATCGAAAAAAGAACCGAAAGACAATCATTGAAATTGTTCTATCCTTTCTATATACTAAAGATAAGCAACTATATTTTCTAAAGGAGTGAAATCTTATGATACAAATCCATCCTGCCGATTCCCGTTATTCTTCCGATCACGGCTGGCTTCAAAGCAATTTCAGCTTCTCCTTCGGAGATTACTACGATCCGGATAATACCGAGTTCGGCCCTCTCTGCGTCTTTAATGACGATGTGGTTGCAGGACATCGAGGCTTCGGCGCTCATCCCCACCGTGAGATGGAGATTGTCTCCATTGTATTGAGAGGCCAGCTGCAGCACGAAGACAGCACGGGGCACAAGGCAGTCACCGGCTTCGGTGGCATCCAGCGAATGACGGCGGGGACCGGCATTATCCATTCGGAAGTCAATCCCGGAGATGAGGAAGTAGAGCTGCTGCAGATATGGTTCACACCGAATCAGCGGCAGTTAGAGCCTTCTTACGAAACGACGAGCTATGATCCTGCTCTAATGAAAAATCGGCTGCTTCCTATCGTTTCGGACGCATCAGGACCTCATATCGCACACATTCATCAAAATCTAACGATGTATTTATCTGAGCTGGATCCTGGACAATCGATCACATTCCAGCAAAAGCCGGACCGCAGAACGTATATCTTCGTGATAGAGGGCTCTTTATCTATTAACAAGTCGAATCATCTGAACCGCCGGGATGCGGCTAGAATCACTCATGAAACCGATCTGTCGTTGAATACAGAGCAAGGTGCGACGCTGCTGCTCATCGATTTACCATAAAAAGGTCATCAAGCGGGGAGTGAACAAGAGGATGTCCAAAATTCATTTTTATATTAAGCATGCTATCGGCAGCCGTATGCTGTTCGATGTCAGCGGGGAGCAGAAATCATTCTCTCTCGATGGAAAAGAAGGCGAGTGGATCTTTACAGTCGAGGATGTGGAGCCAGAGGCGGCTGCGTTGGTGGAGAATAACAAATGGAATCTTAATTTGTTTTATTTTATTGAAGAGCCAGGTAAGCCTATTCGGAAATATTGGTATTATGATAAAGATAAGCCTCAAATTGATTATGACTTGGATTCACGCCGGTGGACTATCCAGGTAGATACCAGAATGGAATACAATAACGAGAAAATTTGATCATCCGCTGTTCTCTGCGTAAACAAGGGGGCTTCCCAGGAAGCCCTTGTAGGGGAACGAATTCAAGGCCTGCTCCATTAAAAAATCCCGTAAGGTTCACGCTGCTGCATGAATCATACGGGATTATTATGTACGCTATGGAATGATTGTGGTGCCGAAGACCGGACTCGAACCGGTACGAGGTCGCCCCCGCAGGATTTTAAGTCCTGTGCGTCTGCCATTCCGCCACTCCGGCAAACATGTAAAGCATGATGATGACCACGATCAAATTGCAATGGTGGTGGGCCCTGAGGGACTCGAACCCCCGACCAATCGGTTATGAGCCGACCGCTCTAACCAACTGAGCTAAGGGCCCACAAGATGGGTTTGGTTGCGGGGGCAGGATTTGAACCTGCGGCCTTCGGGTTATGAGCCCGACGAGCTACCGGGCTGCTCCACCCCGCGTTAGTTGGCTAGTTGTCTTAGCGACGAACTCAATAATACAATATAGATAGAAGAGTTGTCAAGAAAAAAATAACAAAAAATTTTATACGATGTAACGGACCCCAAAACGGCCTTTTTTGGAGCGGTACACTTCAACCTCTTGAGGGCACTCGTAGCCGTAAATCCACCAATCCTCTTCCATTCTCTTGGCAAGACAGCCAGCCTGAAATTTGCTTTCGTACAGCTTAGCCCAATATACCCAATTCATGTTCGTTCACTCCGATTAATTCATATTTCAGTGTGTTACTATATAGCATATCCAAAAATCAATTGCCTTATTTTCCATCCCGCCTCTTTTCTTTCTCCATATTTGCGAAATAAACCCATATTATGGGCGATATCTTTTGGACTGATTCAGGCATTTTGCAAACTTTCCGATATTTCATAATTATATTATGCGAAAAAAAGAAGCTGCCCGAAGGCAGCCTCCTTGAAGACATAGGGATTATTGCTTAAATACACCCAGCAAACGTTTGGATTCACCGGCTTGTGTTGTAAACAGCTCATAGACGCGAATCGTCAGAGGTCGTTCGAACTGCTCGGTCGTGGATTCAAAAATAATGTTATTTTCCCCGGTTACTAGTCTTCCCGCACCGATAAACTTGCCAGTCGTCGTACCTATCAACCGGCCGATAGGATCATAGATCTCAAACTGCAGCTTGGAAAAGCTTGGATCAACCTGAACCGATTCATCGCGGGTCAGCTCCAGATCAAATCTAGCTTTGTAAGAATAGGTTAGCGAATTGCCTAGCCGGTTGAAAATAGGCGTGATCGTCCAGTAGGTTACTTTTGCCCCAAATGGGTATACTTTAAATTCATTCTCCGGCTCATCCGGCTGAAGGACAACGCTATAAGCCGCAATCGTTGTTTTGTACGGAGCTGCCTTCTGGGTATCCTGTACTTTTAATGCAAGCCCGTTACCCTGCTCTGAATTCGGTAGTGTATAAGAATAAGAGACAACCAGGCTGGAGTTCGGCAGTACGCTTTTGGTTGAAATGAGTTGGCGGTTGCCGCTATACGTATAGCCGTCAGCACTGACCAGATCCGTCTGGAATTCCGGAACCGCAATCGGCATATCACTGTTATTAGTTAACTTAAACTTGGCGGTCACATTCTTTGAGCCCTCTTCTTCATTAGCATCCATATGAAACTCTACCAGGGATACCTGCATGTTCGGATGAATCAAATCGCTCAAGCTGTCGAATTTCATGGCGCTGCCCATCTGATAAACCGGATAAGCCGTACCTGCCCCAGTGGACTGAAGTAAGATGTTCAGCCTTCCGACGTTATAATTGACCAAAGTGGGCTGTCCGCCGTTTCCGGATTGGGCAAACTTCTCCGGTGTCAGCAAGTTGATGCTTGAAAGCACCGTGTCATTATCGGTAGAAATAGCGTAATGAATATATTTTTGTTCCTTGGCTTCCAGCACGATGTCTCCTTGCTCGACTCTCTTGCCTGCATACACTTGCGTGTCTGACTTGCCATCCAATGTGAAGTCCGGCAGCGTCTCCCTTCCCTCCGACGGATTCTTCACTAACAGCTGAACAACTTGTACCGTTCCTTTATCTGTCATTTCCTTCTCGATATTAACGGGAGTGTATACCAGGGGAGACTCGAAGGATGCGATTTTGAAGGTCTCTCCCCATTTTTTGACGGCCATCGGATCGGTGATCGCCATATCGCTGCCCTTCCAGGACTGGCCGGCGATCGGAGCTGCTACAATCAGAGTTTCCGTCTTCGGATATACATAATAATCGACATCGGTCCAATTCACTTCGGACAGCGTCACGTTGTCCGTCCTGTCAATTACAGACATGTAGCTCAATTCCGTGTTGGCTCTTGGTTGGATAGACTTAGGGTTCGAGGCGCTGGGCTGCAGCGTGTACTCGACTCCGTCAGCGGTTTTGACGCGAAGCTCGTATTCAGGAACCCGGGTAATGGCTCCGCTGTTGTTTTTCATGCGAACGACAACGCCGATTCTCGTGCCCTCGAGTACATGCTCGTTCAATACACTCTTGATATCCACGCTCAAAGCATCGGTTAGGGTATAAGAAGCAGCCGGAGCCGCCAGATTAGCTGTTTCTGTAGGTTCCGCAGCCAGCGCGGTATAGCCTGTTGTCATTAGCGAGGTCGTAATGACGACGGATGTTACGGTCTTTTTCCAGTTCATTTTCACTTGGTTCTCCTCCAGTTCATGCGATTATTTCGCAAGCTCTACCTTTTCCTTATCTTTTAACTGATTCTGCCCGGAGATGACGAGCTGTTCCCCCTCTTTCACTCCCGAGATCACTTCCTGCTCCGCCTCGTTCAGACGGCCAAGCTGAACCTTACGCTTCTCTACCGAGTCGCCGGCCAAGACGAATACGAAGGTATCTCCACCCTCACGTACAACGCTCAAGGTCGGTACCGTAACAACCACTTGGTCCTTCTCCTCGGACAGCAGCACCTGAGCCTTCATGCCAGGCTTCAGCTTGCGGTCCGCATTCGGCACTTCAAGCTCGAGGGAATACGATTTGGACTGAGCGCTCATCACATCGGCCAAATAGCTCACCTTGGCTGTTTGCTTATCGGTCGTGCCCGGTACGTAGAAGGTAAGCTCCTGCTTCCCGCGGATCATGTTCGCCGCATCCTCCGTCAGCTCCGCTTTTATCTTGATCGGATCAAGCTGCTGAACCTGTGCCGCTCGGAAGCCCGCTTGCAGCGTCATTCCTGTTTCGATAGGGAGATCCGTCAACACACCGCTTACCGGCGCCTTTACTTCCATATTGGATAACGTCCGGTCCGCTTCCCGGATGGATAGCTCAGAAGATTGCAGCGACTGCTCCACCTGGGATAAAGAATTGGTCGTATCCAATGTTTTCAGCTTTGCTTTGGAGTTTTCCAGGTCAAGCTTAAGATTGTTAAGCTGACTTTCCATTTGCTCCAGCTGGAACTTGGTGACTAGCCCCATATCGTAGTCGTTGCGCATTTTGCTGTAGTTTTTCTCGGTATCCTTAATTGAGGTTTCAAGCTTGGTGATCCCGTTCTGTAGCTCTTGCCGGGAGTTGACCAAATCCTCCTTGGATTTCACCAACTGCTGCTGGCTGCCGGTTAACGAGATTTGAGCTCTTTCCTTTTGCAGCTGCACGTCGGTAGGATCGATCCGGAAAATAACCTCGCCCTTTTCTACCGAGTCTCCCCGTTTTTTCAATATTTCCAGAATGTCGCCGCCAACCTTGTTCACGACATCCACTTGAATGGAAGAGGCCACGTCGGCTACCTGCTCGAGTGGATCTCCGATTTTTTTCTTTTCAATCTTGGCTGTTTTAACGGTCTTGATTTTCGTTTCAGCTGCACTTGCCTCGGGCTGAGCCGCAGGCTTGGAAGTACACCCCGCGATCAGTGCCGAGCTGATGACTACGGCCCCCATGACTTTGGTGCTTTGTTTTAGCGTTTTTGCAAATGTCGGATTCATTAGCTTCTTCTCCTTTTCCGAGTTCCCGATTAATTAGCTCCGGAAGCAGCGTTCGCTTCCAACGTGGCTTTATTTTTTCTGAACATCTTTCCAAACCTTTTTTTGATATTATCGATCATGATATAAACGACAGGCACGACAATCAAAGTTAGCAAGGTAGACGTTGTTAAACCGCCGATAACAACTACGGCGAGGCCTTTCGATATCAAAGTTCCTTTGGACAATCCCAAGCCGAGAGGCAGCAAAGCAATAATCGTTGCTCCCGCCGTCATAATAATCGGACGAAGACGCGTCAACCCCGCTTCAATCAGCGCTTCCTTCACTTCATAGCCATCTTCACGAAGCTGCTGCACTCTATCGACTAAAACAATCGCATTGGTGACCACGACTCCAATCAGCATCAGAAAACCGATCAAGGAGGTGATGTTAACCGATTCGTGAGTAATCAATAGCCCTAGTAAACCGCCGATGGCGGCAAGCGGCAAGGAGAATAGAATGGCAAATGGCGCGCTGCCGTTGCCAAAGGCCAATACCATGACCAAATAGACAATAAAGATGGATGCTCCCATAGCGACAAACATTTGGCTGAAGCTCTCTTGAATGTCGTCGGAAACCCCTTTGACCTCCGTTCTTACACCGGAAGGCAGGTCAACGGTTTTCAGTGCTTCGGCTACTTGCTTGCTGATACCGGCCTTATCGACATTATCGATTTTGGCTGTAACCTTCACATACTGCTCTTGCATTTCCCTGGTTATGGCTACAGGCGCATCAATTTGCCGAACCTTGGCTATTTCATTCAAATTGATCGTTACCCCGGTTGGCGTTTTAACCTGGAAACGCCCGATTTTGTCGATGGAATTTTTGAAGTTCGGATCCAGCATAATTTTCGTTTTAAATGTAGTGTTATCAAACTTCAGGTCGCCAATCTTCTCTTCGGCCAGCCAGCTGTGAACGGATTCGTTAACTTGAGCCGAGGATAAGCCGTAAATGCGCGCTTTATTTTGGTCAACGCTGATTTCCACTTCCGTTTTCGATTCGCTCAAGGAATCTTTAATATCAATAAGGGCCGGGAACTCCTTCATCTTCTCCTTAACCAGCTCCGCACCTTTGGAAAGCATGAGCAAATCATCGCCCTTCAGCATATAGGAGAAATCCGCTCCCCCGGATGGCGGCCCGCCTGAGCTCAAAAGCTGAACCTCCGCCTCGGAGCCTTTAGGCAGCATATACAAGATCTCTTCCTTCAAATCCTTAACAAGCTGTTTGGCATCCGTGGCCGGAGACGCTTCCGCAAACATGGAGCTGCGGTACGGAATCCGATCCTCGCCCTGATCATAACCGATCAATGCGTCGAAGTAGACGAACGTAGGTTGACCTGCCGGGTCCTTGGAGGCCAGCAGCTTCGCTTCGATTTCCTTTACTTTCATATCCATGCTTTCGATGGTCGTTTCACGGGGCATCTTGATCGTAATTTGCATCAGCTTATCCGTAGAGCTCTCCGGCATGAACGAGACTGCCAAGAAAGGTACGGTACCGGCGATGGTGACAAAGAACAGCAGGATGGCAAGGAAAATCGTTTTTTTCCTGTTACCGAGAGACCATAGCAAGATTCTTTTGTAGCCAAGCGAAAATTTTCCCATCTGATGCTCGTCATGATGCTTGAATTGCTTGCTCCTAAGCACCAGCAGCTTCGCAAGCATAGGAATGACAGTCAAGGCTACGAGCAAGGAAGAGAGCAAAGCAACAACAAGTGTTATCGCAAAAGGTCGGAAGATTTCCCCGAGCACCCCGCCGACGAAGGCAATAGGCCCAAATACGCCTACAGTTGTAATGGTCGATGATGTAATGGCTGATGCCACCTGAGAGGTTGCCAGCTTAATAACGGACTCGTTACGCTCCTGAGCTTTTTGCAGCTGGCTGTATATATTCTCTATAACAACGATACTATCGTCCACGACACGCCCGACAGCAATGGCCATACCGCCCAGCGTCATAATATTAAGAGAAATGTCTAGCGGAGCCATAACGAGCAGGGTCACCAGAATCGACAGCGGAATTGATACGAGTACGATAACGGTCATCCGTACGTTTCTTAAAAAGAGCAAAATCATAATGGACGCAAGAATCGCTCCTAATCCGCCTTCGCGAACCATACCGTTGACCGATTCTTTAATGTCGGTAGCACTATTGTAGATGGTGTGAAACGTAATGTTGGGGAAGTCCTTTTTCCACTGCGCCATCAGCTTGTCGGCATCGGCTGCGAATTCTACGGCGTTGGCATTTTTCGTTTTGTACAAGTTAATGCCGATGGCCGGCTGTCCGTTCAGCCTCGATAAGAAAGTCGATTCGGTAATCGCCTCGACTTTAGCTACTTGCTTAAGCAGCAGGGTATCGCCGTTCGGCGTCGTGATTTTCATGTTTTCCAGATTATAAATGGAGTTCAGATCGCTCTTTACCCGGACCATTTGCGTGTTGCCGTTGAAATCAACGGATCCAGCCGGGCTTGTGAGCAATGCGGCTTTAATACTGGAGGAAACTCCGGATGGGGTCAAACCATAGTTGTTGATGGCATTGATGTCAAGCTTCATCGTAAGCACTGATTCCTGATTGCCGATAGAATCAACGTGATCGATGCCTTTCAAGGAGTTAAATCCCGGAAGAATCACGTCCTTGTAGACTTTATCAAGCTCTTCCTGATTCATTCCGTTTGATGCATAAGCGGATAAATAGTATACCGGCTGCGACGCAAAACCAAATGTCTGTACCTTCGGCTTCTCCGAGCCTTGCGGAAGCTTGACGTTGGCGATAAGACTCTCCACGTCCTTCTTGACGTCTTCCGGCTTCTTATCCTGTTCAAGCTCGATGACGATGGATGAGAAGTTATCGCTTGATGTCGACGTCAGATTCTTCATCCCTTCCAAGCCGGCAACCGCCTTCTCCAGCGGCTTCGTTACGTCCTCCAGAACGTCCTTGGGGGGAGCTGTGTATTGAGTGTTAACCAATACGACCGGGAACGAAATATCCGGCATGCTTTCAACCTTCAGGCTGGTGGCGGCATAAATGCCTCCTCCAAACAGCAGAAGGACGATGATGATGACGGCCGTAATGTTTTTCATTGAAAACTGGGTTAATTTATTCATCTCTACTCCTCCATTACATTAACTGAACCTTTAGACGAGGCGCTTTTCATTACCCCTTCATTTTTTTTCATAAATTTTGGTCTTTTTTCATACCGAAGACCCTATTCTAATTGAGTGAATATTTGCCGCCTTCGTTGACTCCATTCCTCCTCCAGCCCGTCAAGCCGATTCAAGAACATTTCGTACATGGCCTGCATTTCAATAAAGCGTTTTTTGCATGCATCATGGGATGCCCGCTCATCCTCTCCGATCTCTTCCAGCTGCTCGAAAATATGTAGCGTATGTTCTACTTGTTGTTGAATTCTCTTCATCTTCTGTATGTTCGCTTGCAGGGCCGTCATGCAGATATCGTCGGAGATAAAATAGTAATCCTTGCGATCGTTGCTTGTCGGAATTTTATGGCACATCAGATGTTTTTCAAGCGTTCGCACCTGTACACTGATTGCCGCTTTAGTCACTCCCAGCTCATCGGCCATTTCCTGCAAGCTTACAGGCCTAGGCGCAGACAATAGGAAAGCAAAAATTTTACCAACCAACGGGCTGAAGCCTTCCGCCTCAAAAGAGAGAGACATATGGTTGCTAATGCTTTGCTTCAAGGCAGCAAAAGACGGATGCGGTGGTTTCATATCACTCTTCCTCACTGTTGTTTATTATCGTTAAGAATGTTGTTAACGATAATAACATAATTCGTTTTGAAAAATGTGTCAATACTTCCAAGACAAATTTAACCATTCATTTATAAATGGGTCTAACTCCCTCTTATCAATCGCTTCAAAATGGCAACCTAGCCCCTTTATTGGCACAAGAAAAAACCGCCTTGCTATGCTTATACGCATGGACTTGGCGGTTTTCAACTTCAGGATTAGTCCGTTGTAGAGAACCAATCGATTTTTTGGGAAGCGAGCAATTTCTTTTGTCCTTGATAGGAATCGTAAACGCTAAGCTTGTACGTCTTTAATGTTTCTAAATGGAAAATAAGGTCCTGGTCCTGCTCTTCAATAACAAATTTATCCCGCTTGCCGAGCCTGATTTTGGTATCCTTATTTGTCTCCGTATTCGCGGAAGCATCAACCATGTCAAAATCCTTGAAATCAAATTCCCGCGTGAACGATTTGTTGCCATTCTCATCCTCGAGACCGATGATCAGCTTGCGGCTTTCCGTGTTGGTTTCCATCAATAAGTTCTTGGTCAGCTCGTAATTGAAGGTAACCTTTAATTTCTCCCGGTCGAGCCATGTGTTAATTTTACTAATAGAAAGCGTATAAGGCAGCAGGTCGATATCCAATAAATTATCCTTGACCTCGAAGTTCTCCAAAGGAAGCCAGAAGCCGACGGCATTCACATAGGCATCCGGTGCATCCTTACTTGTCGAGAATTTATTATCGGTCACAGCCTCGCCGATCATTACATTCATATTCGAGGTCGGGAAGCCTTTGGGCAGCGTGCTGGACAAAATAAGCAGCGCTTTTCCTCCCGGCGTAATCTTATTCTTGATCTCCGAAACCGTAGCGGGATAGACGGAGCCATCCGCTGTCTTAAATTGCGCCACCAGCTTCGTTACATCGGTGTAGCGCTTCTCCAGGTTGACGGCTTCCATCTGAACTGTGAAAATATCGGCTGTATCTCCGGCATAGGTTTTTACATTGCGAACCTGGTAGCTGGCATTTCGTCCGATATTGATGTTTTTGTAGGTCTCTCCGACATTGTAGTATGCCATGTTCATCAGCTCGGAACGGTGAGCAAATTCCAGCAGATCCTCAGTTTCCTTCTCTCCGGTTTTCTCCTGAAGCACAAGCTTGACCGTAGAGAATTGGTAGGTGTACGGCATCTTGCCAATAAATTGGAACGTGCTGGAGCCGCCAACTGGAAGCCCTATTACCTTGTCGGTCTGAATCAGCTTGGCCTCTACCTTCACCTTATCATCAAGGAGAAAATGGCCGGTCAATTCCGGAATGGGCAGTGAATTCTCGCCCTGGTTCATTAGCGTAATATTCGCGGATAAGATGTCCTGATCCTCCAACGGCAGACGCTGAAGGGAATTCAGCTTGGTGGTATAGGTTCCTTCCTTGTTCGTAAATTTGTACTCGATCCCGGTATCAACGCTATCAGGCTCCGATACCTGTGGCAGCTCGAAATAAGCTATAGGCAGATTCAGCTTTAAATCCGAAGCGTTCTGAATGATGACCAGCTGCCATCCTTCCTTACTGACCTCGACTGGAATCGAGCCTGTCATTTCGATCTCTTTGTTTACCTGCGGATTAATAACCAAGTCCTTTATGTTCTTGGCATCGAGCGGGTACATGTAGCCTTCCTTGGTTCGAATTAAAAATTGATAAGCAGGCACGGCCGCAGAACGGTTTCCGACGTTCTCCATATTCAGTACGACGGTTGGAGTCACATTCTTCTCGTTCTTCGTCATAAATATTTTTTTAATCGAGGTTTTGACCTCCGTGCCCGCCATATTAATGTTGTGAGAATCATTGACCGGCGTAACTACGGAATAGTTGTCCGGTACGGCAATCTCACCTATGCTGCGTTCAAAATTCGGCTGACTGAAATCCCATTTGATAAATTCAAAGATCAGGTCGGTCAGGTCCGTATTCTCGTTCACAGAGGCATAGAAGCTGATATCCTGAACGGATTTGGGCGTTATTCGGTTCTTATCTTTATCCTGCGGCAGAATGCGGACGGATATTTGGTTGCCGGATTTTGTCTTCAGGTGAGGCCAGTAGTCGATAAACAGCAGGTCGCTGCTTCCCTCGTTGTGGACGCTCACCGTAAAAGTAACCGTCTTGCTGCCCTTTTCCGGCAGGATAGTAACATTCTTCAATTCAAAATAGCTGTCGGCCGTCACCTTTACTTGCCCCAATGCCGGAGCTGAGCCGGTGGACAAAACATTGGCTGAGCTGGCCGGCGGGGTACTGCTGTCGTCGGCAAAGGCCGGGACAGCAGTACTTAAGGTTAAGGCAGCGCTGAGGAGCAAAATCTGGGTCGTTTTCTTATTTATTTTCATGATGTCTGTTAGCCTCCCTGAAGAATTAAGAATTGAGATTAGTTTGGAAATTAGCTAGGCGGTTAGCCTACTCTCATCGTAGCAGGATTATTGATAGGGACGTTAGGATTTTCCTTGATTTGCTGCAGCATGGCGTCTCCGTCGGTCTGCCATTTTTTCAACGCATCCCGAACTTGAAGTTTTCCTTCGACCACATCGTTAAACAGCTGGCGTCCGAGATCCTGCACTTGATAGATATTCGGCTTCTCCTGATAAATTTTATAGTCCTGGGTAGGGGCCGGTGTCAGGGTAGTAAATGCTTCGATATGGAACTGTATACCATCCTTCGGTTTAATGAATTTTTTACGGGCTACGAGATTGTAGGAGCTGTTGGATTTCAGCCGGGCCCAATCCTCACTGTTAATGAATTTGATGAATTTCCATGCATCCTCAACATTTTGAGCCTTGGCATTAATCCCCATGATGCCGTTCATTCCGATATAGCCACCCACGTCCGGAGCCTCCGGATGAACCGGCACGGTCACGACATCCCAGTCAATTGGGGTGTAACCAGGGAAGTTGGCGGCATTTTTATTGGCATTCGTAATTTGATTCAATTGACTGTAATTAATGATGGACATCGCTACACGATTAGACAGAAAATCATCATATTGAAACGGATTGAAGTTTTCTCCGCTCATCATTTGTCCTTTCATCTTGGAAGGGTCCTGCTGCTCCGGCAGTACTTTGTCCTGCTTCAGCTTCAGCATCGATTTCCATACCTTCTCCCACTGATCGGAGTCCACCGTCATCTTCTCGCCCTTCTCATCGAACATTCTCAGCTGTAGAGGCGCTGTATACATCTGCATCGAGTAGAACAGGTCGCCCATGGATTGCGTGCTGAAAGAGAATCCGGCCTTGCGGTTTTCTCCTTCGCCTTTAATTAACCGTTTGCCCAGGTCAAAGACCTCATCCCAAGTCATTTTATCCTTCGGATACGGTACTCCCGCCTCGTCAAACATACGTTTATTGTAAATCAACGCTGAAGAGCTGAAGGTAGGCGCCAACGCATACAGCTTCCCGTCTCCGGTCTTCTTGAGACCATCAATAACGGCAGGGACCATGTCGGTTATATCGAATTTATCCTTCGTTATCATCGGATCCAGCTGCGTAAGCAAATTGTTCGATATTAAGTCGTTAAGCTGCTCGTAACCGACCATCACGACGTCAGGCGGATTATCCCCCTGCATCACTTCCTTCAGCTTTTCCATCGGATCAACCGGTTTCTTATTCGGATCCATTCTGCCTCCGTAGCGGTAGCTGTCATCCATCGTCGGAATAATTTCAATCTTGATATTCGGATTGGCAAATTCAAAAATTTCGGTGAACTGCTGACGGAAATATTCGTCATCGCCGAAACCGAAGCTGGTAGCGACCCTCAATACTCTCTCCGTATTGGAATCCGCTCCTTTCGTCTTAGTACAAGCTGCCAGCGTAGGCACCATAAGGCCGGCGCTGATGGATAACAGCAATGATTTCTTCATCCACGGTTTCATAGGTTAATCCCTCCAACAATGTAATCGTGCCATCGAAACATATACAACTGATTTTATTCCGGCCTAATCTAAAGATTTAGGCGGCCTAATAATAATTTTTTCCCCGTCGAATTCCATAGAGGCCTTTGTTTCTATCTGTAAGGCCTGCAGATAAGCTTTCGGAATCTGCAGTCTCCCTGCCTTATCCAGAACTACGTACTCTTCATGGACGCTATTCGCTGCCTGCAACCCTGCAGCAGCTTCCGTCTGCCCCTGCTCCAGATTCGGATTTCGCTTGATAAATTCCGTGCTGGTCATCCCGTCGCGAATGGCGACGACGCGATCCACCTTGCTGGCAAGCGCCATATCGTGAGTAACTATGACGATAGTCACGCCAAGCTCGCGATTGAGCCTGCGAAAAATATCCATGATCATATCCGATGTCTTCGTGTCTACCGAACCGGTCGGCTCATCCGCTAACAACAGCGAAGGCCTGTTAGCAAGCGAAATGGCGATAGCCACACGCTGCTGCTCGCCGCCCGATAATTGCTGAAGCTTGTTGCCCATCCGTTCCTTCAGACCGACCCATTCCAGCAGCTGCTTGGCATAGGCTCTGTCATATTCTCCGCTCAGCATCATCGGTGTTTCCACATTTTCCAGCGCCGTTAAGTACGGAACCAGATTTCGCGCGTTGTTTTGCCAAATGAAGCCGACCGTTTTGCGCTTATACTTGACCAGCTCTTCATCGGTAATTTTAAGCAAATTCCATTCTCCAACCTGAACCGTTCCTGCGGAAGGCCTGTCAAGGCCTCCCAGGATGTTCAAAAAGGTGGACTTGCCGCTGCCGCTGTTGCCGATGATGGCCATCATTTCTCCGGCTGCGACGGAAATGTTCAAGCCTTTGAGGGCGACGACCTCGATATCGTCGGTTTTGTATATTTTGACGAGCTCTTCGCATGTAATCATTGTTATTTCTCCTCTCCGAGCTTGACGGCTTGATGAACCCTCAACCTGCGGATATGCAGGAACAACAGTCCGGCTCCGGTCAGCATCATGAATGCAACGACCACATACAGCTGATCAGTGTCACGGGCATTGAAGACAACCTGGAACGGCGGGACCTGCATCTTTACATTTTCTGCCGTCTGAAGGAAGGGAAGGAACAAGTAGCTGGTCAGCTTCCCGATGCCGATTCCAAGTGCAATGGACAGTCCGGCTGTAAAGCCTTGCTCGAGCAGGAGCATTCCCGTGAGCTGCCTCCGTGACAGCCCCATCGCCCGCAGCACGCCAAACTGCACGACCCGGCTGGATAGATTAAAGAACCAGTATAAAATATAGCCGATCAGTGAGATGAATACGGAAACCAGGAAGCCGAGACTTAATATCCCGAATACACCACCGCGAGCCGGGTGCTTCTTCTGTGTAATTAATTCGTTTCGGACATCCTTTACGCTGGCAATCTGAATCTGTTTTTTCGCCAGCTCCTCCATGATTGGCGCAACCTTCGCTCCATCCTTCATCTTCAGCCATACCTCATAGGGGGTGACAGGCGCCTGATCATATATGTAGTCCAGGTTCGCAATGAAGAAAGGCATCTGATCCGGATATTGACTCGGCCAATAAGGTACGGTGGCTACGACAACAAATTCGACCTGCTGCTGCTGGATCGAGATACTGATAATATCGCCTTCCTTGATATGATGCTTTTCGGCAAAGGAGGTCGGAATAATTACCGCTTGCTCATAAGTCCCAAGCAGGTTTAAGTACGCATTCGGATGGACCTTGAACAAATCCTTCCTATACCAGGACACCTTGGAGAAGTCCACATTATCGATCCCCATCACCATGCCCTGACCAAGGGTTTTGCCTGACATGACGACATTGCCTTTGGTTCTCAGGACACGAGCCGCATGCTCTACACCTTCCAGCTGCTGAAAGATGATGAATGGCGGTTCTACAAAGCGAAGCTTGGGAGGAGGCTCCTCCATACCGTTGCCGCCTGCACCTCCGCCGGGACCGGGGTTGCCCCCTCCGCCACCGTTATTACCGTTTCCTTGATTGCCGCCTGATGACCCGTTTCCATTATTCCCATTGTTTTGCCCGTTGGATTGCTCCTGCGGCATTTCGTCCGAGACCCCATCCCATGCAGCTTGTATGACAACATCCGTGCCATAATTGTACAGAATGCGGTCCGTCGAGTTCAGATCTATCGTTCTGGCAGCCGAGGAGTTATATACACCCAAGCCCAATGTCAGGATCAATAGCAGCATCAACGGATAATAGGATTGCGCAGAGCGGGACAGCTGGGTAAGCGTCAGATAGACTGGTACCGGCAGGAATCTCTTGCCAAGCCAGTTCCACAATCGCAGCAGCCAAGGAAATATACGCAAGAAAAACAATCCGAGAGCGATGATCGATAAGGCCGGGACGAAGAACAGCAGCGGATGCACCTGCAGCTGATCCGTAGTCAGACCGGTCTGGACGGATAGCACCTGCCTTTGATCAAACAAATAATAGCCGTAACCTACAAGACCGATGAGAAGAACATCGAGAAACCATTTTTGCCAGAACGGTGCGCGATCCGCGCGTGCGAGCTTCTGCTTGTAGCTTACAATGGATGCCCTTGCATAGACGATCGCCGGTATGACACTGGCTAGCAGTGCAATAAGCACGGCTGCCGCACCATAGAGAAGCGCTTCGCGTGACACTCCGACCGGAACGGCCTTACGGTCTACAAAAGCGAGAAAACCGCTGGACGAACCGATACTTTTAGCCATAAACCATCCGAGCACAGGGCCCACAATCATGGCCGCCAACCCAAGCAGCAGCCCCTCCAGCAAGTAGATGCCGATAATTTGCTTTGTGCTTCCGCCCCGGCTTCGCAGAACAGCGATGACGCTGCGCTGCCTCTCCAGAGACTGCCTCGAGTTCATCACGATGTAATAGAACACCATGGCAATCATGGGAGCCGCCAAGGTAAACAGAAGGATTTGCAGCTGAAGGCTCTGCGTCTTAAATTCCTGCAGAATAGGAATAAACGACAAATCCACCCGCGTATTTTTCAGTTTCTGGTACAAAATGATATCCAGCCGCTCCAGCTTGGATTCCAAGGGAGATAACTGGCTCGTTTGAATCTCCTTCAAGTCAAAGGCGTAATACCAGTTGGCCAGGTTCAGCGGTATCTTTTTGTTTTTCAGAATATATTCCTCAAACCCCGCTTCACTCATAAAGAAGGAGTTGATGACTCCCTCCATTCCTTGAAACCAATAGGGATCCTGGTCATTCTTCGGTACGATGGTTCCGATCACCTTGACTTTAACCGGAGCAATGCCCAAGCCGCCGCTGATCGGATAATTGAACACATCTCCTACATGGATATCGTTGCGGTACATCGCTTCTTCCAATATGACGGCTTCTACGACGCCGTTCTGGACCTGTTCGCTAAACCATTGCCCCTGCTTAAGCTCCACCTGATCCTTCAAGGCATTCTGTGCCAAAAGGGTCATCTGCCGTTTTTTACTCGGATCGACCTTCGATGGGTCTTCAGGCGCCAGCTGGGAAGCACGGATCGAATAGCTTCTGACATACGCTTGATATGGAAACTGAATATCTTTGGGAATATCGTTAGTTATGTATTGGTCTGCATCCTTCAAGGCGTCCAGCTCCGCACGTTCCGATCCCGCAGCCTGATAGCGGATTAATACGGAGCCTGCGGGCAAACCTCCGCTTTTTTCTTCCAGCGATTTGCTGACGACCCGCTTTAACGACCCGTCGGAATACATCGGAATGCTCGTAGTAAAAGCGACTGCCATGATCAGCCCGACCAGAGAGCTTAGCGTCAGCCAGCGAGTGTTCCACATCTTGCGGTACAAAAACCGCAGCATAGGCATCGACATTAGCGACCCACTACTTTCTGCCCCGGCGTTAATCCTTTCAGGATCTCTACATCCGTTGGGGTTTGCTGGCCGATCTCGACATCCACTTCCTTCTTGTTCCCTTGCTCATCAATAACCTGCACGTAATTGCGTCCGGAGTAGGAGCGAAGTGTAGCAAGCGGGATCGTTACGGCATTTTCCTTGCGCGATGTAATGACGGATACGCTCAGGAACGTTCCCCGATTCAAGCCCTCAGGAAACGGATCCAGCTGCACTACCATATAATTGTCTATGGAATCCGGCTTTTTCTGCTGGTTGTTTCCATTCTGCCCGCCGTAGAAACCGTTGTTGTTATTATTATTCGTGTCCGCGCTCGGATTAGGCAGCTGGATGACTTTTCCCTTATGCTGACCAGCGGAGTTGATATCGACGATCGCCTCCATGCCGACGGCGACCTTCTTCAAGTCTTCGTTATTCAGGCTTGCCACAACGGCCAGCTGCGTCAAATCCGCTATGGTGGCTATGGCATCGTAGGCTTTGGCCGTATCGCCTTTTTGAACATACACGGAAACGATCGTTCCCGAGTAAGGCGCCGTTAGCTTCGCTTTCGCTATAGTGTTTTCCAGCTTGGTTAAATCTTCACGCTTTAACTCAAAATCAATTTTAGCCTTCTCGAGATCCTCTGCGCTCATTTCATCCGCTTTTCGCAAGGTCTCGATCATCGTGAGCTCATCCCTGCGGGTCTGAAGCCGCTTTTGCTTTAGCTGGCTTTCCTGCTCCGTCACATCGAGCTCGGCAATGACCTGTCCCTGCTCCACTTTGTCACCGCTTTTAACATAAACGGCTTTAATTCTGCGGCTTTCTTCATCGGTGAAATAAAGATCCTCTTCCTTCGTTCCCATCAGCTTGCCGGAGCCTCGAACCTTCGTCTCCAGCGTTTCGGTCTTCACGACATACTCCGGCTTCTTGGAAAGCTTCGGCGGAGTGACGGTAGGCAGCGTTTCCTCCTCCGCCTCCTTGGGAAGCAGTGAGCAGCCGGAGCTGACGGTCAATACGGCCACCATGCACAATGCAAGAAGAGGTTTGGCCTTTCTATTACGTGTTAATAAATTTTCCATCCACCATCTCAAATACACGGTCGGCAACCTCCATAATTGTTGGATCATGAGTTGTCATACATATGGTCACTTTCTCGGTTTGGATAATCTCCCGAAATACCGCCATGACCTGAGCCCCCATTTGCGAATCAAGCTCCGCCGTCGGCTCGTCGGCAAGCAGCAGGCTGGGCCTGTGGGCGATAGCTTTGGCTATGGCCACACGCTGCTGTTCACCGCCGGAAAGCTCAAAGGGCCTATGGTGCATCCGTTTGCTTAACCCGACCAGCTCCAGACAGTGAGCCACACGCTGCTTCCATTCCGAACGCGGAACATCCGCCATTCGAAGTCCCAGCTCTACATTCTCCCAAGCAGAGAGAAGAGGCATCAGTGCAAACGACTGGAAAATAAATCCTATTTCCTTACGCCTTATTTGGGTCCGCTTGTCGTCGCTGCACAAGTGAAACGGATATTCTTTAAAGATGATCTCTCCCTTGTTCGGCTGATCCAGGCCTCCGATCAAATTCAACAGCGTCGTTTTACCGGAGCCGGAACGCCCTTTGAGCATGACGAGTTGCCTTTGATACAACGACATATGAATTCCCTTAAGCACATGCAGCTCCTGGCCTCCGACAGGAAAGGACCTTTCTACCCCTTGAACGGTCAACAACGGACTTGTATGATCGACCGGTTCATCCGCTGCTGACGAACTAACCAGGATGTCAGATCCCTGCTGCGGCATAGTGGAAGGCACTTCGGCTCCCGCTTCCCCTTCCGCCTTTACAGGATGATTTTTGTTCTTTTGGCGAAGCCAACCAAGCATTTCGACCCTCCTAGCTGTTCTGGACAATCATTCTATGTATCTAGCAAAACCAGTACTTCCAAATTATAGACGAGGGATACAGCGAAAAAGTTACAAATTGTCTTCAAAAAAGTTCTCATTTTATCCAATTCCGGAATCCGGATCCAGTCATAGCAAGGCTTCCTGTGGTTTGTGCTGGGGAAAACTTGAAGCCAGATCAACGATATCTTCCTCCGGCATTCTATCTTTTCTATTCAAAAGGAATGGTAGCCGCATGCTATATTTGCTAGAATTGTAACCTCTCCGTAACCAATGGAAAAATCAGGTCCGCTATAATAACTATAGGATTTACATCAATCCATAATCATCCAGGAGGTACTTGCTATGAAAACCCCTTTTAAACTATTATCCTTAGGCATCGCAGGTTGCTGCTTGCTCGGTTCATACACAAGTCACACACTTGCCGCAGCTCTTCCGGCCGCCGGCGCCATCACCTCAGTCCCTGTTGCCGCACTCATTTCCGATTCACAAATTCAAGTCAACACTCAAGCGGAAAAAGAACAATCGGATGAAATCACAGCAAGCTTGAACTTGCCGGTAATTAGCGGTTTAAAGGATACAACCTATCAAACCAAGCTGAACAGCAAGATCGCCGAAACGGCTGCCAAAGACCTGGAAGCAATAAGAACGCAGGCTAAGGAAGGGGCTGAACAGGCGAAACAGAACGGCTACGAATTCAGACCCTATTCCCTGGATGTGAGCTACGAGGTCATGACTAACGCCAATCACACCCTATCGATCAAAGTAACCAGCTACTTCTATACAGGGGGAGCGCACGGCATGTCTCGTATTGACACCTATAACGTAGCGGACCGCGATCAAGCTGCCGCCATTTCATTAAGCGACCTGTTTGGTTCCAGTTACAAAGATGTAATTAATAAACATATTAAAGAAGAAATTACCAAAAATCCAGAACAATATTTCCCCGATGCATTCCAAAGCATTAGTGACGATCAAATCTTTTACTTAAAGGACGGAAAGGCCTATATCGTGTTCAGTGAATATGAAATTGCTCCTTACGCGGCAGGAAGTCCGGAGTTTGCCGTTTCTATTCCTGATGTAAAGTCTAATCAAGAGGCGGTTCAAGTGACATCCACCCCAGTTCATCAACAGTTCGATCAATTAAAAGTGGACATGGATGTCCCTGTTATTAGTGGAATGAAGGATACGAAATACCAGGCCGAGCTTAATGAACAGATTGCAAGTCATGCCGCTAAGGATTTGGAGAGCATGAAGGAGCAGGCCCAAAAGGATGCCGAGGAAGCTAAAAAGGCTGGTTTTGACCCTCGCCCCTACGAACTGCTGATTAAGTACGAGGTCAAATCGGATGGAAGCAGCGGTAGCGATCATCGCCTGTCTATTCAAATGATTACCTACACCTACACCGGCGGCGCGCATGGAGGGACGCGAATCGATAACTATAATGTCATCAACAGCGATCCGGCGGAAAAGTTGGAGCTCAGCTCCCTGTTCGGAGAGCATTTTAAAGAAACGATTAATAAGCAGATTGAAGCGGAAATCGCCAAGCAGCCGGAAAAATATTTCGAGGATGGTTTTAAAGGAATCTCGGATTCGCAATCCTTCTACATCGAACAAGGGGATGCCGTCATTGTGTTCAGCCAGTATGAAATCGCTCCTTATTCTTCCGGATCACCGGAGTTCCGAATCGCCATTCCAAAGGATTCATCCGGCAAGGAAGAAGCCATACCGACCAAGCTCATGGTGAACGGTCAGGAGCTCCCGTTGCTGACGGACGAGAACGGTACAGCCTTCGCCCCTCTGCGCGCAGTCGCTGGAGACCTGGGCTTCAAGCTGCAATGGAATGCGGAGAAAATGCAGGCTGAAATAAATAAGGGCGCACAATGGACAGCGGTTACCGTCGGTAAAGACGCTTATACCTATAACAAAATGGCCCCCATATCACTGGGCGCCGCGCCTTTTATCAATGAGGAAGGGTCCTTATATGTTCCCGTTTCCTTCTTCGATCGAATTCTTAAAGCCGAGGTCTCAACCGAAGCGGATACGCTGACCATCGGGCTAAAATAATAGGAGAACCTCTATAATACGAGGCATGAGTTGTGAGCCTGATATTGGGGTGAACCTCAATCCTATAAACGTAACAAAAAACCTTCCCTGCCCTGGGAAGGTTTTGTATATTCCAATATGCCTTTCAACTAACGCATGGAACGAAACCTCTGGGAGTGCTCCCGTGCCTGCTCTACGGTTGTAATGCGATTGCGGCTCCATTCCAGTAAAATCCGGTCAATGTATCTGAAATGCACTTTCCCTGCAAATACAGCTTCCTTCAAGCCCGCCAGAATCAATTCCTCCGGGTAACTGTCTTTATCAATCCACCCTGTAATCGACTCCAGCTCCATAGGCGTCAAAGGACGGCCGAATTCTTTCTCGAATATGGAAAATATATCTTTGCGGGCTTCCGGTTCCGCCTGCTTCTTATTCTTCTGCATCTCTTCATACCAGCAGATCGCTAGACGCTCCAGCAGCGGACTGAAATTGTACTTTTCATATTGAACGCCGCTGACAGGATCCACGCTATCGTCGATGGAAAGGAGTCCTTCCTTCAGCAGCTTTTGCAATGCCGCAATGACTTTCTCGCCGGGAACCGTCATCCGGGCCTGGAGCTCTTCAAGCGTTGGGAAATCCTTGCGCTCCCTTTCCATAAATGCCATTACATGAATCATAAGCATGACCTCAACCTCAGTCAGCTTCCACTCATGGTAATATTTTAACAGAAGATACGGAATTCCTACGCTGCCTTCCCGCCAGCCGGCTGCAAATGCCGCCAGCAGTTCCGTGTTTTCCTTACTTTGCTGTTTCATCCGATCACCTCTCCTTGCCAAAAACACGTATCCGTTCTTCAACTATTGTACCGGAAGGAAAGCGAGAAAGTGAAGCGTCCCGCATCGGAACCGCCTCACTCTCCCATACTTGATCCTATATCCGATTCTAACTCAAGACTTCTGCATTATGGGTACAAACGGTACAACAGCCTTGGAAAAGGAATCGTCTCACGCACGTGATCCAATCCGCAAATCCAGGCAACGGTCCGCTCCAGTCCCAGCCCGAATCCCGAATGCGGCACTGATCCGTACTTTCGCAAATCCAGATACCATTGATAGGCTTCCTTGGACAGCTGATGCTCCGTGAACCGCTCTTCCATCAGATCGGGATCGTCGATACGCTGACTGCCCCCGATAATTTCGCCATAACCCTCCGGAGCGATCATATCGGCGCAGAGCACGACCTCCGGACGGTTTGGATCCGGCTTCATATAGAACGCCTTAATCTCCGTAGGATAGTGGGTGATAAAGACCGGCTTATCATACTTCTCTGCGATGGCTGTTTCATGCGGAGCGCCGAAATCTTCTCCCCACTCAATTTCATGTCCGTTGGCTTTGAGGAATTGGATGGCCTCGTCATAGGTAATCCGAGGAAACGGCGCTTGAATGTTCCGGAGCTTCGACGTATCCCGCTCCAGGACTTCCAGTTCCTTGCCGCAATTCTCCAATACGGACTGAACGATATGCGATACGAATTGCTCCTGGACCTCCAGATTTTCTTCATGCGTAACAAAAGCCATCTCGGGCTCAATCATCCAGAACTCGATCAGATGGCGTCTTGTCTTCGATTTCTCAGCCCGGAAGGTAGGACCGAAGGAATAGACGCGCCCTAGCGCCATGGCAGCCGCTTCCATGTAGAGCTGGCCGCTCTGCGTCAGGAAAGCATCCTCATCAAAATATTTCGTATGAAACAGGTTCGTCGTTCCTTCGCATGACGATGGCGTCAAGATAGGAGGATCGACCAGATGAAAGCCCCGTTCGTCAAAAAATTGCTGGATTGCGCGAATAATTTGCGCGCGTATGACGAGAATCGCCCGCTGCCGCGGCGAACGAATCCACAAATGACGGTGATCCATTAAGTAATCGACACCATGCTCTTTAGGAGTTATCGGATAATCAGTGGGCACCTGGATAATTTCAATCCCGGTCACCGTCAGCTCGTAGCCGCTCTTGCTGCGGGTATCCTCCCGTACCGTCCCGGTCACATACAGCGAGCTTTCCTGCGTCAGCTTGCCAGCCGCTTCCCAGACCTCCTCAGGCACTTCGCTCTTAACGACTACCGCCTGTATAAACCCCGAGCCGTCACGCAGCTGCAAAAACTGGATTTTACCGCTTGAACGCTTATTATGCAGCCAGCAGCCGATCGTCACTGTACCATCTTTATGCTGATCGACATCACGAATCATGGACAAATTTCGGCTCATCCAATGGATCATCCTTCCTACATTCAGAATCGTTATTTCATTATACTACATTTCTGCTATTTAATAGGAGCTGGTGCGTATCGCGGGCAATAACCAGCTCTTCGTTCGTCGGAATCACAAGAACCTGTACCCTGGATTGCTCGGTAGAGATGATGCGTTCTTCATTGGATCGCTGCTCATTAGCCATCTCATCCAGTTCCAGTCCGAGGAACGTCAAATTGCGGCATACAGCCTGACGCAGTGCAGCCGAATTTTCGCCGACTCCGGCCGTGAATACCAATACATCCACTCCGTTCATAGCCGCTGCGTATGAACCGATGTATTTTCTTAACCGGTACTCATACATATCGAAGGCCAGCGAAGCGTTGCGGTCGCCTTCCTTCATAGCATCCAGTATTTCCCGCATATCGCTGCTGATACCCGAGATCGCCATAAGTCCGCTATGTTTGTTCAGCATTGAATTGACTTCGCTCAGGGTCAAGTCCTCTTTTCCCATTGCAAAAGGAACGATCGCCGGATCAATATCACCACTGCGTGTTCCCATCATCAATCCTTCCAGAGGTGTCAGGCCCATGCTCGTATCGAAGGATCTTCCGTTCAATACAGCGGTGCAGCTGGCCCCGTTACCGATATGGCAGGAGATCAGCTTCAGCTGCTCAAGCGGCTTTTGCACCAGCTCGGCGGCTCTTTCACTTACATAAGCGTGGGAGATGCCATGGAAGCCGTATCTGCGGATTTTATGCTTTTTATACAGCACCATAGGGATTGGATACAAATAAGATCCCCGCGGCATCGTCTGATGAAACGCCGTATCGAAAGCGACCACTTGGGTCACCTCCGGCATATTCGCTTCCACCGCATTGATGCCGAGCATATGCGCCGGATTATGCAGCGGTGCCAGATCGAACAGATTGCGAATTTCTCGTTTCACATTCTCGTCGACAATCACCGAGCCCGTGAACGATTCTCCGCCATGGACAACCCTGTGCCCGACGGCCTGAATCTCTTGAATGGATTCCAGAACGCCATACTTGGGATGCGCAATCATCTCAAGCACCTTGCGGATGGCAGTCGTATGCTCCAAGATTTCCGATACTTCGCGTACCTCCGAGCTGCCTGCGGGCTCGTAGCACACGATAGCGGAATCCATTCCTATGCGTTCTACTTTGCCCTTGGCAAGAACCTCTTCATTCTCCATATTATACAGCTGGAATTTAAGCGAGGAGCTGCCTGCATTGATTACGAGGATCTTCATAGACGGTCACCATCCTTATCATAACGGAAGAAGCCTTGTCCTGTCTTTACTCCAAGCTGGCCTGCCCGTACCATTTGCTTTAGAATCACGGCAGGACGGTATTTAACATCACCGAATTCCCGGAACATCCGTTCCATGGCTACCAGCAGAGCGTCCAAGCCCATTCGATCCGCTGTTTCGAGCGGCCCGTAATGGAAATCGTAACCCATTCGCATCGCCGTATCAATATCCTCTGCACTCGCTACCCGCTCCGACAGCGTATGCATGGCTTCATTAATCAAAACGCAAATCAGCCTGGTCGTGACAAAACCCGGCGATTCATAAACCTGAATCCCCGTTCTTTGAATCGTATTTTCAACAAATTGCTTCGTAAACGAAAACGTTTCTTCCGACGTTTTCAATCCTCTAATAATTTCCACCAAACGAATTTTTGATACAGGGTGTAAAAAATGGATGCCAATGACTCGATCCGGCCGCTTCGTGGCGGCGGCGATTTCCGTTAAGCTTAGTGTGGACGTGTTGCTCGCCAATATAGTCGATGATGGACATATGTCGTCCAAGCGCTGGAACAGCTCTTTCTTTTGCTCCAAATCCTCACTGATCGATTCGATAACCAGGTCGCAATCCGCAAGACTGTACATGACGGTATCTTTATGAATTCTGGATAAAACAAGCTTTTTTTCTGCTGTGGTGATAGCCCATTTCTCCAGTTGTCTATCAAGGCTCAGTTCAATCTGCTCCAAAGCCTGCTCCAGCTTCTCGTATGTACGGTCAATTAATAGTACATCCATTCCTTGTGCTGCCAGCATCTCAGCGATGCCTTGGCCCATTGTACCGGCACCGATAACTCCGACTTTGCTGCAATGCATGCCGTTCCCCCCTTAACCGCTTTCATTCGCAATATTTCATTATAAACCGGTGGTTAATTAAGACAGGCCGCTTAACCTGCTTGAGCTTATTATACACCCCTGAAAGCCCAAATGAAAAAACTTCTTGTGGCATTGTTGTGAAGTGCTGGCATACCGTACAGCCCCCTTGGGGCACACAACAAATAAGCCCTGCGCCGCGGCTGCAGCACAGGACTTGAACATTCCCTTTGATTATTTAAAGGCTAATTACTTTCTTTGTATCTTGCGAGGCAAAAGCAGCCAAAATCACATTCAGCGACTTCAGGCCTTCCTCTCCGGAGATGCTTGGAGGCGTATTTGTCGTAATGCAGCGAACGAACTCATCGATAACGCCGCTTGCCGTCTGCTTCTCATTAGTTGCCATGGCGCCTACCTTGTATTTCTCGACAGAGCCGTTGCGCAGCTCGACGATGACCTGATCATCCGCATGAGTGCCGATTTTCATAACCCCGTTCTCGCACCACAATGTCGTGCTGTTATCTCCGCCCTTGTAATAAGTCCAGCTGGCCACCAGTGTTCCTATCGTGCCGCTTTTCATCCGAAGCACGCAGGTCGCATTATCGTCCACATCGGTATCTTCCTTATGAAGAGTGCTGACGAAAGCAGCCACTTCCGCCACTTCATCCTCCAGCAGCCAACGGATCAGATCGGATTTATGAACGCCCAGGTCGCCCATAGCCCCCATGATCGCCTCTTCCTTGCGGAAAAACCAGCTCTCCTTGCCATCCACGCTCCAGCCTTCAGGCCCCGGATGACCGAAGGCGGTGCGGAATGTGAGCACCTTGCCCAGCTTGCCTGACTGCAAAATTTCTTTAGCCTTCATATGTGGCGGCATCAGGCGTTGATTATGGCCTACCATCAGGTAAACCCCGTTATTCCGCGCCGCTTCGATCATGGCCAAGCCTTCCTCTTCCGAGACGGCCATCGGCTTTTCTACCAGGACATGGGCTCCAGCTTTCGCCGCTGCTATAGAGACAGGAGCATGGAGTGCATTCGGTGTACATACGCTGACCGCATCCGGCTTGATTTCATTAAGCATTTCATTGTAATCGGTATAGGCTTTAGCACCATGCTTCTCAGCAAATTTGTCCGCCCGCTCCTTGATAATATCAACAAAGGCAACCAGCTCAACATTCGGATTCGCCTCATATTCCGGAATATGTCTACGCTCGGAAATCGCACCGCAGCCAACTACGGCAACTCTTAATTTACTCATGATCGATCTTGCTCCTTCGAATTTAGAATGGGAGAAATGGTTCATTATTAGAATTGGTTCAAATAGTTTTGTTGAAGCCACTTCAAGCTGGTGCCGATGCTTTCCAAAGGCGGATTCTGACAGCGGTCCTGCTCGACGATCAGCCACTCCACTCCTGCTTCGGAAGCCGCTTCAATCACAGCCGGCAAGTCGATTTCCCCTTGGCCAAGCTCTACCGTATTAATCTGGTTATTAATCATGTCTTTAAAATCCTTCAGATGAAGCAGCGGCAGTCTTCCTGTATAGTCTGCCATGTATTGCAGCGTATCCAAACCGGCAAATTGCACCCAACCGGCATCCATTTCCACCAGGATTTCCTCCGGCGCGGAAGCATACAGAGCATCGAATACATACTGGCCTTCGATTTTCGTCTCAAATTCGAAAGCATGGTTGTGGTAAGCGAACTTCAATCCTTTAGCTTTAGCCTTGCGGGCCGCTTCACCCAGGAAAACAAACAAGCTTTTCCACGCTTCCGCATTCTCCCGTTCCTCGGCCGCTACATAAGGACAAATTAAATACTCGGCTCCGATTGCAAGCAAGTAATCGATTTCTTTATCCAGATCCTCACGCATTTGATTCAAGCTGACATGAGCTCCGATAGGCTTCAAGTTCAATTCATCCAGCAGCTGCTTCAATTCTTGGGCTGGAAGCCCACCGTAACCGGCAAATTCGACCCCTTCATATCCCAGCTCGGCTACTTGCCGCAGCGTTCCTTTGAAATCCTTCGACAAATCGTCGCGAACCGTATACAGCTGTACGCCAATACCC
This sequence comes from Paenibacillus sp. OAS669, assembly GCF_014873645.1. Taxonomy (NCBI): domain Bacteria; kingdom Bacillati; phylum Bacillota; class Bacilli; order Caryophanales; family Paenibacillaceae; genus Paenibacillus; species Paenibacillus sp. OAS669. Next base: position 36,453 of record NZ_JADBDR010000005.1, read on the forward strand.
ATTCTTCTCATTTGCTCATCCTCCAGGAAAATTGATCTATTTGATATTATTTTAATCCTAAATGCCCTATAATGACTATGAACGATGTGCTTGTTACATGAACTATTTTGCTATAATCACTTACATTCAAAGTGGGACCTTGGCTTCAGAGCGGGTTTAAATACTTTGCGTGGAGCCTCGAAATTTTGAGAAATTCTATACTTTTAAAAAGAAGGTGTCCCGCTATGCAGTCTCAAATTCTATCTTGCGGCTACTCCTATCATTCACAAAAATTCCAGACCGGACATAGGGAAAAAATGAAGCATTACTTGTTTCGCCTGCAAACAGAAGGGTTCTGCCAAGCATGGGTCAACGGAACCATGTCGGGAGTGGAAACGGGCGATTTGCTGCTCTACCAGCCCGGTGATGTGTATGACCTGAAAATTGACGAGCACACGAATAAGCTCGGGCAAACGCTGATCTCCAGCGGAGATTATTACATCATGTGTAAGGGGGAATGGCTCGAGGCCTGGTGGAGAAAAAGCAAAAAACCGCAGAAGGTCAGAATCGCAGCTGCCGAAAGGCTGCTTTCCCTGTGGCGGCAAATTATATTGGAGAAGCGCCGGATCGAAGACGAGAATAAAGAGCTGTCCGATTACTTGCTGAAAGCGCTCTGTCTATACATCGACCGTGCCGTCACGGAAACGCGGACCCTGCACGGGAGCTCGTTCCTGGCTTCGCGCATGAAAAGCTTTATCGAGGAGCATGCGATACTGCCGTTCAAGGTGGAGGATGTCGCCCAACATGTCGGGCTCAGCGTTTCGAGGGCCGTGCATTTGTTCAAGGAATGTTTCGGCAAAACCATGATTCAATATACGCTGGAGATTCGTTTATCCACCTCCATCGAGCGGATGAACTATACCGACATGACGCTGGAACAAATCGCCGAAACATCCGGCTTCGGAAGCTACTCGTATTTCCACCGCGTCTTTCGGGAGAAGTACGGAATTTCACCCAAGGCATTCCGGATGCAGCAGGCTGCGGGAGAGAAGAATCCTTCCTCACCGGATGCGAATCCGCATACTTCGTCATTATGACTGCTTGCCCACGGATGATCCGAGATAGGGATTTTCCTGCTTGAAGATCGGAGATCTGCTGCTATATACTGCACATAGGAGTGTAAAAACACGGTCCGGTCGGTAGTCCGGGCGCACTGGGCTTTTGCCTCGTGTCAGTAACCTTCCCCCCTCGGGATGTCCCTCACTCCGCACTACACATAGAGGGGGAAGCTTAGATGAAGCTAACCGTTTTTTTCGATGAACAGCTCCAATTCTGGGTAGGTGTCGTGGAATCCGAGGACGAACAACGTCTGAGGGCCGTCAGGCATATCTTCGGCAAAGAGCCGAAGGAAGCTGAGATTCTCGATTTTATCCATCTTGAGTTGCAGCGGCTGCTGGATGCAACAACCCAAACCGTACAAACCTCGCCTCGCGAGGAACGGCGGATCAATCCGAAGAGGATGTCGCGACTTGCTGCGCAGGAGATACGCCAGCGGGGAGCATCCACCTATGCCCAACAGGTCATGAGTATGGAGTATGAACACCGGAAATTAGAACGAAAGAGCGATTCCAAGCGCCGGCAAGAGGAATTAAAGGAAAGAAAATTTGCTCTGAAGGTGCAGAAAGCGAAGCTCAAGCACCGGGGCAGGTAGCAAGAAAGTAAGGCTGCATATCGGCAGATGGAGGAGGATAACGTCCTATCCCATCAGGCTGATATCAGCCTTTTTTCATATCCCGAGGCTCCGTAACAGATCCTGTGTCAAACCTTCTCCCGCATACGAGACCAAAGGGGAAATTTCTACCTGTCGATCGCCTAATCTTTCTGTCGTTACACCTGCTTCCAGCAGCCATTTACGGTGAAGCTCAAGCAAGAGAAGTCTGGCGGAATCCGGACTGTCCTCACCTTCCCTATTTTTCACAGGCGCAAATTCCTCCTCACGCCGAACCTTCCAAACCGTCATATCGCCCGCTGCCGGGTAAAAGTCGAAGATAAAACGTTCCATCTTGTAAGCGTTCGGCGCCGCCGGATTGATTAGAGCCCCTGATGTATCAAAATGCCGGATTTTTTTGTGGGCCAGTTCATAAGGCAGATTCAGGTCGGCTGCTTTCTCGATGAAATCAAGGCGAAACAGCTGAATCGAGATATGACCCTGACGGTACAGAAGACGGCCCTGATCGTCCTTCGCATACATTACTTCCTCCGGGATAACCGTGTACTCGACGACCGACGGCAGTCCATTACGATAGCAAAAGATGCCTACCGGCTCCTCGGGATACAGCTTATCCACCGATTTTGCAGCTACCGGAAAGGGATGGCTTGCAGCCGCCCCAATGAACAAAGGATCAGCGACCCTCACCAGCGCATTATCTACATTATAGTAAAACAACCATTCCAGACCTCGCCGCTTCATGTCGAGCATGGCTCCCGTTCTCTTAAGAGCTGCGAAGCAATCGCCGTTCCCGCTTGGCGCAAGGCATATTTCGTCTTTGGCCGACATCAGGATTTTGCCATGCTCATCTATCGCAGGCATAGCCCCCTGTACGAAAAACGTACAGTGTTCCCTAGGGTAGCCAAAATAGTAATGCTGTTCGAAAAAACGGACGGTCTGTTCGTGGTTTTCCGGACTTGTCATGATATACCATGCAATAGGCTTCCCCGCTTTTTCCGACAGATGGATCAAGCGCTCGGCCTGGAGCTGGAACAGCGATTTGCCAGACGGAAGCCCGATATCATATGCACCCTTCGGTCCCTCATAGCCCAGACGGCTTCCCTGGCCTCCTGCTACAACGATGGCGCCGACTTTCCCCTGCTCTAGCAGGCTCCAGCCTGCAGAGGCATACCTCTCACGCTCCTCCTCAGTATACTCGTCCAAACTTGAGGCCTGCATGGGTGCCAATTCCATGCCCGCCAATGCTTGCGCCGGTGAATCCTTCCAGCGCTGCCATGCCTGCTCGACAGCCTGCAAGTCCAGCTGTATGATCCCGCTAATCAGCTTCCGTCTGGACGCATCGTCCAGCTCGTCGTAGTACCGAAGCAGATGCTCCTGTCCATATCGGCTTAATAGCATTTGTGCTTCTTCTTTTCGTGTGTCCATCGTGTCCATTGCTGCGGCTCCCCCTTATTACTCCTGTTTGCCGCCAGGCTCTCCGGCGAAACGGTACATGACAGAATCCCTGACAGGATGGTAGCCAATTTGAGAATAAATATGGTTAGAGGTCGGATTCGCCAAGTCTGTGTACAGGCTGCAAAAGGAATAGCCTTCGTCCAGCATGCGCTGGCTAAGCGCCGCAACACAGGAGGAGGCATAGCCTTTGTTCCGGTGCTCCGGGGGTGTATAGACATTGCTCAAGACGATGCCGTGCTTCGTCGGCCGGGTTGTTTTGGCCATGCTGACCGCCCCATCATCATCCCAAAGATAGACGGCTGCTTGTCTAATGAAGCCGACCGTCTTGTTGGACGCTTCCTCCGCCGTGATCCGCTCATGAATGGAATCGGCGAATTGCTTGATCCAGGCTGCTATGAGCTCCTGATCAAGTACGGTAGCCAGCCTCAACCGTCCTTTGCTTCCGCTGAAGGGAAGCACCCGATCCAGCTGGTAAATTCGTTGATTCATCTTAAGGACCGGCACCAGACGATTGCTCTCCGCCCATTCCTCTGCAAAGCTTCTCGCTATCTCGTTAGGACCTATCACGCCGGGTACCTGTGCTCCCCTTGCCCTAAGATCGGCCACCACCGCTTTTACAGCTTCAAGACTAAACGGCTCTGCTCCGTACAGGATGGCATTATTGGAATTTATGAGTACAATGAGCCGGATTCGTTCATCACCGTCCTCTACAACCATCTTGTAAGAATCCAGGGCAGCTCTTCCTTCAGTCTCCCCCTTAGCTTCCATATGAAACAGGCCCAGAAGAAGGTTGTTCACGGCTTCATGCTTTTCCAAAACAGGCTCCACCTTCTCAAGGAAACGGGAAGCACGGTCATAATGGTACACATTCATCGCCTCTCTAACCCCCTCGAATAAAAGTAAATTTTATCCATGTTATCATATGATCCTGGAATCAACAATAGGAAACTCGACTTCTCCTGCAACCACTTGCCCCTATAAAGTAGGACCTTGCCTTCGAAGCTGGTTGGAAATGCTTTGCGGGAGCTCTTTAATAAAAAAACGGTTTTTGCCCCATGGGAGCAAAAACCGTTATAAAGGATTTCGTTCTTATTTATATGCAAGACGTGCTTTATGAGCTTCTTCATAAGCAGCGATTGCATCTGCGTGTTGAAGAGTCAAGCCGATGTCATCCAAGCCTTGCAGCAGGAATTGACGACGGTGCTCATCCAGGTCAAAATCAATGCTCAGACCTTGGTCGTCCGTAATTTTTTTGTTTTCCAGATCCACTGTCAGCTTGTAGCCTTCAGTCTTAGCCGTGCGTTGGAACAGCTCTTCCACTTGCTCCTCGCTCAGCTTGATCGGCAGGATGCCGTTTTTGAAGCAGTTGTTGTAGAAAATGTCCGCATAAGACGGAGCAATGATAACTTTGAATCCGTAATCCTGGATTGCCCAAGGAGCGTGCTCACGGGAAGATCCGCAGCCGAAGTTGGCACGGGAGATCAATACGGAAGCACCTTGATAACGAGGCTGGTTCAAGGAGAATTCCTTAATAACGTCACCTTGCTTGTCAAAACGCCATTCAAAGAATAGGAATTGTCCGAACCCGGAACGTTCAATCCGTTTCAAAAATTGCTTAGGAATAATCGCATCTGTATCTACGTTTACGCGGTCAACCGGACCTACGAGGCCTGTATGCTTGCTAAAAGCTTCCATTGTCGTTATCTCCTCACTCAAATAAATTGAATTAAGCTTCTTGCTTCACTTTGAAATCCCACTTGCGAACATCATAGAAATGTCCTTTGATCGCTGCGGCAGCGGCCATAGCCGGGGATACCAGGTGCGTACGTCCGTCGCGGCCTTGGCGGCCTTCAAAGTTACGGTTGGATGTCGATGCGCAGCGTTGACCTGGTTTCAATACGTCCGGGTTCATCGCCAAGCACATGCTGCAGCCCGCATCGCGCCACTCGAATCCAGCTTCGGTGAAGATTTTATCCAAGCCTTCTTTTTCCGCTTGAATTTTAACGCGTCCGGAGCCCGGAACTACGATTGCAGTCACATTCGGGGATACTTTATGTCCTTGAGCTACTTTGGCAGCAGCGCGAAGGTCCTCGATGCGGCCGTTCGTACAGGAACCGATAAATACATAATCAACAGCCAAGTCCGTCATCGGAGTACCTGGAGTGATGCCCATATATTCGATCGCTTTTTCAGCGGCTTTACGTTCGTTCTCTGTTGCGAAGCTTTGAGGATCCGGTACAAGTGCTGTAATATCCGTACCCATACCAGGGCTAGTTCCCCAGGTTACTTGCGGAATCAGGCTGTCCGCGTCGAATTCTACCACACGATCGTATACGGCGCCTTCATCGGTAGTCAGCTGCTTCCACTGTTCTACTGCTGCGTCGAAAGCAGCGCCTTGAGGAACGTATTCACGTCCGCGCAGATAATTGAAAGTAGTTTCGTCTGGGGCGATCAAGCCTGCTCTTGCACCTGCTTCGATGGACATGTTACATACGGTCATGCGCTCTTCCATCGACAGATTGCGGATCGCTTCGCCTGTATACTCGATAACATAGCCGGTAGCGAAGTCCGTACCGTATTTGGCAATAACGCCCAAGATCAAGTCTTTAGCGGTAATACCAGGGTTCAGCTTGCCGTTGATGCGAACTTCCAGTGTTTTGGCTTTCGATTGCTGCAAGCATTGAGTAGCCAGAACGTGCTCCACTTCACTGGTACCGATACCGAATGCCAAGGCACCGAAAGCACCGTGAGTGGAAGTGTGGCTGTCGCCGCACACGATGGTCTTACCAGGATGAGTCAAGCCAAGCTCAGGACCCATAACGTGAACAACGCCTTGATCGATGCTGTCCAGGTCAAACAGCGTTACGCCGAAATCCTTACAGTTCTGCGACAAAGTGTCGATTTGCTGCTTGGAGATAGGATCCGTAATATTGTAACGGTCTTTGGTAGGAACGTTGTGGTCCATCGTTGCGAATGTCAAATCCGGACGGCGCACTTTGCGGCCGGACAAGCGAAGCCCTTCAAAAGCTTGCGGAGACGTTACTTCGTGCACCAGCTGCAGGTCGATATAAATGATGCTAGGTTTGCCTGCTTCCTGATGAATTACGTGATTGTCCCAAATTTTCTCGAACATTGTTTTTGCCATCAGTTTCACCTCATTGTCATGAATGCGAATCAATTCATCTATGCCACTTAGTTTAGCATTTCTTTATTCATTGTTCCAAGATATAATATCTATAAGCTTGATAGGATAAACTTATAAATAAATCCTCCAATGCGACTAGAAACCTCGACAAGCTAGGATTGCTCCTTTCATGGATTAATTGAGATAGGAAGCATAGAGCTAAAGTAGGTGCCGGACTCTTTTTCTACCATCCGCGGAACCCCCATTTTTAATAGGCAGCCCTTCTTTGCCCCAAAAAAAGACCTCCGAAAAGGGAGGTTGAGGAGTGAATCATATGGGATGCTAATATCTTATGCAGCTTGTTTAAAAGAGTTCTAGATTCCCATCTATTTACAACCCTCAAGATCACTTTGAATCAGCGGAAGTATTCAACTATAATATGATTATGTTTGATAGGTATTAACTATCAATTACACAAAGGAGTATTTCCCTATGGAATTAAGACAGCTTCAATATGCGCTGCAGATCGCTATAGACAAAAACTTCTCCCGCGCCGCAGAAAAACTGCATATCGCCCAGCCATCCCTGAGCCAGCAGCTATCGAAACTGGAAAAAGAAATAGGTGTCCTGTTGTTTCAGCGGACCACGAACTCCGTCGAGGTAACCTATGCCGGATCCTTATTCGTTGAAAAGGCTCAAGCCATCCTCGACATGGTCGAGCAGCTGAAACGGGAGATGGAGGATATCTCGCAGATGCGCAAGGGCAAGCTGGTCGTCGGCAGCCTTCCGATAACGGGCGCTCATGTCCTGCCCCTCGTTCTTCCCGTGTTCCAGGCACGATACCCGGAAATCGAAATTATGCTGGTCGAGGAAACGACTGCCAATCTGGAGCATCTCACTGCCAGCGGTCAAATCGACATCAGCCTGCTCTCTCTCCCGTTAATGGACGAATCCCTGGCCTATGAGCCGCTGATTGAAGAGGAGATCATGCTAGCGCTGCCCCGGCATCATCGGCTTGCCCAGGCAACCCAAGGCGCCCATCCAACCGTTCAGATCGAAGAGCTGGCAAACGAACCTTTTATCGCGTTAAAAAAAGGGCAGGGCTTCCGGCAAATCGCCATAGAATTATGCCTTAATGCCGGCTTCACCCCGAACATTGTGTTTGAAAGCAGCAATATCGAAACCGTACAGTCGCTGGTCGGCGCGGGCATGGGCATTGCCTTCGTCCCTCACATGATTACGCGGAGCGCATGGAGCGACATGGCACCGGCTTATTTGTCCTTGTCCCACCATCCGACACGAACGCTGGTTATTGCTTACCGTAAAGGCCGTTACATGTCCAAAGCCGTAGAAGCTTTCATGGACACATTCAAGGAAGTTGTCAACCAGCAATAAAATATAGGCCGCCCATTGAATATGATTAGAGATTAACGTTTTTACGCTGCTCTGCCGCCCAAATGGAGGCTTTCTGAACAAGGCTGTTCAGCATGGCTTGCTTGCCGTCCTGATATAGATGAACGCTCTCTGGAAATTGCTTCATGAGCTTCAGCTTCAGCTGTCCATATTCCGCTGCCTCTTGGGGGTGGTTCATCATATAAGCCTTAAACTCCAAATGGGCCGCGATGGCAGCGTGACCAGCTTCAAACACATGAACGTGATGCGTTCTTTGCTCCCCGCCTTTTGCATAATACCTCCGCCCGGGTATCCCGTTCTCCCCTTTCGGATCAAAACCTGCAGCCAGCATAGCTTCATTCAACAAACTTACGTTCTCTAGATTCCTGACTTCAATCAGAATATCAATGATCGGCTTCGCATAGCCGATAGGCGGAATGGAGGTGCTGCCAATGTGATGAATACGAACCAGTTCTTCGGCAAACATTCTCTGTAGAATCTCCGCCATTTGGGAATATAGTACTGCCCATTCCGGAGTCCACTCTTGAATTACCGTTTTCCTCACGGATGACACCTCCTGAAATCTCCGGTGAAAAACTCGAATGTCGGAAGTCCTCTGAAGATCGTCTCCGTCCGTTCCCCCTGGGAGCAGCTGCCAATCACTTTTCTCCAAAATTTCTCTGACACTGTATTTCTCGGCAAATACGACAGGCTCCATTTTCCTTGAAAATGGGCGAAGATCTGCTGCGCGGCCCGGAATCCGATCCCCTTTTTCCGATAAGCACGCATAATGAAGAATTCAGCCATAGAGTAGCACGGCGTCCCGTCCGCTAGCGGCTCGTGCTCGCGAATCAGCGCAAAGCCAGCCATTTTGCCATCAACCTTAACGAAAAAGGCGAAGCGTCCTTCCTCTGTCCAGTAGTTATCGATGTATTTGTAATCGTACAGCCCATGCGAATTCACATCCACGTTATCTTCAAATTCGCTCATATCATATTGATAGAGCTCCATAATATGCCGCAAAACGGATTTCTCTTCATAAGAAACAGGCAGCAGCTGTAAGTTCAGCATTGTATCCTCACCCCAAGTAGAATCATTTCATATCTACATTACAGCAAGATGGAATGAAATCCACGGGATACTTTAACTATAATAGAAAAAGCAGCCTTGCAGCTGCTTAATGACAAGGTATTAATATAGGGCTGGACGACGGTCCTCGAACACCGGAATTTTATTGCGGACCTGGCTGACAAGCTCCAGATCGATTTCTGCGCGCAGAACCGCCTCCGATTCGCCGCCTTCGACCAGAATCTCGCCCCATGGATCTATGACCATCGAGTGGCCAAAAAATTCGGTTGTCCCGCTAATTCCGACACGATTGCACGAAACGACGAACATTTGATTCTCGATCGCTCTCGCGGTTAACAACGTACGCCAGTGATGCAGGCGCGGGTTAGGCCATTCTGCAGGCACGAACAAGATTTGTGCTCCTCCAAGCGCCAGCTTGCGGCTCAGCTCCGGAAAACGAATATCATAGCAGATCATCATGCCGGCAGGTACCCCATCCAACTGAAGCTGCCCGATACGTCCGCCTTCCTTCAAATATTTTTCCTCGTCCATCAAACGGAACAAGTGAATTTTGGAATAGTCCGCAACCGGTTTCCCTTCGCGGTCAAAGGCATAGATGGTATTAAAGATGTCATCGCCCTTTTTCTCGGCAATAGATCCCCCAATAATATTTACACTGTGCTTGCGGCTGAATTCCGACAGCAATGCTGCCGTCCGCTCTCCATTAGGGTCCGCAAGCTCATGAATTTGCTCCAATGCGTAGCCGGTATTCCACATTTCAGGAAAAATAATTACATCCGGCTTAGGCCCGCCTTCTACAGCTTCACTAAGCATCGTTTCCAGCTTGGCGAAATTTTTCTCCGGTTCGCCAATAGCGACATCCATTTGCAGAAGTGCAACATTCCAGCGTTTTTGTGTCATAGCATCCTTCACCCTTTATCATATCTCTTACCCTCTATCATAGTCGAAGAAGGGTTGAACTTCAATGCTTCCCGGCTATCCATACCGTCCAGCGGTCCCGTTCTTCAACGGGCTCGCCGTCTTGATACCCGGTCATGTCCTGCATATACCGCGTGAGAGTTACCAGTTCCTCGTCCGTCAATTCATGCAGGATGGAGCGCCCCGTGCGCCTCCTTATATCGTCACAATAATCGGAGAAATGTAGATAGGCTCGTCTTAACTCCCATAGCTTAAGCTCCCTGATTTCCGTGAAGCCCGCCGATGCCAAGGCTCGCCCAACCTGTTCCGAACGGTATCTTCGGCTAACCTCCTTATCTGATAACCTGGGAAACCGCTCGAACCAATAACCGCGCAAATGATGTCTGCTGCCTTCAAGCAAGCAATCGTCGGGCGTTCGGTCCTGAACCACCAGCGTACCATCCTCCTTCAAGATTCGGTACGCTTCTTGAAAGGCACCCGACAGCTCCTCGGGGGATAAATGATGGATCAGTGCCCGCTCCAATATCAGTTCTACCGATTCATCCCCAAGCCCAGTCTCCCACGCCTTCCCCTGCTGGAATCGAATTTCGGGATGTGCTGCGCATTGAACAGCTGCCGCTTCCAGCATAGCCATAGAAAAATCGACGCCGATCACCGATGCGGCACCCAATCTTACAAGGGCTTGGGAATAAATGCCTCCACCGCATCCGATATCCGCGGCTTGAACGCCCTTTACATTGACTTCTTCATTCATTAGCTGTTCCCAGCTGATGTCAGCCTTTCGCCCTGTGTACATGGAACGTTGCTCTGGATCGTGAAAATTCATCGGCATACACTATTCCTCCTCCGTTATTCCGTCAGACGAAACTTTATACTATATAATGAAACCGTCATCCTTATTCTACCATGGTTCCCCTTAATATGAAAGGGAACCGATCGGAGTTGTATACATGCATTTGGATTCGTGATACATTAATGCTAGTTCGGTGGAACGACTATACTACAGAAAAATACATGGAGTGTGACCATAGATGAGTGCTTCTTCATCCAACATTTCCGGCTTTACCATTCAGCCCGCTCTACGTATGCAGGAGCTGCCTACACAATTTTTCGCCAAGCTGGTTGGAAAAGCTAATTTGCAAATAGCCGCAGGACATGATGTCATCAATCTCGGACAAGGCAATCCCGATCAGCCTACTCCGCCCCATATAGTAAAAAAGCTGCAGGAAGCCGCGGAAAATCCGCTGTATCACCGCTATCCTCCTTTTAACGGCTTCTTGTTTTTAAAGCAGGCCGTCGCTCAACGGTACAAAGAGGATTACGGTGTGGAGCTTGATCCGGAAACGGAAGTAGCGATTCTGTTTGGCGGGAAAACCGGACTCGTCGAAATCAGCCAATGCTTGCTGAACCCAGGCGATGTATGCCTGGTGCCTGACCCGGGCTACCCCGATTACTGGTCGGGCGTCGCTCTCTCCGGAGCGCGCATGTCCTTCATGCCGCTTCGCGAATCCAATGCCTTCCTACCAGATTACAGCTCCATCCCGGCCGATGATTTGAACAAGGCCAAGCTGATGTTCATCAATTATCCTAATAATCCGACGGCCGTGAACGCACCGGCTTCCTTTTACGAGGAAACGATCCGCTTTGCGGCCAAACACGGAATCGTCGTAGCAAGCGACTTCGCCTACGGCGCGCTAGGATTCGACGGGCAGAAGCCGGTAAGCTTCCTGCAGCTGCCAGGGGCCAAAGAAGTCGGAGTCGAGTTCTACACGCTCTCCAAAACCTATAATATGGCAGGCTGGCGGGTCGGCTTCGCACTGGGAAATAAAGAAATTGTCCGCCTGATCAACCTGATTCAGGACCACTATTACTGCAGCCTGTTCGGCGGCATTCAAGAAGCCGCTGCTGCCGCTTTGACGGGTCCGCAGGACTGCGTCAGCGATCTTCTTGCCATGTACCAAGGACGCAGAGACGCTCTTTATACGGCACTGGATGCCATTGGCTGGAAAGCCCCTCGCTCGCAAGGCTCTTTTTTCACCTGGCTCCCTGTACCGAAGGGTCATACGTCCGCTTCTCTTGCCGATCTGCTGCTGGAGGAAGCCAAAATTGTCGTCGCCCCCGGAATCGGATTCGGCGAAAGCGGCGAAGGCTACGTGCGGCTGGGCTTGCTGACTCCGGAGGCTCGGCTGCAGGAAGCGGTAGAGCGTATTGCGAGGCTGAATCTGTTCGGCTGAGCGGAAGCGGACGAACCTTTACAAATCGGTCTGCAGCATGCTATGCTATAAGGAATAGTAAAAAACGTGATGATGGGAATAGTAAGAGGTCCCTTCGCGCTCAGAGAGTAAATTCCACCGGCTGAGAGAATTTACCGCGAACACTATCCGAACCCGCCCCGGAACGGCCAACGATGAGTTGGACGGCTGTTGTCCTTGCCGTTAAGAAGGCTATCAGAGCTGGATGTTTATCATCAATTAAGGTGGTACCGCGGAAGTGACAAGCTTCCGTCCTTAGAGGACGGGAGCTTTTTGTGTTCTTATCTTTTCCAGCGTTGTTGATCACTTGATTATTTATTCAGGTAGAAAGAAGTGATTCATTCCATGCAGCAAACCATCGTCATTAAAATCGGGAGCAGCTCTCTAACGTCCGACGAAGGAGGTCTGAACCGCAGTAAAATCGTATTTTTCTCCGCCGAGTTGGCGCGGCTTCATGCTCAAGGCTATCAGGTACTGCTCGTTACCTCAGGCGCTGTCGCCGCAGGGTTTCGCGAGATGGGATACATAAGCCGGCCGAAGGTGCTGCACGAGAAGCAGGCGTCTGCGTCGGTAGGCCAAGCGCTGCTGATGCAAGCCTATCATGAGGCGTTCGCAGCGCACGGCATCGGAGTCGCGCAAATTTTGCTCACGCGGTCTGATTTCTCCAATCGCCAGCGGATCCATAATGCTTCAATGACCATTGAAGAACTGCTTCGTCATCGCATCATTCCTATCATTAACGAGAACGATACCGTAGTTGTCGACGAGCTGAAATTCGGGGACAACGATATGCTCTCCGCCCTGGTAGCGAATCTGGTCCGTGCCCGCCAGCTGGTCATCATTACAGACATTGACGGTCTGTACAGCGATAATCCCCGCAGCAACCCGAATGCCAGAAGATTCGATCGCGTTACCGAAATCGGCGAGGACATCTATCGGATTGCCGGCGGCTCCGGCTCCTCCGTCGGTACAGGCGGCATGCGCTCCAAAATCGAAGCGGCACGAATCGCCATGCGAGGTGGCGTACCGGTATTTATCGGGCGCGTCACGGAGGAAGGCGATCTGGCGGCTGCCATCCAAGAGGAAGGCAAGGGAACGTACTTCGTCACCAGCGAGCATAATCTGCCGATGAAGAAGCAGTGGCTCGGGTTTCATTCCATGCCGCAGGGACGCATAACGGTGGATGAGGGAGCAGAGACCGCGCTTGTCATCGGAGGCAAAAGCTTGCTTCCCGCCGGTGTGAAGGAAGTATCCGGGGACTTTCACCCGGGTGACGTCGTGGAGGTGGTGAATCTCGAGCAGCAAACGATCGGCCGGGGAGTCGTCAACTATGCCAGCTGGCAGCTGCAGGCTGTAGCCGGTCTTAGCACCGATGAAGTACAAAAACGGATCGAGGTTCATCGGATGGAAGTAATCCACCGCGACGAATGGATCACGCTGACCGTCCATAAACAAATCTGACTTTCCCTAAAATGAACTTTTATAAATAAGGAGGAAACACTATGTCAACTCAATCCGCAACTACAAGTGAAGTCGTTCAGAAAGCGACTCTGGCCAAACAAGCCGCACCAAAGCTAAGCATATTAACGACAGAGCAGAAAAACCGCGCCTTGCTTTTAATGGCGGACGCGCTTGTAGCCGAAGCCCCATCCATTATCGAAGCCAATGCGGTGGATTTGCGTGAAGGCAGAGCTAACGGAACCAGCGAGTCGCTGCTTGACCGCATCGCTCTCAACGTGCAGCGAATTGAAGGGATTGCACAAGGCTTGCGCGAGGTCGTCGAGCTGGACGATCCTATCGGCAGCGTCTTGGATGAATTCACCCGTCCTAATGGTCTGCATATTCGTAAAATCCGCGTTCCTCTCGGCGTCATCGGCATCATCTATGAAGCCCGCCCGAACGTTACCGTAGATGCCGCAGGCCTCTGCCTTAAGACTGGCAATGCCGTCGTACTGCGCGGCGGCTCTGCAGCTTTGCATTCCAATAAGCGGATTGTTGAGATCATGCACGAAGCGCTTCAACGCTCGGATGTCCCAGCGGACGCTATTCAGCTCATTCTCGATCCGAACCGTTCCTCGGTTGACGAAATGCTTAAGCTGAACGGCCTGCTTGATGTACTGATCCCTCGCGGCGGCGCTTCCCTCATTCAAAACGTCGTCAAGAACGCGACAGTGCCCGTCATTGAAACCGGAGCCGGCATTTGTCATACTTATATAGACGAAACCGCACAATATGATATGGCGTTAAATATTGCCCTAAATGCCAAAGTACAGCGCCCTTCCGTGTGCAACTCCATGGAAACCTTGCTTGTCCATGAGAGCTTTGCGGAAAAGCACCTGGCCTCCATTGCGGAGCAATTCGCCAACAGCAAGGTAGAGCTTCGGGGCAGCGATTCCGCACGGCGGATCGTTTCCGGTATGAAGGCGGCTTCGGATGAGGATTGGGATACCGAATACAACGACTATATTCTCAATGTTCGTGTCGTTCGTAATCTCGATGAAGCGCTGGAGCATATTCAATTGCACGGAACGAAGCATTCCGAATGTATTGTGACGGAGAACGCGGAGCACGCGTCCCGCTTCCTCCAGGAGGTAGACGCCGCCGCTGTCTACCATAATGCTTCAACCCGATTCACCGACGGATTCGAGTTCGGCTTCGGAGCGGAGATCGGCATCAGCACCCAAAAGCTTCATGCACGCGGTCCTATGGGGCTTCCTGAGCTGACCTCCAGCAAATACTGCATCCAGGGCAGCGGACAAATTCGCGGCTAACCATTACTAACTTCCTTAATAAAAGGAGACTTTCCCTATGTCTTTATCCAACGCTAAAATTACCTTTGTAGGTGCAGGCTCTATGGCGGAAGCCATTGTTCGCGGTCTCACCTCCCAGAAGGACGCCGATGCTTCCCGCATCACCATGTTAAACCGGCAGGATACGGAGCGCCTTCAGAAACTTCACGAAAGCTACGGAGTCAGCTATGTTACTGAACTTACAGACAAAGACCGAGTAACTTCGGAAGCGGACGTTGTCGTGGTCGCTTTCAAGCCTAAGGATGCCATTGAAGGCCTGAAGGCGCTGGCTCCTCTGCTCAACCGCTCCCAACTGCTTGTCTCTGTCATTGCGGGTCTTTCCATTGCAACGATAGAAGCCATTTTGGGCTCTGCCGGTCAACCTATTGCCCGCACCATGCCCAATACCTCCAGCTCGATCGGGCTGGGCGCTACAGGAATCAGCTTCTCTTCCCAGGTGTCGAAAGAGCAGCAGCAGCTGGCGATCGATATGTTCGCATCGACAGGTATCGTCTCCGTCGTCGAGGAGTCTAAGCTCGATATCGTAACGGGAGTATCCGGAAGCGGGCCTGCTTATATTTACTATATGATGGAAGCCATGATCGAAGGAGGCATCCGGGGAGGTCTATCCCCAGAAGCGGCAAGAGAGCTTACGGTTCAAACAGTCTTGGGCGCAGCCAATATGGTTAAGCTCACCGGTGAAGAGCCTGCCGATTTGCGCCGCAAGGTCACTTCCCCTAATGGTACGACACAAGCTGCGATTGAGATGCTCGATCAGTACGATTTTTCTGCAGGAGTGGCCAAGGCCGTGCTGCGCGCCGCTGAGCGTGCAGGTGAGCTGGGAGAAGCTATAACCTCTCAGGCTGCAGCCGTTCAATCTAAATAAAAGTAGGTGTGCCTCATGTCCAATTCTTACTGTGTTGCAACATACCGCTGCTATGATGAAAAAGCGGATTTCGCAAAAAAAGCGCAAGGGATTGCTGTCGGCCTTACCGTCGGCAGCTGGACGGACCTGCCCGAAGCCAAAAAAGCCGAAATGGAGCGTCATCTTGGAAAAGTCGTCGACGTCCAGGTCCATGAGCCCGGGGCGAACGCTCCGTTATCGGAGCGCTATGCGGACATCTCCATTGCTTATCCGGATGCCAATTTCAGCCGGGACATCCCTGCCCTGCTCGTAACCGTGTTCGGCAAGCTTTCGATGGACGGCCGTATCAAGCTGATCGACCTGTCCTTCTCCGAAGCTTTCCTGTCCGCTTTTCCGGGTCCTAAATTCGGCCTGCAGGGTGTTCGTGATCTCCTCGGTGTCCATGATCGGCCTTTATTAATGAGCATTTTCAAATCCGTAATCGGTCACGATTTATCTACCCTTCGCGAGCAATTTTATTTGCAGGCGGCAAGCGGCGTCGATCTGGTGAAGGATGACGAAATTTTGTTCGAAAACCCGCTAACGCCAATTGAAAAGCGTGTGGAAGCCTGCATTCAAGCTGCCAAACAAGCGGAAAGCGAAACCGGTCAAAAGCTGCTCTACGCAACGAACCTGACCGGACCTACGTTCAGCCTGCTGTATCAAGCGCGGAAAGCTATTGACGCAGGGGCTAATGCACTGCTGTTCAATGTGCTCTCTTACGGCTTCGATGTGTTAAGCGAGCTGAGCCGCCATCCGGACATTAAAGTACCGATTATGGCTCATCCCGCTATGGCAGGGGCTTTTTATCCGTCACCGCACTATGGCATTGCTGCAAACGTGCTCTTAGGCAAGCTAATGCGTTTGGCAGGAGCCGACCTTGTGCTGTTCCCTTCTCCATACGGATCGGTTGTCATGCCTCGTGAGGAGAATATGGCTATCAAGGAAGTTCTGCTCACTCAGCAAGCATCCGACTATGTATACAGCTCTGAAGCTTCTTCTTCGAATGGTGCATTAAGCTTGAAGACCAGCTTCCCTGTCCCTTCTGCCGGAATCCATCCCGGTCTGGTGCCGCTCATTCTCAGAGATTTCGGCGAGCAAGTGATTGTGAACGCTGGAGGAGGCATTCATGGCCATCCTATGGGAACTATCGCCGGAGGACGAGCCTTCCGTCAAGCAATAGCCGCCTGCCAAGCCGGAATTCCGCTTAGACAATATGCGGAGAACCATCCTGAGCTTCAAGCCGCCATCGACGCCTGGGGGATTAAAGAATGAGCAAGAAAACGATCATCTTTTGCGATTTTGACGGCACCATCACCGTTAACGACAATATCGTCGCCATCATGAAGCATTTTCAGCCGCCAGGCTGGGATCAGCTGGTAGAGCAGGTTCTCTCCAAATCGATCTCGATTCGCGTAGGTGTCGGTAAAATGTTCGCCTTGCTGCCGACCTCCCGCAAACAGGAGGTTGTCGATTATGCCATCAACAACGTCATCATTCGTCCCGGATTTAAAGAGCTGCTTGACTACTGCAAGCAGCAGGACATCGAGTTTTATGTTACCAGCGGGGGCATTGATTTTTTCGTCTATCCGGTTCTGTCCTCCTTCTCGATCCCTACGGATCATATCTACTGCAACGGCAGCGACTTTAGCGGAAGCCATATTGAAATTTTATGGCCTCATGCCTGCGACGACCAGTGCCACAATGATTGCGGAATGTGCAAAACAGCGATTATCCGCAAATATTCACATGACGAATACCACCGTATTCTGATCGGGGACAGTGTCACTGACTTTGAAGGAGCCAAGCTGGTCGATACGGTATTTGCCCGCTCGATCCTCATTGACTTATGCCGGGATTTAGGACTGAATTATTATGCATTTCAAGATTTTCATGATATTATCAAGCAGCTTGAGGAGTTGAAAGGAAAGTGAGCGGTATCTTGAAATTGGAAGAAAAGCAGCAGGCGTTCGCCGAGCTGAAGGAAGTCAAAACAATTTTGGCGGCAAAAGGGTGGTTTCCGGCTACGAGCGGTAACCTGTCTATCCGTGTAGGCGATTTTGCTCCGGAAAACTTTACTTTCGCCATTACCGCGAGCGGTAAAGATAAATCTGTTAATACCCCGTCGGACTTTTTGCTTGTAAATGAAAAAGGACAGCCAACCGATGCAACGGGACTTAAGCCGTCCGCAGAGACGCTGATCCACTGCGAGATTTATAAAGCGACCGGCTGCGGAGCTATTTTTCACGTTCATACCGTATTTAATAACCTGGTGTCCGAGCTGTTCTGGGAGCGTAAATCCATTCCCGTGGAAGGCGTAGAGCTCATCAAAGCGTTTAACATCTGGGAGGAAGACGCGAAGATCGAAGTGCCGATCCTTCCTAACTATGCCGATATTCCTAAAATCGCCGAGCTGGTTCAAGATGCTATCGTCCCCCGTGTTCCGGGCATCATGCTGCGGAAGCATGGGATTTATGCATGGGGAGCCAATGCTTTCGAGGCGAAGCGGAACCTGGAAGCCTTCGAATTTTTATTCGAATACGTGTACCGTTGGGAACTTTTGAAAAAATAATATGCTATCAAAATAAGCGGCTTCGCCCTTTTGGGAGATGAGCCGCTTTTTTGCATCTCCTCATCATTTTCCAGACACGACAAAAAAAACCTTCAACCCGCTGCCATTTAGGGCAGCAGATTGCAGGTTTGGTTTTTCTTAATGTATGGATTTTACGCCTGTTTCCCATACTCGCTCGGATTTAAGCGCCATGCCTTCAAGAGCTCAAGATCCTGCTGTTGAATGCTGCCTTGTCTTAAAGCCACATCCACCAAAGTCGTATAGTTGCTCAACGTTTCGAAAGGAATTCCGGCGCCTTCAAACGCTTCTTTCGCTTTCTCGAACTGATAGGAGAAGATCCCCAGTACGCCTTGCGTGTGTGCTCCCGCTTCGTTAACAGCAAGGGCAACCTTCAGCGAGCTGCCGCCGGTAGAAATCAGATCCTCGATAACGACCGTCTTTTGACCTGGACGAATCACGCCTTCGATCAGGTTTTCTTTGCCGTGGCCTTTGGCTTTATCCCTTACGTAGACCATAGGCAGGTTCAGCTTTTGCGCAACCCATGCCGCATGCGGAATCCCTCCGGTAGCTGCCCCGGCAATCACTTCGACATCCGGGAAGTTGTCACGGATTAAGGCAATGAAGCCTTCGGCGATCAGCTCGCGAATCTCCGGATAGGAAATCGTTAAACGGTTGTCGCAATAAATCGGGGATTTCATACCCGATGCCCAGGTGAACGGCTGATTCGGACGAAGCGTTACCGCTTGAATGCGGAGAAGAGCATCGGCGATTTGCTCTGCCAGTAATGTATTCGTTTTGATAGTATTTGCGCTCATTGAGATAGGTCTCCTTTTTGACGGTTATTCATGGATTCATTCTTATTGGCTGACAGATTGAATGATTGCTTCCAATGCAGCTCTAGGGTCTTTTGCAGCCGTTATAGGTCTACCGATTACAACGTAGTCAGTTCCTTGCTGAAAGGCCTCTGGCGGGGTCATTACACGCGTCTGGTCGCCCATATCTGCGCCGGCAGGACGTATTCCCGGCGTTACGGTTATAAAGCCGCTGCCGCATGCTTCTTTAATCCTAATCACCTCTAAAGGAGAAGCAACGACTCCATGAAGCCCTGCGCTTTGAGCCAGCCGTGCATATCGAAGCACAGCCTCCTCCACACTGCCTGAAATGCCGATTTCTTCATTCATGACCGCGAGGCTGGTGCTGGTCAGCTGGGTGACTCCAATCACGATAGGCTTGGTTGTATGGCCTGAACCTAATGCCTTGTCTACGCCTTCAAGAGCCGCCTCCATCATTTGCTTGCCTCCGGCTGCATGGACGTTGAACATGTCGACTCCCAGCCTTGTCACACTCTCAGAGCCGCCTTTGACCGTATTGGGAATGTCGTGCATTTTCACATCGAGAAACACCTTATAGCCCTGCTCCTTCAAGCTGGCTACGAATTCAGGTCCAGCGCTATAAAACAGCTGCATTCCTACTTTCATATAGCACGGGATTCCTTTCAAAGCCTCGATCAATTGCCGGGCCTCCGCCGCGCCTGGATAATCCAGCGCAACCATTATTCTCTCCGCTACATTCGTTTGTACTTGCACGTCAATTGCCTCCCGATTGGTTTTGACGCCTATAGACGCCTAATCAAGGGATTAGCACAGCATCCCTCATGGTGACTGGAGCACTGTGCTAATCATTTCATTATATTTATGCGTGATGCGCAGGCATCGGTCTGGATTGGAAGTTGATCGCTTCGAGCATATGCCACAGCGCTCTTACCGTATCGAGAGAGGTCATGCAGACTATCCCGTTCTCAACCGCTTCACGGCGGATACGGAACCCGTCGCGTTCAGGCGTTTTGCCTTTCGTCAACGTGTTGACGACAAAGTGTGCTTCGCCATTGCGGATCAAATCCAGAATGTTCGGAGAGCCTTCGCTCAGCTTGTTCACACGCGTTACATGCAGACCCGCTTCTTCAAGCGCTTTGGCGGTGCCGCCTGTAGCCACGATTTTGTAACCCAGCTTGTAGAAGCCGGTCAAAATCTCAATGGCTTCTTCTTTATCTTTGTCCGCTACGGTTGCAATGATAGCGCCGGTTGGCGGGATTTTCATTCCGGAGCCAATCAAGCCTTTATAAAGAGCTTTCGCGAAAGTATGATCGCGTCCCATAACTTCCCCTGTAGACTTCATCTCAGGTCCGAGGGTTGTATCTACCCGGCGCAGCTTAGCGAAGGAGAATACCGGAACTTTTACAGATACATACTCATCTTCAGGCCACAAGCCGGTTTGGTAGCCTAGATCGGCAAGCTTTTCGCCCATAATGACGCGGGTTGCCAGGTTGGCCATCGGAATCTTCGTTACCTTGCTCAAGAATGGAACCGTTCTGGAAGAACGCGGATTCACTTCGATAACGTAGGCTTGGTCTTGATAGATGACGAACTGAATGTTAACCAGACCGACGACTTGCAAGCCTCTTGCAATTTTCGTTGTAATATCGATAATTTGCTGCTTGATTTCTTCCGAGATCGATTGCGGCGGATACACTGCGATGGAGTCACCGGAGTGAACGCCTGCTCTCTCAACGTGTTCCATAATACCAGGGATCAAGACGGTTTCTTTATCGCAGATCGCGTCAACCTCAACCTCTTTACCCAGCATATAACGGTCGATCAACACCGGATGCTCCGGATTGATTTTCACAGCATATTCCATGTAGTTCAGGAGATCCTGGTCGGAATATACGATTTCCATCGCGCGGCCGCCCAATACGTAGGATGGACGAACAAGCACCGGATATCCGAATTTGGAAGCCATACCTACAGCTTGGTCAACCGATGTTACGGTGCCGCCTGGAGGCTGTGCGATGTTCAAGCCGCGCAGCAGCGCTTCGAACTTCTTGCGGTCTTCCGCCGCATCGATGTTTTCCAGATCGGTACCCAGGATCTTCACGCCTGCTTTGGCAAGCGGAGCCGCGAGGTTGATCGCTGTCTGACCACCGAATTGTACGATAACCCCGATTGGATTCTCACGTTCGATAACGTTCATTACATCTTCGAAGAACAGCGGTTCGAAGTAGAGACGGTCGGAAGTGTTAAAGTCTGTCGATACGGTCTCCGGGTTGTTGTTAATAATGACCGCTTCATACCCTGCCGCTTGAATTGCCCATACAGCATGTACGGTGGAGTAGTCAAACTCAATCCCCTGTCCGATACGGATAGGACCGGAGCCCAGAACGACAACCTTAGGCTTCGAGGTTTCCTTCACTTCATCCTCTGTCTCGTAAGTCGAGTAGTAGTAAGGTGTTGTAGCCTCAAATTCAGCCGCGCAAGTATCTACCATTTTGTAAACCGGCTTCAGATTGAAGCTCAGACGATAGGCGCGAATGTCGGCTTCTTGAGTGAAGTTCAGCCCTTTATCCGCATTGCTGCGAATTTCGGCAATTGCACGGTCAGTAAAGCCTTTGCGCTTGGCTTCATAGAGCAGCTCCTGCGTCAATTCAGGCTGAGCCAGCTGCTCTTCGAATTGAATGAGCCCTTCCAGCTTGCTCAAGAACCACCAGTCGATCTTGGTCAAGTCTTGAACTTGCTGAAGCGTGTAACCGCGGCGGAACGCCTCCGCAATCAGGAACATGCGCTCGTCATCCGGTTTAACCAGACGCGCTTCCAGTGTTTCCTTATCCAGCAGATCCGTTTCTTTCAAATACAGACGGTGAACGCCGATTTCAAGGGAACGGATCGCTTTGTGAATCGATTCCTCGAAGGTACGGCCGATAGCCATAACCTCCCCGGTCGCTTTCATTTGCGTACCCAGCTTGCGGTTTGCCGCTGTAAATTTATCGAACGGCCAGCGAGGAATTTTCGATACGATGTAGTCAAGAGTCGGCTCGAAGCAAGCGTAAGTTTGACCCGTTACCGGGTTCATGATCTCATCCAAGGTGTAGCCGATAGCGATTTTGGCAGCCATCTTGGCAATCGGATAGCCGGTTGCTTTGGATGCAAGCGCCGAGGAGCGGCTTACACGAGGATTCACCTCGATAACATAATATTGATAGCTGAATGGATCCAGCGCGAATTGCACGTTACATCCGCCTTCGATGTTCAAGGCGCGAATAATTTTGAGTGAAGCGGAGCGGAGCATTTGATACTCACGGTCGGACAGCGTTTGGCTTGGTGCCACAACGATACTGTCGCCCGTATGCACGCCCACCGGATCGAAGTTTTCCATGTTACATACCACGATACAGTTATCGTTGGCGTCGCGCATAACCTCGTACTCGACTTCCTTCATGCCGGCGATGCTCTTCTCGATCAAGCATTGTCCGATCGGGCTGTAGCGAATACCGGATGCTACCGTCTCCAGCAGCTCCTCTTCGTTGGCGCAAATACCGCCGCCTGTACCGCCCAATGTATAAGCCGGACGGACGATAATCGGGTACCCGATTTGATTGGCGAAATCAACTGCCTCTTGTACGGTCGTTACGATCGTGCTATCCGGAACCGGTTGTTCCAGCTCTCTCATTAAATCGCGGAACAAGTCGCGGTCTTCCGCTTTTTCGATAGCTGTCAGCTGAGTACCGAGCAGCTTCACGTTCTCACGCTCAAGCACACCTGCACGCGCCAATTCTACCGCCATATTCAAGCCGGTTTGGCCGCCAAGCGTAGGCAGCAAACCGTCAGGACGCTCTTGACGAATGATTTGAGTTACGAAGTCCAGTGTAATAGGCTCGATGTAGACTTTGTCCGCCATGTTGGTATCGGTCATGATCGTAGCCGGGTTGCTGTTGATCAGAACGACTTCCATTCCCTCTTCCTTCAAGGCTTGGCAGGCTTGTGTGCCGGCATAGTCGAACTCTGCCGCTTGACCGATAACGATAGGACCGGAACCGATAACGAGTATTTTTTTCAAGCTATTATTTTTTGGCATAGTGCAGTTCTCCTTTCGATGCAGGGGCAGCAGAGCCCGCAGGTTGAGCGCCTAGCTTGGAAGCAGCCGAAATTTGCGCTTGTCTCGGCACTTTAGGCTTCGCTTCCTTAAAGTCACGAATCATAGCTACGAAATCATCGAACAAGTAGCTGGAGTCATATGGACCAGGTGCTGCTTCCGGATGGTACTGTACCGAGAAGGCAGGATGCTTCTTATGCTTCAAGCCCTCGATAGTATGGTCGTTGTTGTTGATATGTGTTACTTCCAGTTCCGTGTTGGCAATGGATTCTTCTTTAACCGTATAACCATGGTTCTGCGATGTAATGTAGCAGCGATTTGTAATGAGATCCTTAACCGGATGGTTGCCGCCGCGATGACCGAATTTCAGCTTTTCCGTGTCCGCGCCGCATGCCAATGCAAGCAATTGGTGTCCAAGGCAGATGCCGAAGATAGGGAACTCGCCGAGAATTTCGGAAATCATTTTCGCCGCATGAGGAACGTCTTTCGGGTCCCCAGGGCCGTTGGACAGCATGATGCCGTCCGGTGCCAGCCGGCGGATTTGATCCGCTGTAGTATCTTGCGGCACAACAACGACGTCGCAGCCGCGGCTGGTCAGATCACGAATGATGCCGCTTTTTGCACCGAAGTCGACAACCACTACGCGTTCTTTAGAACCCGGGCAGCTGAATACGCTCTTCGTAGAAACGCGAGCCACTTGGTCCGTCATCAGCGGAGTTGATTTCAGCTGCTCAAGCAGCTCGGCAGCCGATTTATTGGAAGTAGTAAGCAAGCCTTTCATAACCCCATGGTGGCGGATAAGGCGGGTCAGCATCCGTGTGTCCACGCCGCTGATTCCGATAATGCCATATTCCTTCAATAGACTATCGACGGAATATTCCGCTCTCCAGTTACTAGGAACCGTTTCATGCTCGCGTACGACGAAGCCGTGAACGAATGGGCGGATGGATTCGAAATCATCGCGTGTAATTCCGTAGTTGCCGATCAGCGGGTAGGTCATCGTAACGATTTGTCCGCAATACGAAGGGTCCGAAAGAACCTCTTGGTAGCCTGTAATCCCTGTATTAAAAACGACCTCACCTGTCGATTCGCCTTCACTGCCAAATGCTTTCCCGGTAAAAATCGTACCGTCTTCCAATATCAATCTTGCCTGCATCGTCTTCAACTCCTTCTCAGTGTAAAGAACCTTATATGTTAAAAGTGAACGATATGAATCTTTAAGTAGCAGAGGCGGCAAGCCTCCATTCCAACATCTTTTCAACAGCCGTTCAGCTTACGCCTCGGTATAAACTACCTTGCCTCCGAACATGGTCAAGGTCGGCCAGCCTTTCAGCTTCCAACCGGTAAACGGTGTGTTGCGGCCTTTGGAAGCGAACTCCTCGGGGTTAACCTCTTTTTCCGTCTCCAGGTCAATGATCGCGATATCCGCTTCTTTGCCAACCTCAAGCGTTCCGTAAGGCAATCCGAATACTTGTGCCGGAAGGGACGTCATTTTCTCCACGAGGAACTGCAAGGTCCATTGGCCTGTCGCTACGAATTTGGTGTACAGAAGCGGGAAGGCTGTCTCGAAGCCTACGATGCCGAACGGTGCCAGATCGACGCCGCGAGCTTTTTCCTCTTCGCTGTGAGGTGCATGGTCGGTAACGATAATGTCAATCGTGCCGTCCAGCAAGCCTTCGATACACGCTTGAACATCTCTCGGTGTACGCAGCGGCGGATTCATCTTCCAGTTGGCGTCCATGCCCGGGATATCTTCATCCGACAGCAGCAGATGGTGAGGGCATACTTCCGCAGTCACCTTGATGCCGAACTGCTTTGCATGGCGGATCAAGCGAACCGATTGCTCCGTACTTACGTGGCACACATGGTAGTGTACGCCTGTCGCTTCCGCCAAGAGTACATCGCGGCCGACGTGGATGGCTTCCGACTCATTAGGGATGCCTTTGAGGCCTTGCTTTTTGGAGAACGCTCCTTCGCTTACCCAAGCGCCTTCTACCAGAGTATTATCCTCGCAGTGAGCGATAACCGGCATTCCGATAGAAGCGGCCTTGGCCATCGCATCCTTCATCATTTGAGCGCTTTGTACGCCCACACCGTCGTCTGTATAACCGATAACTCCCGCTTCTTTAAGCGCCTCGAAATCCGTCAGCTCGCGGCCGAGCTCGTTTTTGGTAATACAGCCGTAGGGCAGGACGCGGACGATGCCTTCTGTTGCAGCCTTGTCCAGCACATACTTGACAGTGTCCACCGTATCGATTACCGGACGAGTATTCGGCATGCAGGCAATCGTCGTATAGCCGCCGCGAGCTGCAGAACGGGTACCTGTAGCTATAGTTTCCTTATGTTCGAAGCCAGGCTCACGAAGGTGAACGTGCATATCGATCAAGCCTGGAGTAACCAGCTTACCAGCCGCATCGATCACTGTGTGTCCTGCTGTATCGGGTTGATCGCCAGCGGCGTCAACGATCTTCTCTATGATATTGCCTTCCACTAAAATATGTTGTTTTGCC
The DNA here is from genome assembly GCF_014873645.1 of Paenibacillus sp. OAS669. NCBI lineage: Bacteria > Bacillati > Bacillota > Bacilli > Caryophanales > Paenibacillaceae > Paenibacillus > Paenibacillus sp. OAS669. The sequence continues at coordinate 62,092 of NZ_JADBDR010000005.1, forward strand.
AGCTCGTTACCGGAAGCAACGACTTGAGCGTTCAAGATCCAGATTCCCATAATGCCCTCCCTGTATTTCGTAAGTACCTATAGTGTGTCCAGTAATTGGATTCAAGCTGATTCCGTTCGCTGTCAAGCAGCATTTCATGAATCGTATGTTAGCTTAACGCCCTCTCGATGACCGCCATCCGGATCGGTACACCGTGACCCATCTGCGCGAAAATTTTGGAACGCTCACATTCCACAAGCTCATCGTCGATTTCCACATTCCGGTTTACCGGGGCCGGATGCATGATGATCGCATGCTTTTGCATCATGGCCTCTCTCTTCACTGTCAATCCGTACGCTTCACGATAGTCCTCTGTGGACTTGAAGGTGTTCTCTTCGTGACGCTCCAGCTGAACCCGCAGCATCATCACTACATCGGCCTGGATGGCTTGTTCCATCGATACGTAAGGTGCATAGACAGCCAGTTCAGGTGCCTGCATACTTACTGGTGCGCACAAGCTTACTTTGGCACCCATCGTTTGCAGCGCCCACAGATTCGAGCGCGCTACGCGGCTGTGCTGAATGTCTCCGATGATCGATACATTCAATCCTTTGAGATGTCCGAAGTGCTTGCGCATCGTATAGAGATCCAGCAGAGCCTGGGTCGGATGCTCGTTGCTGCCGTCGCCCGCGTTGATCAGCGGCACTTTAATCTTCTCCGCCAGCTCGGCGAGCAGGCCGTTCGGCTTCATCCTGATGACTCCTGCGTCAATGCCCATGGATTCCAGCGTTTTAACGGTATCGTAAATCGATTCTCCCTTTTGTACGCTTGAAACGGCCGCCGCGAAGTTCAGAACTTCAGCGCCTAATCTCTTCTCCGCTACTTCAAATGAGAATCGGGTTCTTGTACTGTTCTCAAAAAACATGTTGGCTACAAAACGGCCTTGCAGGTGATTCGCCAGCTTCACCGGATATTGCTCCCAATATGCGGCTCGATCCAGTATGGATGTGATATCTTCAGCGCTCATGCCCTTGGTGCCTAACAAATGTCTCTCTGCTGCAACCTTCAACTGTGTCATCCGTTTTGCCTCCTATATTGCGTTATGACTACCTGATCCGAGCCATCCACTTCTTTCAGCAGCACCTCGATGGATTCAAGCCTCGAGGTAGGGATGTTCTTTCCGACATAATCGGGCCGGATCGGCAGCTCGCGATGACCTCTGTCGACAAGCACGGCGAGCTGAATCATTTGCGGTCTGCCCAGATCCATCAAGGCGTCCATGGCCGCTCTGACCGTTCGTCCTGTGAAGAGAACATCATCGAACAAAATAATTTTTTTATTCTGAATATCCATTCCCGATGCAGCGCCGTCACTCTTCTGAACCGCGCGTTCCATTCGGCCCGAACGGTCATCCCGGTACCGGGTTACGTCGATTTCACCGATGGGAACCGGTACGTTCTCAATTTCCATGATGCGCTCGGCAATTCTTCTCGCCAGGTAAATGCCTCGTGTGCGGACTCCGATCAACATACAGTTTTCGAAGCCTTTATTTCTCTCCAATATTTCGTGGGCGATCCGGGTTAACGCGCGGCGCATGCCCGTTTCGTCCATTAACACATGCTCTTTTTCTTCCGCCAAGGTCTTCGACCTCCTGCTCAGGATGTGATTGGCAAAACAAAAAACCTTGCTTATTAGGCAAGGTTTGCGTGCACAGAGATAGAAGCGGCCGTGGACACACGAAGTCTGTACGCGCAGACTACGGAGATGTCTCCATTACCGTTCATTCCATTCGTTCACCTTGCCAGCCTCACGGGACTGATACTTAAAGGTGCTATTCAGTTACGAGCATTATCTCATGATCATTAGCCGTTGTCAATAGCGAGTGTCGATGTATGTCGACAGATACATTGCTAGAACCCCCTCATGTATGCTATAAAGGAAAGGAATGATTTCGTTGCGCCCGACACTGGTCCGGCACACGGTATTTTACATAAGGAGTTGGAGTTCTCATGGTAGAAATGAACACAGAAGAAGTAATTAATTTTATTAAAACCAGCACGAAAAAAACCCCAGTGAAAGTATATGTAAAGGGTGATCTGGAATCCATCGATTTCGGAGCAGAAATCAAATCCTTCATCTCCGGTAAGAGCGGCGTTCTATTCGGTGAATGGACGGAAGTAAAACGCGTCCTTGACGAAAACCAAGGTAAAATCGAAGATTACGTGGTGGAAAATGACCGCCGCAACTCCGCGATTCCTATGCTGGATCTGAAGAACATCAACGCTCGTATCGAGCCGGGCGCGATTATCCGCGATAAAGTGGCAATCGGCGACAATGCAATCATCATGATGGGCGCTTCCATCAATATCGGTGCTTCCATCGGCGCAGGAACCATGATCGATATGAACGTTGTCGTTGGCGGACGTGCCAAAATCGGCGCTATGTGCCACATTGGTGCAGGCTCTGTCATTGCGGGCGTTATCGAGCCTCCTTCAGCTCAACCGGTTGTTATCGAGGATGACGTGCTTATCGGCGCCAACGCTGTTGTTCTTGAAGGCGTTCGTATCGGCAAAGGCTCTGTCGTTGCTGCCGGTGCTGTCGTGACGGTAGACGTTCCGGAAAATACGGTTGTTGCCGGTGCCCCTGCCCGCGTCATCAAAACCGTTGATGCTAAAACCAAATCCAAAACCGAAATTTTGCAAGACCTGCGCACGCTGTAAACCAATGTGCCTGACAAGGGCTCGGCGATTCTCGCCGGGCTTTTTGTATAACGAACACTTGATCAAGGAGGCTGCCCCATGTCTGCATCCGGCAGAAGCATTGTCGACAATCCAAGCCCATTTGTAGCTATTCGCAGGGAGCTGCATCAAATTCCCGAGCCGGGCTTCGCGGAGTTCAAAACCCAGCAGTACTTGCTGAACTATATCAAGTCCCTTCCTGAGGAACGCTATGAGCTGCGTACATGGCGTACCGGCATTCTGGTGAATGTAAAAGGTACAGCGCCTGTCCGCCGCTTCGGCTATCGCGCCGATATGGACGGGCTGCCTATACTAGAAGACACAACGTATGAATTCCGGTCCGTTCATGAAGGCTTTATGCATGCCTGCGGTCATGATGTCCACATGTCCATTGGATTGGGCGTATTGACACACTTCGTTCACCATCCGATTCGTGACGACATCACGTTTATTTTTCAGCCTGCTGAGGAAGGGCCCGGCGGGGCCAAGCCGATGCTCGAGAGCGAGGAGCTCAAGGAGTGGATGCCGGATCAAATCATAGCCCTGCATGTTGCTCCGGAATATCCTGTCGGCACGATTGCGACCAGACCAGGAATTTTATTCGCCAATACGTCCGAGCTGTTCATTGATTTGACCGGCAAAGGCGGACATGCTGCCTATCCGCATCAGGCTAACGATATGGTTATCGCAGCCTGCCAGCTGGTATCCCAGCTGCAGACGATCATCTCCCGCAATGTAAATCCGCTGGATTCGGCGGTCATTACCATCGGCAAGATCGACGGCGGAACGAAGCAGAACATCATCGCCGAGAAGGCTCGTCTGGAAGGGACCATCCGTACTTTGTCTGCCGAGACCATGACCTTGATTAAGTCACGGATCGAATCGCTGACCGCAGGTATGGAAACGGCTTATAACTGTAAGGTGGATATCGATTATGGCGCCAATTACCGTCAAGTCTTCAATCATGCAGAGCTTACGACCGAGTTCATGACTTGGGTACAAGAACAGAGCAAGATGCAGCTGATTGAATGTACAGAGGCGATGACAGGCGAAGATTTCGGATATTTGCTGGAGGCCATCCCCGGCTTCATGTTCTGGCTCGGCGTAGATACGCCGTACGGGCTTCATCATGCCAAAATCGAGCCGAACGAGCAGGCGATAGATCTTGCCATTCAGACAATTACGAGCTATGTGACATGGAAATCCAGCCAGTCCAGCTAAAAATATCTCTCTTAAATGAAAGAAGCTCCTTCAGCCCAACCGGGCGAAGGAGCTTCCTTTATTTATAGGGATGATTCGTCTTCCAATGCTTTCTTGGCCTCCACCAACTCGAGGGAGCCCCCGCTTTCCCCGGATTCATCCGCTTCGACATAACGCTTTAATGCCGCCATTTTATTCTCCCAATAGCGTTCATAGAAGCTGAGCCATCGCTTGAGCTCCTGAAGCGGTTCTGTATCCAGACGGTACCGGGTCTCGCGGCCAACCTTTCTTTCCTTCACCAGCCCGGCATCCGATAATATCCGCAGATGCTTGGAAACAGCCGTTCTACTCATAGGAAAATGCCCGCTTATAACCGTAACCGGCATTTCCTCCTCTTGAACCAGCAGCTGCAGCAGCTTGCGTCGGGTAGGATCTGCTATCGCTTGAAACACATCGTGTTTTGGCGATGAAGAGCTCATTGCGCTCCTTCAACATAGGCTGCCAGCTTCTTCTGGATTCCGTTCCAGCCGCCTGCCATATTTTCTCTCACTGCCGTATGCGATTGACCGAACTCCGTCACCTTATCCGCATCCCACCCGGAATGAATTAGGGTAAACTCCGTTTGATCACCCTTCTCAACCAATTCGAAGGAAAGCGTCCAGTCTTTTCCCCATCGGAAGGAAAGACGGTTCGGGGGATCAATCACAGTTACCTTGCAGGGTGAATCTCCAAAGGGACCTGCGTTTAATTGAAATTCATATCCTTCGATTGGCTGAAAATTATTCGGCATAAACCAGGCCGCGATACCATCGGAAGTAGCCACAGCATCCCATACCTTCTGTATAGGGGCATTCAAGGTTAAGGTTTGACGAATATCGGGCAATGTATTTTGGCTCATCTTATAATTCCTCCAAGGTCATTTTATGAAACCAAAAGGTTTCACTTATGATTATACGAAACCATTTGGTTTCACGTCAACCTCCTTATTTTACCCATAAGCCTCTTGATCTTATTCACTTATCTCTACAGCAAAAAACCGCGGAAATCCATTTTCCGCGGTGATAATTAAATATTATAGCTTCTTGACAAAAGTCTCCAAGCGATCCATCGCTTTCTCAAGCACTTCCCTGCTATAAGCATAGGAAATTCGGATATACCCTTCCCCATAGATAGAAAAAGCATCGCCGGGAACGACGGCAACGCGCTGTTCCTCAAGGAGCCTCATCGTGAAATCCATCGAGGTAAGCTTGAACCGTTCAATGGAAGGGAACAAATAGAATGCTCCTTCCGGTTTATCCAGCTCAAAGCCCATTTGGAGGAGCCGGTTATATACGAAATCCCGCCGCGCCATATATTCTTCCTTCATCGGCAGCGCATCATCTATCCCGTTGGTCAAAGCTTCCAGCGCGGCATACTGGCTGATGGAGCTTGCGCAGGTAACGTTGTACTGATGGACTTTTACCATATGCTGCGATAAATACTCAGGCGCAAACGTGAAGCCGATCCGCCATCCGGTCATGGAATGGGATTTCGACAAGCCGTTAATCACGATCGTCTTCTCCCGCATTGCCGGGAAGGCAGCCAGAGAAAAGTGAGGCTGATCATAAATGAGCTCACTGTAGATTTCATCCGAGATAACAAAGATGGATTTGTCCTCAAGCAGCCGCGCAATATCCGCCAGCTCCTGCTGACTCAACACCCGTCCCGTAGGATTGGAAGGATAACACAATATGATGCATCTTGTTTTATCCGTAATATGAGGCTCAAGCAGCTCAGCGGTTAATTTGAAGCCATTGGCCCGGGTATCCACATAGACCGGCTCTCCTCCGCATAAGCGAACGAGGGGCTCATAGCCCGGATAGATAGGTCCTGGCAGGATCACTTCGCTGCCCGCATCAAGAATCGTGCGCAGCGTAATATCCAGCGCCTGACTCGCTCCCGTCGTCACGATGACCTCGGTTTCCGGACGGTACTTAAGCCCATACTTCCGGTCTACGAATTGCGCGGCCGCCTGACGCAGCTCAATCATTCCGGGATTCGGTGTATACGTCGTTTTATGCGCATCGATAGCCGCCTTCGCCGCCCGCATAATATGGTCGGGTGTTGGAAAATCCGGCTGGCCGATCGTCAAGGTGACCGCATCCTTATACGTACTCACCAGATTGGATATTTTACGGATACCTGAGATTTGGATGTCCTTCACTTTGGCATTAATCAAATGTTCCATATCTTACATCCGTCCTTATCGATTTTTTAGCACATGCAGCAGATGCTGCATATCTTCCGGGAGCTCTGCCTCGAATTGCAGATGCTCTCCCGTCCGCGGATGCACAAACCCAAGAACAGCCGCATGCAGCGCTTGTCCGTCCATGCCTACATGCTTGCTTTTGACCGGCCCATATGCCGGATCTCCTGCCAGCGGATGCCCGATAAACTTCATGTGAACCCGGATTTGATGGGTGCGTCCCGTCTCCAGCTTTAACTCCAGCAAGGTGAAGTCGCCGAATCTTTCCAGCACGACAAAATGGGTTACCGCATGCTTGCTGTTTTTATCCGTCACCGTGTAAAGCTTACGGTCATGAGGGTCTCTTCCGATAGGTGCATCGATGGTGCCGTTATCGTGCGCCACGTTGCCGTGGACAACGGCCAAATATTTGCGGTTGACGGAATGCTCCTTCAGCTGGGCGGCTAGAGAAACATGCGCCAAATCGTTTTTGGCCGCCATCAAAAGCCCGGACGTATCCTTATCGATGCGGTGCACGATACCGGGTCTCATGACTCCATTAATGCCGGATAAATCCTTGCAATGATACAGCAGCGCATTAACCAAGGTGCCGGAATAATGTCCCGGTGCAGGATGAACGACAAGCCCCCGCGGCTTATTGACAACAATGACATCGGAATCTTCGTAGACGACCTCCAACGGAATCGGCTCCGGCTCCAGATTAAGCTCCTCCGGCTCGGGAATAGTAAGGAGCAGCCGGTCACCTTCCGCTATTTTATAATTCGCTTTGACGGTGGCTCCATTGACGGTAAGATGCCCGTCTTTAATCCACTGCTGCACTTGCGTGCGAGACACATCCTCTTCCAACGACTCGGTTATGAATTTATCGATCCGCTCTCCCCGGTCTTCAGCTCCGGCGATCCATTCCAACGTTGACTCCAGCTGCTCTTGATCCGAAACTGACATGTCGATTATGCGCCTCTCCTTTCCTTGCTCCAGCTAATGAGCGAATCAATGAAAATAAGTGCAACACCTACAACAATGGCGGAGTCTGCAATATTAAAGATCGGGTACGTATAGTCCACAGGCGTTCCGAACCAGTTAAACTGAAAACGGAACTGCAGAAAATCAACCACTTCACCGAACAAAGCGCGGTCGATAAAATTGCCTAGAGCTCCGCCCAGCAAGAGGCTTAACGCAAACGGCAGCAGCCTGCGGCCTTCCTTGCGCGTTTTTTGCAGATACCAGATCACAGCGGCAGCGACCACTAACGTAATTACGATAAAAAACCATCTCTGGTTTTGCAAGATGCCGAACGCAGCGCCGCGGTTACGGTGAGACGTAATTTGAAAAAATTCGCCGATGACCGATCTGGACTCGCCTATCAGCAATTTGTTAACGATAAGCCATTTCGTCGCCTGGTCCAAAAGAAGCACAATCAATGCGTAGATGTAATAGATCAATGTTTCATCTCCTTAGTTCGCTTCCTTTACTACAATGATTTTCCTATGTAAAAAGGTCACTATTCGTAAAAAATAGAGGCAACGTGATTCTAAAAAAGGAGGCGGCCCCATGCCGGATCAACCGAACGCAATCAATTCCCGACAGCTGCAAGAACTAAAGCGAACACTGCAGGAAGAAAAGCAATGGCTCGAGGATCATTGGGAGACTAACGAGCACTTCGGTCTGAGCGAATCGCTTCGAAATCAAACCGGTGAGCTGTCCACCAACGATAACCATCCCGCTGACCTGGGCTCAGAGTTATTCGAACGAAGCAAGGATATCGCTTTGCATGAAAACCGGGAGCGCCATCTTATAGATGTGAAGGAAGCATTAGAACGAATCGATAATGGCCGATATGGCTATTGTAACACCTGCGGCGCTCCTATTTCTTTCGAGCGGCTGCAGGCCATTCCAACTACACTTTATTGCGTTGAGCATGTCCCTGATCCTCATGCATCGGAAAGACGACCAGTTGAAGAAGAATTTCTGGCTCCGCCGTTCGGCAGGACCAGCTTGGACGCTCAGGCCGATCAAAATCAGTTTGACGGCGAAGACGCATGGCAAATCGTTGAAAGCTGGGGAACATCCAACACTCCGGCCATGGCCGAAAATCCCAATGTCTCCGACGACTACAATGACATGGAAATCGAGGCAGACGAGCATGACGGGTACGTAGAATCATTCGAAAGCTTCTTGGCAACGGATATGTACGGCCAGCATGTCACCGTAGTACGAAACCGCGCTTATCAAGAATACCTTCACAACGGTGAAGGCGAAGGACTCCTGGAGCCCGATCTGGAAGTATCGGACGAAGGCTACTATTAACCCTAGGAAAACAGGTGCTTCCGGCAAAAGATTTCTTCTGCCGGAAGCCTTCCCCAAGATTAAACTCCAGCCGTTTGCTTCATCACACTGGCACATCTTTTACATAGAGTGGAATGCTCCTCGTCAAGACCTACCTCTGGCGTAACAATCCAGCAGCGCTCACATTTCTCGCCTTCGGCTACAACTACTTGAACCGACAGCCCTTTAAAGGAATGAGCTCCTTCCGGCACTTGCGCACCAGGCTCATGAAGAGCTATTGCAGAGACAATGAACAGCTGATCCAGCTGCTTGAAGCTTTGAAGCAGCTTGAAGGTATCTGCATCCGGGTACAAATGTAAGGCGGCACTAAGCGAGTTGCCGATGATTTTCTCCTTGCGCGCTTCCTCGAGAGCCTTCAATACATCGTCGCGAATACCGATAAATTGCTCCCATTTGCTCTCCAGAGCCGCGTCGAACAATGCCTTGTTCACTTCCGGGAATTCGCTTAACTGAACGCTATCCAGCTCTGCCCCAGGAATGTGCATCCATACTTCCTCGGACGTATGAGGCAGAATAGGCGCAATCAATTTAGTTATTGCCGTTAAAGCGTCATATAATACGGTTTGTGCCGCTTTGCGTCCTGCATCGGCCGGAGCGCTGGCATACAGACGATCCTTGATGATGTCCAGATAGAATGCGCTCAGCTCTACCGCACAGAAATGATGAACGGTTTGATAAACAATATGGAACTCATAGGAGTCATAAGCTTTGATAACCCGATCGATCATCCGGTTAAGCTGTGCAGAGGCAAACCGGTCGAGCTCGTTCATGTTTTCTGCAGCAACCCGGTCCGTGCCCGGATTAAAGTCGTACAGGTTGCCCAGCAGGAAGCGCAGCGTGTTACGGATTTTGCGGTAAACCTCCGTAATTTGGTTCAGAATATTATCGGAGATACGAACATCCGATTGATAATCCACGGAAGAAACCCACAGACGCAAAATATCGGCGCCCAGCTTCTCGCATACTTTGTTAGGATCCACCGTATTTCCGAGGGATTTGGACATTTTGCGGCCTTCGCCGTCCAGCGTAAATCCGTGGCTCAGGATGCCTTTGTAAGGCGCTTGCCCTTTCACAGCTACCCCGGTAATAAGGGAAGAATTGTACCATCCGCGGTATTGGTCAGAGCCCTCCAGATAGAGGTCTGCAGGCCATTGCAGCTCTTCACGCGTCTCTAGAACCGCTACATGGCTGGAACCGGAATCGAACCACACGTCCATAATATCGGTTTCTTTGCGGAAATGGTCGTGGCCGCATTTCGGACATACCGTACCAGTCGGCAGCAGCTCTTGCTCATCCAGCTGGAACCATGCATTGGATCCGTCCTTTTCAAAAATTTGAGCAACGTGCTCGATGGTATCGTTGTTAACAACAGGTTCATTACAGCTGCGGCAGTAGAAAATCGGAATCGGAACGCCCCATACACGCTGGCGGGAAATACACCAGTCTCCGCGGTCCGCAATCATATTATGAAGACGAACCTCGCCCCAATTCGGTGTCCATTGAATCCGTTTAATTTCGTCGAGCATCTCTTGACGGAACTTGTCAACGGAAGCAAACCATTGCTCCGTGGCGCGGAAAATAACCGGCTTCTTCGTCCGCCAGTCATGCGGATACTGATGCTGAATCGTCGTCATGTGCAGCAAATGTCCGGACTCCTGGATCATCTCGGTGACCAGCTTGCCGCCTTTTTCATAGAACATGCCTTCAAAGCCTGGAGCCTCGGCGGTAAAATGACCTTGATCGTCTACGGGACAAAGCACACCCAGGTTGTAACGCTGGCCGATGATAAAGTCGTCTTCCCCGTGTCCCGGAGCTGTATGTACGCAGCCCGTACCGGCATCCAGCGTTACATGCTCGCCCACCATCACAAGCGATGTACGGTCATAGAAAGGATGCTTGCAAAGCACAAACTCCAGCTCACTGCCTTTTAGCTGGGAAAGCACCTGTACATCCGTCCAGCCGATTTCTTTGGAGGCAGCCTCCAGAAGACCTGCTGCAAGGACATATTTCTTGCCGTCAGCCAACACAACCGCATAATCGAAGTCAGGATGAACACTGATGCCCAAGTTAGCAGGAAGCGTCCATGGCGTTGTTGTCCAGATGACAATGGAAGCATCCTCATGAAGCTTGCCTTTACCATCCTGCACCTGGAAGGCTACATAAATGGAAGTGGACGTCTTGTCCTGATACTCGATCTCCGCCTCTGCCAGTGCGCTTTCGGAGGATGGAGACCAGTAAACCGGCTTCAGGCCTTTATAAATATACCCTTTATTCACCATTTCTCCGAACACACGAATTTGTTGAGCTTCGTATTTCGGCTGCAAGGTAATATACGGATTATCCCAGTCGCCGCGAACCATAAGGCGCTGGAATTGGCTTTTTTGCTTCTCCACCCATTGCAGTGCGTATTCCTTACAATATTCACGAAATTCATGAACGCTCATTTTTTTGCGGTCTACTTTGCCGCCGTTTGCAATTGCCTGCTCGATAGGCAGCCCATGGGTATCCCATCCAGGAACATACGGTGCGTCATAGCCCTGCATCGTTTTGAAGCGGACAATGATGTCCTTCAAAATTTTGTTCATGGCATGTCCGATATGAATGTCCCCATTGGCATAAGGAGGTCCGTCGTGCAAAATAAATTTTGGCTTTCCTTTACGGCTCTCCTGAACCTTGCGGTAAATGTCCATTTCGTTCCAGCGTTCCAGCATTTTCGGCTCCGCCTGAGGCAGGTTGCCGCGCATCGGAAAATCCGTCTGCAGCAGGTTTAATGTTTTTCCATAATCCATTTGTTGCTTCCATCCCTTCAATAAAATCATATAGCCTCGTAACAGGACCCTCTCTGTCTCCCCATAAAGAAGAGCTGATTAAAGGCGTTTGCAGCCCTCTGCAGATGCCCTTGGCTCAGCAGGACCGCAATCGATCGATACGAGGGAACAAAAAAAGACCCTCATCCCCTAGGGACGAGAAGTCTCGCGGTACCACCCTGATTAAGACATTATGCAGTCTGGCATTAGAACAAACCATATGCTGCTATTAGTCTCCACTCTTATGATCTGTAACGGAATCACCCGATCTGCTTTACTAAGGGTTCAAGAGACGCTCATGGGTGATTTTCCTATTACTGCGGAGGCCGGGCTCCCACCATTATCCCGACTCGCTGATCACGCTTACGTAAAGTACTCGTCCCAATCATCGTTTTGGTTGTCATTTAGTTTTACTCATTACGGAGTATAACGAAAATACAAGACAGAGTCAACCAAGCTTCTTAAGGAGACGGACCCGGCCTAGGTGTGCTCAATCTCCATTCGTTCCAGTGAACTCCAGTCTTCTTTGCCGAGCAGCTCCAGCTGCGCTTCAAGCAAAGTGCGGAAGCGGGTGCGGTAGATGGAAGCCTGCTTTTTCAACTCCTCGATTTCAACTGCAATTTTCCGCGATTTTGCCAACGACTCATTGATAATACGATCCGCGTTCTTTTCCGCTTCTTTTATAATCAACTGCGCTTCCTTCTTAGAATTGGCTTTGACTTCGTCCGCCGCTTCCTGTGCTATGATGATCGTTTTGCTCAACGTCTCCTCAATATTGGAGAAATGATCGAGCCGTTCTTGTATGGCGGCCAACTGATTCTGCAAATCCTTATTCTCACGGATCAGCGCCTCGTAATCCTTAATCACTTGATCCAAAAATTCATTGACCTGATCTTCATCGTAACCGCGGAAAGAACGGCCAAATTCTTTATTATGTATATCCAACGGTGTTAACGCCATTGCTGCACCTCCTGAATATTTGCAACATTCCGAAATTGTTCTATGTCAGACACGTATTGCTATATTCGACAGCAGGCTGCATTTTCCTTCAATCTCCATAAAAAAAATCGGCAATCTATACATATTTGCCGATTTTAACGCGGAATCTGCCTTTTTTGGTCAATCCTTCAATTTCGAGCACTTTAAATCGTCCGAAGCCTTGCAAGGAAACGACGTCTCCGGCCCTTAAAGGCTTGCTCGGATCCTCTTCCTGCTTCCAATTCACCTTACATCTCCCGGCCTTGATCGGAATTAGGATTTTGGCGCGGCTCAAATGGTATACATCGCTTACAATGCCATCCAATCGCAAGGATGCAACCGACAAGCCTATCTCCTCAAGCTTGGTATCGGCTACCATGAGCTTCTCCATCGGCAGCAGCTCCGTCTGGACATGCACCCGATGAACCTGCTGCAGGTTAAGCCGCATGTAATCCGCAACCTCATCAGCTACCAAAAAGTGGCAGCCCTGATCCGATACGTGGATATCGCCGATTTTGTCCCGTTTGATGCCAAGAGCCAGAATCGAGCCCATGTAATCGCTGTGATCGAGCTCCTTCAGCTTATCATCCAGCGATGTGACAGAGATGAGGCTGATCCCCATATCCTCATCCTCAAGGACACGATAGTCTGGAGCCACCAGTGCCCGCCGGCGCTCCGCATGCTCATGCCCCCCATCGAAGCGTACCTGTACATCCATAGTCCGATTCACCAGGGTGGAGAGAATGAAAGCTTGCCGGGGATCCAGGAAATCGGTCAGCTTGACCGAATGCTGTTGAGCCCGTTCGACCCATTCCGCCGCTTTGTCTACAAACCGGTGCTCGTCTGGATGAAAATGCGTGTAAATTTGATCTACATTCAATGCCATCACCTATACGAAAAAGTTTACAATGGCACGAATGCCTTCGCCAATGAAACGAAGAGCGATTAATGCGATAATCGGGGAGATATCGATCATGCCGCCGATAGGTGGAATAAACCGTCTGAAGATGGACAAGTAGGGCTCGCACAGCTTGCCTAAAATCTCACCAATAAAGCTATCTCTTGCGCTTGGAAGCCAGGAAAGCAGCACATAGGCGATCAGCATATATGTATAAATTTCTATGAGCGTGTAAATGTATCCGTCAATCGTGGAATACAAGCTGTTCACCCCGTTTTCAGTTAATGTTAATACCCGTCATGACCCAGTATTTCCGAGATGGAGCCATGAATTTCAACCGTATCCGGCGTACACAAAAAAATGTTAGGTCCAATCTTCGAAATCGAGCCGTTGAGCGCATACACCGTACCGCTAAGAAAGTCTACGATCCGTGTTGCTTGATCCGGCCGGACCAAATGCAGATTGACGACAACTGGACGGCGGGAGCGCAGATAATCGGCAATCTCCTGAGTGTCATCATAGGATTTGGGCTCGGTCAGCATCACTCTCACATTTTTTTGCGAATGGATACTCACGACGTTATTCTTATTTCTACGCATTTCGGTCGGATTGGTTTCAGGTTCTTCCGGCTGCTGCTCGACAACCCGCTCGCGCTCTACCACTTCTTCTTCATCTTGTAATCCCAAGAAGTTCATGAATTTGTTCATGACGCTCATGTCCTCTCCTCCTAAGAGTTTCACCGAAGGTGAAACTTGCATCGTAAGCATTTGCTGAGTTTCATCGTAGGTGAAACTTGCATCGTAAGCATTTGCTGAGTTTCACTGTAGGTGAAACTTACTTCGTAAGCATTCGCTTGTTATTCCTTACCCACAAGAACGGATCCCAAACGGACCCAGGTTGCTCCTTCTTCAATCGCAATCTCGAAATCGTTGGACATTCCCATCGATAAATGAGGCACCTCGTAACCGAGTGCTTTCTCGAGATTCATTTCATCCCTCAATTCCCTAAGCCGGCGGAATACCGGACGGGTCGCTTCCGGCTCAGCCTCATAAGGAGCCATTGTCATGAGACCGACGATGCGGATGTTCTGCAGTTCCCGGACCGCCCCGATAAATGCATTCAGCTCTTCCGGAGGCAGTCCGTACTTCGTCTCCTCCCCGGAAACATTCAGCTGGATAAAGCATTGGGCCGTTATCCCCATAGCAGCTGCCTTTTTATCCACTTCCTTGGCAAGGGAAAGCCTGTCCAGAGAATGGATATAAGCGAATTTCCCCACGACATCCTTGACCTTATTCGTCTGCAGATGACCGATAAAGTGCCAGGTCCCTTGATGGCCGAACGCTTCCCATTTGGCCTGTGCGTCCTGCCACCGATTTTCCCCGATATGATGGAGTCCCTGCTCAAGCACCCTTCCCGTGGTTTCCAGCGAAACATATTTGGTTACCGCAATAATCTGAACCTCGTTACGATCACGTCCGGCACGGGCGCATGCTTGGGCTATTCTGTCTTCTACATATGGTATAGTTTGCGTCAATTGCAAAACGTGAAGTCACCTCAATTCCTATCCACCTATTCATGCAGGCCGATCCACGCAGCCATTCTGCCTGTCTTCCCGCCTTCCTTGCGGTGCGAAAAAAACAAATCGGTGCGGCAGCTCGTGCATAAACTACTTATTTCGATATGTGACGGCAAAATTCCTGCTTTTATCATAATTTGTCGGTTCATTTGTTGCAAGCTTAAGTTATATTTCCCGTTTTCCTTGATTTCATAGATAGGTGCCGCTTGATCCCCCTGCTGATTGACAATATTCAGTTCGTCCATCGTATGTTGAATCTGGGAAATCACTTTATCGTCAACCTCATAGCAGCAGGCTTGGATGGAAGGTCCGATTGCAGCAAGTACCCTCTCCGCCTTAGTCCCATATTGACGTTCCATAGCTTCCACCGTCTTACGGGCGATCTGCAGAACGGTGCCTTTCCAGCCTGCGTGAGCCAAACCGACAGCCCGATGGACCGGATCGAAAAAAAACAGCGGAACACAATCCGCAAATAAGGCATGTAAAAAAATTCCCGGCTCATTCGTAATAAAGGCGTCCTTGGATTGTATCGCCTCTTCCCTAGACAATGTTCCCGCACCTGCGTGCTCGCTCGTCACAACCTGAACCTCATTACCGTGAACCTGCTCAGCGTACGTGCTGTCTTGCAGCTCTATGTTCAAGGCTTCGGCCAGCCGTTCCCGATTGACAATGACATCCTCGGGCTGATCCATGACATGAAGTCCGCAGTTCAGGCTGCTGAACTCCTTCTTGCTTACGCCACCGTGACGGGAAGTAAAGCCGGCCGTTAAACCTATTGCCTGATCCATCCATTGCTTGATAAAAAACAGCTCGCATCCGTTCTCCACTTTTTGCAGCACAAATGGTTCCATCCTTGCGACTCCCTTCGTCTCTCGGTATCCGTTTACCAAACACTCCCTATCAGTATACACGAAAATAAGGCAAAACCTCAAAAAATCTATAACGAAAAAACAGCACACTACCCGATAAGCCCCGCTTGATTAACGGCATGCTCTCGTTCGTGTGCCTTTCCATGAAGTTCATTTATCCCCGATACTGCCGGTTATATTCATACACAGTCGTATCCGTTTCCTCCTGCTGCCGGTAACTGCGAACATCATCGAGCTTCACCAGCACGACATCCATTCCGATTTTTACAATGTTTTTCCACGGGATCACGACATCCGTAGAGCCGCCGAACCAGCCGAACAATCGGCCGCTGCTCGGCACAACGATGGACTCGATTCTTCCCTGCCGGAGATCCAGCTCCAAGTCGCTGATTTGCCCGAGCTTTTTACCGTCCACAATATTGATAACGTCCTTGGTTTGAAAATCCGATATTTTCACGCTGCAACCACCACGTATTCTCATGGATTCTTGACCTGCCGCATAACCTCGCTTTTCCTGCCTCTTATAGATACTATATGTGAGAGTTGGGCAAAATGTCCTTCTTCATGAAAAAAAGACCCACTCCTTGTTGCTTTATGAGTCGGTCCAGTTTGGTTTTAAGGTCAGGCGCTCTAAGCGCGAATTAATTTTTCACATGCTTTTGCATTTGTGAAATAGCTGATTTTTCCAACCGGGATACTTGTGCTTGTGAGATGCCAATCTCATCTGCGACCTCCATTTGGGTTTTACCGTCGAAAAATCGCATGGACAAGATCATTTTTTCCCGGTCATTGAGCTTCCGCATCGCTTCCCGCAGGGCAATGCCTTCAATCCACGATACATCCTTGTTGCGGTCGTCGCTGATCTGATCCATCACGTAGATCGGATCTCCTCCGTCGTGGTAGATCGGTTCAAATAACGACACAGGGTCCTGGATGGCATCCAGCGCAAATACCACGTCTTCCTTAGGCACGTTAAGCGCTTCGGAAATTTCATAAATCGTTGGCTCACGTGAGTTCTGATTCGTCAGGCTATCGCGGACCTGCAGCGCCTTGTACGCAATATCACGCAGGGAGCGCGATACCCGAATCGGATTGTTATCGCGTAAATAGCGGCGGATTTCACCGATAATCATCGGTACGGCATACGTAGAAAATTTAACATTTTGACTCAAATCAAAGTTATCAATTGCTTTCATCAGTCCGATACAGCCTACTTGAAACAGATCATCCACATATTCACCACGATTGTTAAACCGCTGGATAACGCTGAGCACCAACCGCAGATTGCCGTTTACCAATTTCTCTCTTGCCGTTCGTTCATTATTAGTTTGAAGCTGAACGAATAATTCACGCATTTCCGCGTTGGTCAGAACAGGTAGCTTTGCAGTATCGACACCGCAAATCTCGACTTTGTTTCGGGTCACCGTGATTACCTCCCAAGGAGAAACATTACTGTTAATTATCTCCTCGAGATGCTTTTTTATGCGCTGTCTCCCCCTGCCCTGTACCCTTGCGGGAAGGACCGATGCATTTCAAAAACCAATCAAATCAAGCACGGATTCGCTTACAAACGATTCAAAAAAACTTTTTTCCAGTTTACACCATTTTATTGAACTCTTTGCGCAGCCTTTTAATGATGCGTTTCTCCAGGCGTGATATATAGGATTGAGATATGCCCAGCATATCGGCCACATCCTTCTGCGTCTTCTCTTCCCCGTCCTGCAGACCGAATCGAAGCTCCATGATAGTGCGCTCGCGTTCCGTCAGCTTATCCAGCGCCTTATGCAGCAGCTTGCGGTCCACCTGCTCCTCAATGTTCCGATAAATCGTATCATTCTCGGTGCCCAGTACATCGGATAGCAGCAGCTCATTGCCGTCCCAATCGATATTTAGCGGCTCATCGAAGGATACCTCGGTACGAATTTTACTGTTACGGCGCAAGTACATCAAAATTTCATTTTCAATGCATCGCGATGCGTAAGTGGCCAGCTTGATTTTTTTCTCCGGATCAAACGTATTGACCGCTTTGATTAAACCGATCGCGCCAATGGACACAAGATCTTCTATGTTGATCCCCGTGTTCTCAAACTTCCTGGCTATGTAGACAACCAGCCGCAAATTTCTTTCTATGAGCATCGCACGGATGGCCGCATCTCCGGAAGGAAGCTTTTCCAGCAAATATTCTTCCTCTTCGCGTGTCAGTGGAGGCGGCAGCGCTTCACTTCCGCCTATGTAATAGATTTCCTCCCCTTTTAATCCAAGAAACAGCAAAAGACGGAAATAATAGATTTGCAGAATGAGCTTCAACTTCAAGAGCATAATCGTGTTCCTCCTTAGCGTTTGCGGTTTGGTTTCTCTAAGCTGTAAGCCTAGAACGGGGCAAGCATGAGCTATTCGTTGTGCAGCAAATTCGGATGAATAATGGCCTGGTACGCATTATCTGCGCTTAATTTGCCTCCATCTAGTCCGATCAGAACCTTAAGAGCTTCAAATTGCTTGTCATTATGAGTAATGACAACGCGATCCGGTTTAATCGCGAGCATGAACTGTGTACTTCGGTTGACACCACGGTAAGGAACCAGCCGCAAGCGATCCTGCCATTCAAATTCGTCAGTTCCAATGGCGCTCACAATCTGATCGACCTCGGACCGCTCGATCCGTTTTTTCCAAGATTCAGGGATTTTCTCCCCCCATTGGGACAGCTCCATGACCATGACCGGCGTTTTCGTCAGCGGATCGTACAGCTGATTCCCCGTATCGATCAATCCGGTGCAGCTGGATTCAAACTGGTCGATATGCACGTCCACTTTGGCCATATAGGAGGCCATTTCTTCCTTTCGTTTGGAGGCTTGCTGGACATGCCGAAACAGCCAAATCGAGAGAAACAGCACTACAATGATGAACAGCAGCCCTATTTGCAGCCTGTGCTCCACACCTCCGGATTGCGTAAACAAAATACCGTTTATGACCTCGCCGGACGACATCCAGAAATAATGCACTCCTATGATAGCTCCGGCGGCAACAAAGTTAATAACGTAAAAAGCGCCTACGTTTCTCCAAAAATGCTGAAGCCCGCCAAAGCCGTATGCGGTCAATATCATAATGAGAGACAATATAAATTTGACGGCAAACGTGAACATAAACGACAATGGAGGAAAAAACAAAAGCACTACGTAAGCTCCCCCAATAGCAGCGGAACAGAGCAGTCTCCACCAGCGGAACTGCAGCCTTCTCACTTTGGTCGTAGCCATTAGCAGAACCGCATCAATCAGCATGTTGACCAGGAAAATGAGATCTACATATACAACCATTTTCCCTACCTCCCGGTACCCTCTGCATCGGTTGAGCATTCATGCGATGAGACAAGTATATAGTAAGCTTATTCCAAAGTCTGTCTAAACTTGCCGAGCCGGGAGTACTTTTTTTGTCAATTGGTGGAATCGGGTTCTATTCCTTCAGCTTCTCTACAAACCTCACTCCATATTGCCTGCACAGCTCTTTCTCGGCCTGTGAAGGGGATAGCTCAATCTTGAGTCCATCCAGCGCAATCTCGGCTCCGAGCTCCTGCAGCTTGGCTGTAAGAGTGTCTACAGCAGCGCCGTACTCGGCGTAGGAGGAATCGCAAGAGCCGAACACAGCCGCCTTCTTGCCGCACAGATCCAGCTCATCAAGCTCCTCATAGAAATCGAGAAACTCATCTGGCAGTTCGCCGTCTCCCCAGGTATAGGCGCCCAGCAAAATGCCGTCGTATTGCAGCAGCTCGCTACCGCTGGAATCCATAACGTATTTTTGCGTTACATCGCCGCCGGCTTCACGTATCCCTTCTGCTATTTCATCCGCTATAGCCTCGGTGTTGCCTGTCATGCTTGCGAAAATCATGACGATCTTTGACATGGTATTCCCTCCACGATAATATTTTTAAAAGACATCTTATTGATAATGATTATTATTATCAATAAATTAGTGCCGTTGTAAATGATAATGATTATCAACGGTCTTGTCAACACTTTCCTTTCTATCCATCTGTGCACCATTTAAGAAACAACAAAAGCCCCTCAAACCATCCAAAATGGTTAAGGGGCTCTTACATTCGAAATTTAGTTATTGCCTCGGAACAGATTACTTATCAAAGTTACTTCTGCCGCGATTGCGAAGGAAAGTCGGAATATCCAGCTGATCGTTGGAGGTTTGTCCACCGAACGGACGGAGATTGTTTAACCCCCCGCGGTTATCATTGGCCGCTGCATCACTCGAAGGCGAACTGCTGCTTGCAGGCTTGCGCACTTGCTGAGTCTCAGTCTTATGCTCGAATCCTGTTGCAATGACCGTAACTTGAATTTCATCTTTAAATTTCTCGTCGATAACAGCACCGAAGATCATGTTTACTTCCAAATCGGAAGCTGAAGCTACGATATCGGCTGCTTCGTTCACTTCATACAAGGAAAGGTTGATTCCACCCGTAATGTTCATCAGAACGCCTCTCGCTCCATCGATCGAGGTTTCAAGAAGCGGGGATTGAATAGCCTTTTTGGCGGCTTCGGCTGCTCTATTCTCACCTGTAGCAACACCGATTCCCATCAGAGCGGAGCCGCGCTCCGTCATGATTGTTTTCACGTCCGCAAAGTCCAGGTTGATTAGTCCCGGAACGGCGATCAAGTCGGAAATCCCTTGAACCCCCTGACGAAGCACGTTATCCGCAACACGGAAAGCTTCGAGCATCGGAGTTTTCTTGTCGACAATTTCCAGCAACCGGTCATTCGGAATGACGATCAGCGTATCTACCTTTTCCTTCAGAGCTGCAATTCCTTGCTCCGCCTGCATAGCACGCTTACGTCCTTCAAAAGTGAACGGCCTGGTCACAACGCCAACCGTTAAAGCTCCGCATTCTTTAGCAATCTCTGCGATTACTGGAGCCGCACCGGTTCCTGTACCGCCTCCCATACCCGCAGTGACGAATACCATGTCAGCGCCTTTCAGCGTGTTGAAGATCAGCTCTCTCGATTCTTCAGCCGCTTTCTTACCCACTTCCGGATTTGCGCCGGCACCAAGACCGCGAGTCAGCTTGTCGCCGATCTGCATCTTCTGATCCGATTTGGATAGCTGAAGCGCCTGGGCATCCGTATTAACGGTGATAAACTCTACACCTTTCACACCGTTGTCAATCATTCGGTTGACCGCGTTGCTTCCGCCGCCGCCAGCACCGATAACCTTTATCTTGGCAAGACCTTCCATGTCCATATCAAATTCAAACATAGCCTTCATTTTCCCCCTCATTAAGCCTAAAAAGTCATGTGTACCTTAAATAAACTCACTCAACCAATTTTTAAAACGTTCCATGACCGAAGGCCTTTGTTCGCTGGTAGCGGTAGATTTTTTTGGATTCGAGACGGATTTTTTTACTGCACTCGTTTGTTTGGCAATTCGTAAATACTTGAAAGCGTATTGAATAATTCCAACACCACTGGTATAGGACGGGTCGCGTACGCCGATGAAATCCGGCACGGCGATTCGTACTGAAGTCGCTAATTCAGCCTGTGCGACCGCCAGCATTCCCGGCATAGAAACCGTACCGCCTGTCAGCACGTAGCCTCCCGGCAGTTCGGAGAAGCCCAATCGCTGCACTTCCAAATGAACCAAATGAAAAATTTCCTGCACGCGCGGTTCGACGATATTCGCCAAATCTACCTGCGAGAATTCCTTGTCAACGTTACTGCCAATTCGATTTACTTTAAATACTTGATCAGGCGCCGCATGCTCGATAACCGCGCAGCCGAATTTCAGCTTGATTTTCTCAGCGATATCGACCTGGGTTCGCAAGCCGATCGAAATATCATTCGTGATATATTCTCCGCCTATTGGCAACGTAGATGTTGCTACTAGATTGTTTTGTTCAAACACCGCGATAGTTGTCTGTCCGGCACCGATATCCACCAGGACGGTTCCTATTGCCTTCTCGTCCTTGGACAGGCACAGATGCCCCGCCGCCAGCGACATCAGGATTAACCCGCTAACCTTAACTCCTGCTTTTTCCACTACGCGGAGCAGATTATGTATGGCTGTCTTCGCCCCTGTGATGATGGTGGCTTCCACTTCAAGACGAACGCCTATCATACTGCGCGGATCGTGAATTTCATCCAATCCGTCAACCAAGTATTGGTTTGGCACTACACCGATAATTTCGCGCTCCGGCGCAAGAGGAATGACCTTAGCTGCCTGAATGACACGCTCGATGTCCTCGTCACCGATTTCGCGGTCCTCATTCGAAACCGCTACTACGCCATGGCTAGATTGCAAAGCTACATGATTCCCGGAAATCCCAACGTATACCTCTGTTATTTGAATACCAACCATACGTTCAGCATGATCGATCGCGTTGCGAATCGATTGTACCGTCTGATCGATATCGACAATGGCTCCCTTGCGAATACCTTCCGAGTCGGCAGATCCAACCCCTATTATATTAATGGCGCCGTTAACGACTTCCCCAATAATAGCACGAACTTTGGATGTACCGATGTCCAAACTAACAATGATGTCATTGCTGCTCAACCCGTGGCACCTCCTATGTCTTAATAGATATAAGCTTTGATGAAAAGAAAGCTTCTGTACTTATTCCACACGGTTAGGGTTTTCCCTCTTTTTTCACAAACTTTTTTCACACAAACTTGTAGCTAAATATACCATAACGTTAATTCTACCATTAAATCCCTAGATTGAGTAGAGCTTTCTATCAATTCCGGGTCGTTTCTTTGCCGGAAGCAGGCTTGACAGGATCCTTTTTGGAATCGGTCGAACCGCTCTGGGCGTTGGAGGTTGTTTTCTTGTCAGATTTGTTGTCTTTCGGGTTCTGGTTCTGGTTCTGGTTTTGGCCTTTATTTCCATCCACTTCAAACGGGGCGTGGGTATCCACCTCGAGCAAGGTTAAGACACCCGTATTGACCTTATTTTCCTTCAAATTGGAAATATAAGAATCCAGATATTGCAGCTTCTCCGGCAAATAGCCGATGGTAGTCACCACTTCAAACTGTGAACGGGTATACATTTTGATTCGATCCGGATAGGAACTGGATGGATCCGGCTTAATCTCGGAAATATCCGTTAAAGTAGATTCGGGTGCCGAAGCCAACGCTTTGCACAGCTGAAGCTTCAGTTCCAGGCTGTTCCCCCAGCCGGTCAGTATAGGCTTGTCCATAATGAATTTGAAATCTCCGGACATAGGAATCACGCTTCCGTCGGCCAATATGGCCTCAGGCTGATTCGCATTGCCGAACTGATAGGCGACGCGGGGATATTCCTTGACTTCAATATGTATCACACCGGGAAAATGCTTGGTCACTGTGGCGGATTCTACCATTTTCAAAGCCTTGACCTGCTGCTCTACGTTAGAGGAGGAGACGGCAAAAAAATGATCTCCCGCCTTCACCCCGGAGGCTTGCTCAATGGCATCCGCTGTAAGGAGCTCCTGCCCTTCTACCTCGATGGCCGAAATTTTGCTTAAGGACGATTGAAAGAATAGGATGCACAGCAGTGTGATGAAGAAGAGGAATAAGAACAGGAGTAGCCTTTTGCTGCTTCTGGAACGTTTTTTGGTTTTGGGCTTTTGGATGACGGGCAATCTTTGTTCTTGTTGCAAGGTTGTCCCTCCTAAGGGCTTTCCGAAGGAAAGCCTTACTTCGTAAGCATATGCTTGAGTTTTGCAAGGTGCAAAACTTACTTCGTAAGCGTTACTCGGCTTTCTGAAGGAAAGCCTTACTTCGTAAGCATATGCTTTGAGTTTTGCAGGATGCAAAACTTACTTCGTAAGCAAACTATCGAACGAACTATGTAAACCGCCGATATCCCCGTCTAGAAAAAGAGGGGATAAATCAGCGGTAATGGTCATAGGAATCATATATAGATAAGTAAGATAAGAGCTTATTCGGAAGGTACCGGCGATACGCGATGAATATTGGCTCCAAGACGCGACAGCATGAGCTCAATCCTATCGTAACCCCGGTCAATATGATGAATCTGCTCAATCACCGTAGTTCCTTGAGCGGCAAGGCCGGCAATGACAAGGGCTGCGCCCGCCCGCAAATCCGTTGCTTCAACCGTGGCACCGTACAACCTGGGCACACCTTTGATGAATGCCGAGTTCAAGTCCAATCGTATATCCGCACCCATGCGGGAAAGCTCATCAACATGCTTGAATCTTCCTTCAAAAACCGTTTCTTTCACAATGCTGAGTCCATCCGCCAAAGATAACAATACCATAATCTGGGATTGCAAATCCGTAGGGAATGACGGATGAGGCGATGTGACAATACGTTCCACCGATTTAGGTCTCGCTAAGCAGCTTACGTTTATTATATCACCGTGAATGCCTATTTGAACACCTGCGCGCTTGAGCACGTGAATCGCAGACGTCAAGTGAGCGGGACATACATTTTCCAATGTTACATTCCCTCTCGTTACCGCTGCGGCGATCATCATCGTGCCTGCAACAATACGGTCCGGAATAATGCGATATGCGCATGGCGTTAAATTCGATACCCCTTCTATTGTGATGGTATCCGTACCCGCTCCTATAATTTTGGCGCCCATGGCATTCAAGAAATTTTGCAAATCTTGTATTTCCGGCTCCCTGGCGGCATTCGAAATCGTAGTCATGCCTTTGGCCATTGCTGCGGCCATCATAATATTCTCTGTTGCTCCGACGCTGGGGAAGTCCAGCACGATCTCGGCTCCTCGCAGCTCTTTGGCCGTACAGACAATCGTATTAGCGGTTTCTTCAATTTCAGCTCCGAGCGCCGTAAGACCGTTCAAATGTAAATCTATTTTCCTTTCTCCTATGGCACATCCGCCCGGCTGATAGACTTGAACCCGGCCAAAGCGCGCCAACAACGGCCCCATCAAGAAAATGGAGGATCTCATTTGACTCATCAGGCTTTCGGGAATGTGATGCGAGTTCGCAGTGGATGTATCGACGGTTACCGTATCTTCATGATGATCGGTTCGGCAGCCTAATGCTTGTAAAATGCCCAGCATCACTTGAATATCCGACAGGTCAGGCACGTTGCTGATTTCAATCGTCCCCTCCGCCATCATGCCCGCCGCCAATATGGGCAGCGCCGCATTCTTTGCACCATGAATCTTGATGGCTCCCGATAGAGGTCTCCCGCCTTCGATAACCAACTTTTCCAAAGTCCCACCTCCGATTTACCGCTCACCCACCACCAATACCTCGGGCACAAGCTTAATGCCGTTCTTTTCAAAAACGATACGCTGTACCTGTTCGATGAGAGTGAGCACGTCCTGAGCTGTCGCTTTCCCGGTGTTGACGATGAAATTGGCATGCAGCGGTGAAACTTCGGCCCCTCCGACTTTATACCCCTTCAATCCCGCTTCCTCAATCAGCTTTGCGGCATAATGTCCTTCCGGATTCCGGAACACACTTCCACAAGTAGCCAATTGCAGTGGTTGAGTCCGTAAACGTCTTTCTTTGTAGGCTGCCGTAGTCTCTGTAATTTCTTTTTTGTTGCCGTACTGCAGCTGGAATACAGCCTCGGTGACGATCCCCGGTTCCTTCTGCAATAAAGAATGACGATAATCATACTCGAAATCGGCCTGCTGCATCGTTACCAATTCTCCTGTCGGGAGCAGCACTTCAGCTCTTAACAATATGCGTGACACATCGGACCCGTGAGCCCCGGCGTTCATATAGACGGCGCCTCCCACCGTTCCCGGAATGCCTCCGGCAAACTCGAATCCGGTCAAACCTTCCTTGCTGGCCATGACGGACAGCTTAATCAAGGAATAAGCTCCTCCGGCATAGGCAATATCGCCTTCAAACCGCAGTGTCTCCATAGACGGGCCAAGCTTGAGGACGATGCCGCGTATTCCTTTATCCGCAACCAGCATGTTGGAGCCGCGTCCGAGAACGGTCCAGGACGTCTGGTGCCGATGCAGCAGCTTGACGGCTTCGACCAGCTGCTCCTTCGTCTCAGGGATAAGCAGCACATCGGCCGGCCCGCCGATCTTCCAAGTGGTATGAGGCGCGAGCGGTTCATTCAGCAAGCATTCTCCGTATGCTCCGCTCAGCAATTGTGATATGACCTGTTGCATGGGAAAACCTCCTTCACAGAACTCCAGGGCATCCGTTTTGGGGCACAGCGCTATCGTAACGATGAACAACAGATTAAACACTATTGGATCATCTCGCTTGAACGCCGGCCCTATCATCGTAAAAGCTCGGGTGTCTGTCACGGTTATAGTGTAGTTTATGTAAAATCGGTAATAGTGTGACAATCGCCCAGACAGTTTCTTCAAACTGCAGGAGCCGCATTATTTTAGACATGTTTCTTCTATCAGCCGGATAATGGTATCCGTGGCGCTGTTTTGTTCGGTGGATCTAATGTTGGCCGCCATCCGTTCCCGGTTAGCGTACACGCCATGAATCCCTTCAATTAAGGATTCCGGAGTCAAATTCTCTTCGTACAGCACTTCCGCATAGCCTTTCTTTTGAAACGAAGCCGCATTCAACAGCTGGTCGCCCCGGCTTGCCTGCTTGGTCAGCGGAATCAACAGCATCGGCTTGCCTAATGACAGAAACTCGAAGATCGACGTAGCGCCCGCACGGGATACCACAAGATCCGTCATAGCTAATATATCGGCCAATTCCTCATTGATATATTCAAACTGCTTGTAACCCCTGCGTTTGGCGTAGGCTTCATCCGTCTGGCCTTTGCCGCAAAGATGGACGATCTGATAATGCTCCAATAACGTATCGAGTGAACTGCGAACCGCGCTGTTGATCTTTTGTGCGCCAAGGCTTCCGCCCATGACAAGAAGGACGGGCTTTTGCTTGTGAAAATCACACAGATCCAGGCCCCGATGGGCTTTTCCTTGCAGGATCTGCTCGCGTATCGGCAAGCCTGTGCATATGCCTTTACCGCTTTTGATATATTTAAGCGCTTCGGGAAAGTTAACGCAGATTTGATTGGCGAAAGGAACCGAAATTTTGTTGGCCAGCCCTGGAGTAATATCTGACTCGTGGCAGATAACCGGGATCCGGTTCAACCAGCTTGCCACAATGACTGGAACGGAGACGAATCCGCCCTTGGAGAACACAATGGACGGCTTAAGCTTGCGAAGCAGCCTATAGGCGTCTCCGACGCCCTTAATAACCCTGAAAGGGTCCTTTATATTTTTCAAATCAAAGTATCGCCGCAGCTTGCCTGATGAGATAGAATGATAGGGAATTCCGGCATGCTGAATGATGTCTTTTTCGATTCCCTGCTTGGAACCGATATATTGAATGTCCCAACCCTGCTTTTTCAATCTTGAAATGAGCGCGAGGTTAGGAGTGACATGTCCTGCCGAACCGCCTCCTGTAAAGACGATAGTTTTCAAGCCGTTCACCTCGCATAGCGGGAAATATTTAATAGGATGCCGATAGAGGTTAGCATCAGAGTCAGTGATGAACCGCCTGCACTAATTAGCGGCAGCGTAATGCCCGTAACTGGGAACATGCCGATGACGACCCCGATGTTAATCACAACCTGAACGGCAATCATGCCGACAATGCCCGTTGCCAGCAGGCTGCCGAACGTATCGGGAGCAGTAATCGCAGTCCGCATACCGCGCCAAACCAACAGCATAAACAAAATAAGAACAAAAGAGCCCCCAATGAAGCCAAGCTCCTCCGCAATAATAGAGAAAATAAAATCCGTCTGCGGCTCGGGAAGATAGCTGTACTTTTGCCGGCTCATCCCAAGCCCTAATCCGACGAGTCCTCCCGGACCGATGGCATACAGCGATTGTATGGCTTGGTATCCGGCGCCCAGCGGGTCCTGCCAGGGATCGAGGAATGCCGTTATCCGCTTTAAGCGGTACGGAGCGGCGATGACAAGCCCGACAAACCCGGCGACACCTACCATGCCTAAATACGATAAATGGAGCAATCTAGCGCCTGCCGCATAAATAATGAGAAGAGATGCCCCTACGAGCACCGCACCCGTCCCCAGATCGGGCTGAAGCATGATGAGGCCGAAGGCCAAGCCTACCAACCCCAGAGGAGGCATAAGTCCCTTCGTAAACAGCGTAATTTTACTCTGCTGCTCGGACAGCATTTTCGATAGAAATAAGATCATGCCCATTTTCATAAATTCGGACGGCTGAATACCGAAAGATCCGATCCCGAGCCAGCTGCGGGCTCCCCCGCGAATAACGCCTATGCCTGGAATTAGCACAATCACCAGAAGGGCAAAGCAGATGATAAGGCCGATTTTGGCATACTTTTTCCAAACCAGATAATCTACATTCATTGTAAATATCATGGCTGCTATCCCGAGAACGGCAAATAGTAGCTGTCTTTTCAAATAATAGTACCAGTCTCCAAACTCATGAAACGCCAGTACGGCGCTGGCGCTGTACACCATTACCACGCCGATAGCCAAGAGCATCATCGTACATACCAACATTGTTACATCCGGTGCAGACCGCGCTTTTGCCATGCATGCCACCTCTTACCTTATAAAATGGTAGGGTAGGCTTGTATACCCCCCTCTTTAAAGGGTATGCACGGACTGCCTAAACATTCTTCCCCTTTCCTCGTAGGAAGGAAACATGTCCCAGCTGGCGCACGCCGGAGATAATAGGACCACATCTCCCGCCTTAGCCATCGCCGCAGCCTGTCGAACCGCTTCGGTCACCGTGTCCTGCACACTGTTAGCAGTATCGACCAATTTGATTTGACTCATGCCTGCAAGCTTGGCGACATGACTTATTTTCTCTTTGGTTTGACCAATGGCGACCAATCCCTTGACCCTGGTTTGGAATACAGGCAGCAGGTCCATATAATCCATGCCCCGCTCCAGACCTCCGGCGATAAGGATAACGTCCTGCTCGAAGGATTCTATCGTTTTTATCGTTGCCGTAGGATTCGTAGCTTTGGAATTGTTAAAATACAGAACCCCGTTGAGCGTTGCTACGTGCTCTAACCGATGCTCCACTCCCTTGAACTCCTTCAAAACCTCAGCGATGATTTCGATAGACACGCCGAACGTCAATGCGGCACAAGCCGCTGCAGCCGCGTTCTCTACGTTAAAGCTCCCGAAAATCCCCAGCTCTTTCACCCCTACGATACGATGGGTCTTTCCTTGAGCGTCACGGTAGACAATACTGCGCTCAGCATCAGGCACGTCATCTGAGAAGGACGGCAGAACGAAAACGCCATAGGACAGCTCCTCCTTGGTCGAAAAAGGAAAGACGGAAGCTTTGACTTCCTGGGCCACTCGACGGCATACAGGATTGTCCCAGTTCAGCACAGCTGTATCTTCAGCGGTCTGGTTAGCGAACAGCTTGACTTTTGAAGCTATGTAGTCCTCCATTGTTCCATGGTAGTCCAGATGGGTTTCATACACATTTAACAGGCAAGCCACTTGAGGCCTGAAGTCCGTAGTGCCCTTCAGCTGAAAGCTGCTCAGCTCGACTACCATATGGTTGTCGGGGCCGGCCTCCAAAGCCGCTTCGGTTAAGGCACGACCTATATTGCCTGCCACAATAGGCTTTAACCCTGCTTTATCCAGCATGAGCCCAATCCATGTGGTGGTTGTCGTCTTTCCGTTGGAGCCGGTTATACAAACCATCGGCGCTTTGCATACATGGTAGGCAACCTCGACCTCGGTAACGATTTCTATGCCCAGCTCCAGCGCTTTTTGAATCGGCTCGATCGTATAGGGGATCCCCGGGTTTTTCACGACAAGCTTCACGCCTTCGTGAATCAGCCCGGACGGATGGCCCCCGCAAATAACAGAAATACCCAGAGCCGTAAGTTCATCGGCCTCAGGGCATAAGTCGCGTTCCTTTTTATCGTTAACCGTGACGTCGGCTCCCAGCTCATGGAACAGCTTGGCTACAGCGACGCCGCTGCGAGCCAAACCTATAATGACCACTTGTTCGTTCTGATATGCTTGTGGATGCTTCATATGCTACAACACCTCGTTTACGAATAGTCCGATTCCCGCCAAAACGATGCCTGTTGCCCAGAAGGTGATGACAACACGCCATTCGGACCAGCCAACCAGCTCAAAATGATGATGAATCGGGCTCATTTTAAATACGCGTTTGCCCCTTGTTTTGAAGGAGACGACCTGAATGATGACCGAAAGCACTTCGACTACGAAAACCCCGCCAATCAGTACAAGAAGAATTTCCGCTTTGGTCAATATGGCTACTACGGCAAGACCTCCGCCGATACCAAGCGACCCCGTATCCCCCATGAACACCTTGGCCGGATGGGCATTGAAAACGAGAAAGCCCAGCACAGCTCCTACCATGGCAGCAGAGAACACCGCTACATCAGGCATCGTATTATTTAATGCAATAATAGCATACGCCCCAAATGCTACTGCACTTGTCCCCGCCAGCAAGCCGTCCAATCCATCGGTAAAATTCACCGCATTGGACGTCCCCAGCATCATAACGACGACAAATGGGTAATAAAGCCAGCCCATCGGGATCGTATAATCGATAAAGGGAATGCGAACATCTGTGCTGTGACCGATTTTGGCAAGCAGGATACAGACGATCACCGATACGATCAGCTGACCGAGCAGCTTTTGTTTGGCTGTTAAGCCTAGTGAACGCTTCAGCAAGATTTTAATATAATCATCCATAAATCCAACTAATCCGTAACCGAGGGAAGCGACCAGCAGAATGATCATTTCCATGCTCTTATCGGCAAAACGCAGCACCGCCAGCGCCAGAGCGAACAGGATGATCGTGCCTCCCATGGTGGGCGTTCCCGCTTTTTTCAAATGACCCTGCGGTCCGTCCGTACGGATTTGCTGTCCAAATTTCAACCTCCTGAGCAGAGGTATGCCCAATGGTCCCATAATGACGGCAAGCAGGAACGCTGCCCCCAAAGTGATCATGACCACGTTAAAATCCACAATTAAGTCCCCCTAAAACTTTCCGTAGGAAAGTTACATCGTAAGCATCATCAAACCTATATGACGGAAAAATGCCCTGTTGTTGCCTATGATTCTACTTGACTTGTTGAAGCAGCGTTACGACCTGCTCCAGCTTCATGCCGCGTGAGCCCTTGACCAATACGACGTCTTCCGGTGCCGCGTATGCAGCGACAGCTTGCGCCATCTGACTCTTATCCTCGAATGTATGAACGCGTCCTGCCGAATATCGTGTGGCGGCCTCTTCCGATATCAATTGTGCCAGCTTGCCGAATACGTATACTCTATCGATGGTTACCGGATTCAATAGGCGGCCGATCTCTCTGTGAAATTCCTCTTCCCGTTCCCCGAGCTCCAGCATATCGCCAAGAACTACAATCTTCCGCCGATAGCCCTGAAGCTCCTCCAGAAGGGAGAGCGCCGCTTTCATAGAAGTAGGACTTGCATTATAAGCATCGTTTAAGATGGTAAGCCCCGAAGGTGCCTTAAGCATTTCAATTCGCATGCCGGTCATAACGGAGGCTCTCAGGCCTTCCGCGATCTTGGCGGCAGGTATGGCAAAATGAATCCCCACGGCGATAGCTGCCAGAGCGTTTACTACGTTATGGAAGCCCAGGAGTGGTATATAGAAGGACACGCCATCGAACCGTTCAATGCGAAAATGCGTTCCGGCTGCATCCATCCGGGTATCGGAAGGATACAAGTCATTGTCCTTGTTGGCGCCAAAACGAACGTGATGAACCCTTGTCGCTTTCATTCCACCTTCCGCTTTCAGCTCAGGAAGCACCTTCTCTATCAATGGCTCGTCGCCATTGTAGACGAGCGTCCCGTCCTGCTGCAAACCGGCCAAAATTTCCGTCTTCGCCCTTGCGATCTCTTCCCGGCTTCCGAGCTGGAGCAGATGCGCCTCGCCGATATTTGTAATCACTACAATCTCCGGTTCGGCCATTTCCGACAAGAAACGGATTTCCCCCCGGCCGCTCATTCCCATTTCGAGAACGGCGACCTCCGTGTCCTCTTCAAGCTGCAGCAGCGTCAAAGGAAGACCGATATGGTTATTGTAGTTGCCCAATGTCTTATGCACCTTATAAGAAGCGGACAATACGGAAGCGGTCATGTCCTTCGTCGTTGTTTTCCCGTTGCTGCCGGTGATCCCTACTATGCGGACAGGCAGCTGCAAGCGGTACGCTTTTGCGAGCTGCTGAAGTGCCTTTAGCGTATCATCCACCAGGATTAACGGAACACCTTCCGGACGATTATCGTGATCGTTCTGCCACAGCGTTGCCGCCGCTCCTTTGGACACAGCATCAAGAGCGAATTCATGCCCGTCGAACGATTCTCCGATTAAAGGCACATACAAGTTGCCTTCCTGCAGCGTGCGCGTATCCTTGGACACGCCCTTTATCACCAGATTATCGTCACCATATGCGAGAGTGCCTCCCGCCATGTCGGCTATCTGCTTTAATGTACGTTTAATCATGGTATCGTCCCCTTATTGCTTCTTTGGCGACCTCACGGTCATCAAAATCATGCTTGACTCCCATGATTTCCTGATAGGTTTCATGCCCTTTCCCCGCAATCAATACTACATCGTCAGGGGTTGCCCGAGCAACGGCTTTTTGAATAGCTTCCCGCCGATCGGTGACCAATTCGTATCGATCCTCATGCAGACCCGCCTCTACAATACCCGGTACGATATCCTGCAGTATTCGTTCCGGATCCTCGGTACGCGGGTTATCGGAGGTTACATACACATAATCGCTGTACGCCGCCGTTACTTTGCCCATTAACGGGCGTTTTGTCCGGTCCCGGTCCCCGCCGCAGCCAAACACGCAGTAAACCTGGCCTTTGGCAAACTGCTTGATCGTGGAGAGTGCATTCTCCAGACCATCTGGTGTATGCGCATAATCGACCAGCACAAGAAATGGCTGTCCTGCGTTGACGATTTCCATACGCCCATCCACGGATTCGATCGCCTCCAGGCTTTTTTTCACGGCCTCAAGAGGAATTCCTTCCAATAAAGCGGCTGTTATGGCAGCCAGCGCATTATACACATTGAATTTACCGACCAGCTTCATTTGGATATCCGCCGTGCCGCGGAAGGTTACGCAGCGGAAGCGTGTGCCTTTGGACGTGATCTCGATTTGCTCGGCGCGCACGTCGGCGTCATGATCGATCCCATACGTTATGACCTGTGCGGAGGTCAGCTTGGAATAATACTCCGAAGCGGCGTCATCCACGTTCAGGACGGCGAAGCGGTGCTCGTCGGGATCATCCGAAAAGTCGTTGCCGAGCCGGGAGAACAGGAGTCCTTTGGCCGCTTTATACTGCTCCATTGTTTCGTGATAGTCCAAATGATCCTGGGTCAGGTTCGTAAAAATGCCGGTGCGAAAGCTGCAGCCTTTGACCCGGCCCAAGTCAAGCGCATGGCTGGATACTTCCATAATGCAGTAATCGGTGCCGGCGTCGGCCATAAGCCGCAGGTTTTTTTGCAGATCAACGGCTTCCAGCGTCGTACGCTCCATCCCGGTCACCGTAGAACCGATTTTCATCTTGATCGTTCCCATCAGTCCGGTGCGGAACCCCTGATCGCTAAGTATCGCTTCGATCAGATACGTGCTGGTCGTCTTACCGTTAGTGCCGGTGACTCCAATCACTTTCATCTGACGGCTGGGATATTGATAGAAATGATTGGCTATGACTGCCATTGCAAACCGGCTGTCCTTAACAACAAGCTTCGGTACATCCACATCGACATCATGCTCTACAACCAGAGCCGCAGCTCCCATTTCTACGGCTTTTGCTGCATATTCATGACCGTCTGTTACCAAGCCGGAAATGCACAGGAACAAATCACCGGGCTGCACCTTGCGAGAATCGGTCTGAATCCCGGTAAACACCGTCTCGCCGTCACCCAAAATATGGCTTACTGCTAACTGAGAAGCCAGTTCCTTTAGCTGCATGAGTCCCCCTCCGTTTTTTACACATGGTATCTATTATGGACAAAAAACGCTCCGATGAAAAGCCCAAATTTTCATTTTCATAGAAAATGTTATTTTGGAGAATCCGGGCTGGGCGCGGTGTCCGACAAATAGATGCGAATGGTTGAGCCTTGCTCCACCTTGGCCCCCGCTTTGGGAACCTGATTGACAACATAGCTTCCTGTGCCGGATTTGGCCAGCAGGAAATCCGAGTTCATATCCTCGTAAATATCCGTAATACTCATCCCTATCAAACTGGGAACCTCCACTGTCTTCGTATCCCCATAAACATATTTGCGGTTAAGCTGATCCTTGCGCGGAGACACATTCATATAATGGAGCGCGTCCTCCATGATGTTTTTAACAAGCGGCGCGGCTATAAGTCCGCCGAATTGCACACCCTGCGGGTTATCGACGGCTGCATAGACGACAACCTTCGGATCATCCGCAGGAGCAAAGCCGATAAAGGAGACAATATGCTCTGTAGCGGAATACCTGCCGTTCACTACCTTCTGGGCCGTACCTGTCTTGCCGCCGACACGATACCCTTCTATGAAGGCGTTACGACCTGTACCATTCGCTACGACGCTCTCTAACGTTTCCCTAACCTGCTTGGAGGTTGCTTCCGAGATCACCTGACGAACAAGCTCCGGCTGCTCCTTCGCTACCAATTCTCCGGTCTCCGGACTGTACCAAGCCTTCGCTACGTGGGGCTTAAAAAGCTTCCCTCCGTTAATGGCTGCCGACACGGCCGTAATCTGCTGAATCGGCGTAACCGACACCCCTTGACCGAACGAGGTCGTTGCAAGCTCAACCGGTCCCACCTTCGAGGGTTTGAACAAGATTCCGTTCTCTTCCCCGTTCAGATCGATTCCTGTTTTTTTTCCGAAGCCGAAATTCGTAATATAGTTAAACAGCGTCTCCTTGCCCAAGCGCTGCCCCATGGTGACAAAGCCGGGGTTGCAGGAGTTCTCGACCACCTGCAGAAACGTCTCGCTTCCGTGTCCTCCCCGCTTCCAGCAGCGCAGATTTGCACCCGCCACTTTAATGGAGCCTGGATCGAAGAAAGGTTCGCTCAAATTGACCTTCTTCTCTTCCAGGGCGGCAGCCAAAGTAATGATTTTGAAGGTGGAGCCGGGCTCATACGTCATCCAGATCGGAAGATTGCGATCATAGCTTTCCTTCGGGAAATCTCTGAAGCTTCCCGGATTAAAGCCCGGCCTCGCTCCCATAGCCAAAATTTCGCCGTTATTCGGATCCATCATGATAGCGATTGCGTCGTTAGCCTGATACCTCACCATCGCCTGATCCAGCTCGCGTTCAAGAACGGACTGCAAATGATTGTCGATAGTGAGCTGCAAATTCAAGCCGTCCCGCGGCTTTACATATTCCTCGGAGGAATTGGGCATGAGACGTCCTGCTGCGTCCGATAAATAAGCAATGCTCCCTTTAAGACCTGTGAGCAATTTGTCATACTTTAATTCTATGCCCGTCAATCCTTTATTATAAATATCCGTGAACCCAAGAATATGGGCCGCAAGGCCGCCGAACGGATAATACCGTTTATTGTCCTCGGCGACCACAATGCCCGGGATTTGCAGTTGGCTAATCTCGTTGGCCTTTTCCAGCGTAATTTTACGGCCGGCAGGCTGTATCCGGACACTGGATTGCTTCTTCGTAATCAGTTTATAGATGGAATCCTCGGTTACCTGCAGCTGGGACGCCAGCTGCGCAGCCGCAGCCTTCGCGTCTTTGATTTGGGCAGGGATGGCATAAATCGTAGGAGAGCTGATATTATAAGCCAGCTGTACTCCATTGCGATCCCATATCTCCCCCCGTTTGGCTTCGAACGGGATTTCCCGGCGCCACAGCTTCTCAGCCATCTCGGATAATTCCGGCCCCATCCATAACTGGACGTATCCCAGCCTTACAATCAATGCGGCAAACAGTATAGTTCCTACAATTAAAGCGGCAAACAGCCGACGACGTACCGTTACGTTCGATGCCCTCATGACCGATCTATCCCCTCCCGAAAGGTTGTCTAGATTGTTTCATATCCAGACTATTCGGGACAACCTGAGGATAGAACAAGCTTACCGGCCCGACTGGGCAACTTTTTTGCCTGAGGCTTCGTTTCCTTTCGAAGGATCGGCTGCTTTGCCTGTATCCTTCTTATCGGACTTGGTCCCGCCGGAGTCGTTAATCGGCGTTTGCAGCAATTCGTTATATGGCTTGAGCTGCAAAGTAACGACTTTGGTATCCCCTTCCGTCGACACGGTTTGCGAAGCGACATACCCTTCGCCAGAGGATTGACATTTGGCCTTGATAAACGTACACACTTCGAGCGCATCCCTCAACGATTTGCCCGTTAAATCAGGTACGGCAGAATCGCCATTCTCCTGCATCGTTACATAAATTCGTTGGGTGGAGCCGATTTCTGTACCAGGCGCCGGAGATTGGGACGTAATTTTAGCTCCTTTGCCGATAGCCTCCACAACAACGTCATATTTATTGAGTGCGGTTCTGGCCTGCTCCAGCGTCATGCCGACCAAGTCCGGCAGCGTCGTTGTCTTCACTTCTTTTTCCGCGGCTTTTTGCTGCTGCGAAGAAGAAGGAACACCCATGTAACGCAGCGTTTGCGCTACAATCTCCTTAAAGGCCGGAGGAGCTACATCACTACCCAGATGGTAGTTACCGCCCAAATCAGGCTGGTCTGCAATAATGCTGACCAAAATTTTCGGGTCCTCCACCGGAGCAAAGCCGATAAAAGAAATAACCCATTTATTAGGAGAATACCCTTTGCCGCCCGGCTCAACCACGTTGGCCGTTCCCGTCTTGCCTGCGACACGATATCCTTCGATTGCCGCTTTTTTCCCCGTTCCGATTTTTTGGTCGCTTACGACCTGCTCCAGCAGCTCACTTACCTGCTTGGCCGTCGATTCGGAAACTACCTGCCTCACGAATTTCGGCTCAAACGATTGAACGACCTCTTTGGTACGAGGATTATAGATCTCTTTAACAACATGAGGCCACATCAGCTTGCCACCATTGGCGATTGCCCCGTAGGCAGCAGTTTGCTGGATAGACGTGGTGGTGATGGGACCCTGACCGTAAGTAGCCGTAGCGAACTCTACCGGGTTTTTCATATTCACGACACCTTTGACCTCACCGGCTATGTCGATACCCGTTTTAGCCCCAAAACCGAACTTTAATATGTACTGTCTCAGAAGATCTGTTCCAAGCTTCTCATACCCCAGTTTAACAAAAGCAACGTTACTGGATCGTTTCAAGCCCTCTAAATAGGTAATCGGACCCCAACCGACGATATTATGGTCATGAAGCCTATTTCCCGGAACCGCAATGGAGCCGGACTGAAACGTATCGTTCGGGTTGAACTTCCCTTCCTCAACCGATGCAGCTAATGTAACGATCTTAAAGGTAGAACCCGGCTCATATTGTGAAGCTACCGCATTGTTGAAGAAATCCTGCTGCTTGGATTCCCAATATTTGTTCGGGTTAAAGTTCGGAAAACTTGCCATTCCAAGTATTTCCATCGTTTTCGGATCGGCCGCGATGGCCGTTATGCTATTTGGATGGTATTGGTTATACACCTTCTCCAATGCACTTTCTACATAATACTGAATATTTTTGTCTATAGTCAGCTTTACGTTATTGCCGTCGACCGCAGGCACATAATTGACTTTCGCGTCCGGCAGCTCGACCCCGTGCAGGTCCTTTTCATAGGAACGGTGTCCCGGAATCCCCTTCAATTCCTTATCTAACGAGAGCTCCAGACCCATAACAGGCTTTCCTTCTTTATTGTCGTAGCCCAGCAGGTGAGCGGCCAGCTTCCCTCCAGGATAGAAGCGTTTCTGTTCTTCTATGAGCGTAATACCGCTTGAGTAAGGCTTTCCCCCCTGCTTCTTCAGCTCCTCCGACAATTGTTTGATTTGTTCAGCGACCTCTGCGTCTATCTTCCAGCCTTCATTGCGAAGCTCCACTTGGGGATATTGTGCAGTCGGATATTCTTTGGTCACGATCTTCCTTATCTTGTCTTCTAATTCAGCCACAGCCGCGGGATCATCCGATGTTTTCAATATGGCTGCCAGCCCTTTGGTTACTGCCGTTTGAATGCCTTTGGTTTGTATGATCTTCGGATTCAAGGCAACGGTATAGGCAGGGGCATCCTCCGCCAGTACATTGCCGTTGCGGTCAAAGATCATGCCGCGAACCGGACGGATGTCTTCCTCCGCCGCCCACTTTTTCTGCGCTTCAGCAAGCAGCACCTTGCCGTCAACGATTTGGACCCAATATAATCGGCCTACAATAGCAACAAAAAGGAGGGTAAATACCCCCCCGATTAACAATGATCTCAGCTTCGTTTTTTTGTTCATCATTCATCTCTCCCAGTCAGATGATTACGGGGTTTCCGTTTTTTTCTGGTTGGCAGCCGTTGCGCCAGAGGTGCTTTCGGTGTTTTGCCGAGCTACCTTACTGATTTGCTTTTCATCCGTCGGCACCATCCCCCATTTTTTCGCTTCTTCTCTTAAACGGTCCGGACTGGAAAGCTTGTCTATCGTACGCTTGAGCACGTTATTTTCCGCCTGCAGCATTTGAATATCGCTCTCGAGCTTCATGATTCTTGTGTTCATCTCATAAATTTGCGCATAACGCCAAATAATTAGGCTGGCGACGGCTACGCATACAAGAACGGTAAAAAGATACAACAGCTTCTCTTGGACTGGAAGCGATTTACTCCGGTAAACGATTTTTTTCGTTTCCTTGACATTCACCTTTTGACCCGACTTCTGCTCGACAGCCAAATTCCCATGAATGTATGCAGGCATATAGGTTCTCCTCCTTCGCCGCTTGCAAAATAATAGACTTGAACTAATTTATAGTTTCTCAGCGATCCGCAGCTTAGCCGAACGGGCTCTTGGATTGGCTTCCAGCTCTACCTTGCCGGCTTCAATAGGCTTACGGTTAACCAGCTTGACGATTCCTTTGCTGCCGCAAACACATAGCGGAAAATCCGGCGGGCATGTGCAGCGTTCAACATACTTGGCAAAGGTTTGCTTACAAATCCGATCCTCCAGCGAGTGGAACGTAATAACCGCTACGCGTCCACCCGGTGCCAGACAGCGAATGGATTGCTCCAGCGCCTCCTCGAATGCCCCCAGCTCATCATTAACGGCAATGCGCAATGCCTGGAAGCTTCGTTTGGCCGGATGCGGTCCGCTGCGGCGGGCTGCGGCGGGAATGCCTTCCTTGATCAGCTCCACCAGCTGTCCCGTCGTTTCGATAACACCCTTGCTTCTTGCTGCTGCAATCACAGCGGCTATGCGCCGTGCAAACTTCTCTTCCCCATATTCGAATAAAATACGGGCAATTTCCTGCTCCGGCCATTCATTGACGATTTCCTTGGCCGTAAGGTCCGTCGTCCGGTCCATTCTCATATCAAGCTCCGCATCATGGTTATAGCTGAAGCCTCTATCGGCTTCGTCCAGCTGCGGCGACGACACTCCCAGATCGAACAAGATTCCGTCCACTTGTGGAATCCCGTCTTTCACAGCCCTTGGAATATGACGAAGCTGATTCTCGATCTCGCGAAAATTGCTTCTAACCAGCTTAACTTTATCCATATAGGGAGCCAGCTTGGTCTTCGCATTCTCCAGCGCCGCATCGTCCTGGTCAAATGCAATGAGCAGACCCTGATCATTCAATTGAGAAGCAATTGCTGAGCTGTGCCCTGCTCCTCCCAAAGTACAGTCAACATATACGCCGTCCGGCCTTATTTCCAAACCTTCAACGGCTTCTTCCTTCAAAACGGTGATGTGATGAAACATGATGCATAATCCTCCTGTATAGGTCATTCGGTATTTATAAATCAAAGTTAAAATCCACAAGCTTCTCGGCAATTTCGTTGAACGATTCTTCCGATTGTTGGGCATAGGATTCCCACATTTGCTTGCTCCAAATCTCGACCCGATTAGAAACACCGATGACGACGCAGTCCTTTTCCAATTTGGCGTGCTCAATAAGATTGTTAGGCAAATTCATCCTTCCCTGCTTATCGAGCTCACATTCCGTAGCTCCGGAAAAGAAAAACCGCGTAAATGCGCGCGCGTCCGATTTCATTAAGGGCAGAGCCTTCAACTTCTGCTCCAGTACACTCCACTCTTCCCTGGGGTAAACGAACAAGCATTGGTCCAAGCCGCGGGTTACGATGAATGAGGGTCCAAGGGCTTCGCGAAATTTAGCCGGCACGATCATCCGTCCTTTATCATCGATGCTGTGCTGGTATTCGCCCATGAACATGTCAACCCTCACCCCTTTCCACCACTTTACCCCACTTTCCACCACTTGTATAGTTAGTTTTCTCCACAAAAACAAAAAATCCTGCTACAGAGCAGGATTTCACAAAATATTTTCATCTTAGGCTTCCGGCCGTTCTTCATCGTTCGACGAAATTTGAATGGATTCCCGGTTTTCTTCCGTCAGTTTTTTTCTTAATTCGAGCTGTTTCTTCTTTCTCGACCTACGAACGAGCAGGGTGGGGATCAGGATGACAGCCAGCACGATGGCTACAGGCAATACGGCCGCGGCCACAATGACGATCCACTGAAGAATGACGGACAGTACGGCGGTGCTGCCGCTCCATGCCGAGGCAGCCCTTTGAACCAGCGGCCCGCCTTCCTGGCCTTTGATGACCGCCGCAGAGCCCATCTTTTGAACCAATCGAAGCTCAATAGTGGAATAAGAAACATTTTGCTCCAAGTATCTCATTCTCCCTTTGATGCGCTCAATCTCCTCCTGCACCTTACCAAGCTCATTGGAGAAAGCAAGCAGCTCGTCGGTTTTCGAAGCTTTCTCCATAAAAGCGACCAAACGCTTCTCCACAACCTGCTTCGCATTTAACCGGGCCGTCAAATCCACATATTCCTCCGACACGTCCTGACCCTGCACGCTTTTTTGGGATGTGGAGTGAATCTTCTCCAGTTGATTCAGCAAGGAGCTGAAGCCATTCACTGGGACCTTGATGACGAAATTCCCGCTTTTCTCATAAGCCGTCTCGCTCTGGTTGAACTGGAGCACGTAGCCTCCCGATTGCCTCACGGCATCTTCGATTAATTGCTGGGCATCCTCGTACTTGTCTACCTGCATGGTCATGCTGGCTCTGTAAATGATTTTGCGGTCCGGCGCATCAACCGACGTGAGGCTGGTTCCGTTGTAGCTGTTAGGTGCCTGGGCAGGCACGGAGGCAGCCTGTGGTTCCGCCCTGTTACCCTCGGCGCCCGACACAGCTAAGGCTGAGCTTTGATTCGAATCCGTTTTGATGGATTTGGCACTATCACTTGCCCCCGCAGAATATTCCGAGCTTTTGCTCTGATCTGCGGCTCCGCAGCCTGTTAGGACGACAGCCAGCAAAGCGGCTATTGCCCATTTTTTCCAACCGTGCTTCGATAATACCCGCACTCTATCCCCTTTGACCCCCATACACGATCCCCCCTATGGAATCTTCCTATATACGCCGCAACCGGCGATACTTTATAAACGAGGAGAATCGTGAGTTTGTTGCATAAATTTGGGAGTGAAAAAAGCCTTCCCATAAGGGAAGGCTTCACCTTTCATTAATGCTCGGTCCAGCTGTCCAAATAAGATTTTTGCTCTTCAGACAACGTATCGATGGAAACGCCCATGGATTCCAGTTTGAAACGGGCTACTTGCTCATCAAGCTCGTAAGGCACGTTAACGACCTTTTGACCGATTTGCTTGTAATTGTCATTCACATATTTCAGAGACATGGCTTGCAGCGCGAAGGTCATATCCATAATTTCCGCCGGATGACCGTCTCCTGCAGCCAAGTTCACCAGACGGCCTTCGGCGATCAGGTAGAACTTGCGTCCATCCTTCAGCGTATACTCTTCAATGTTGCGGCGAACCGTACGCTTGGATACAGACAGCGCATCCAGCTCAGGTTTGTTCACTTCTACATCAAAGTGGCCGGCGTTCGATAGAATCGCTCCATCCTTCATCACTTCGTAGTGCTCTCCGCGGATGACATCGCGGTTACCCGTAACCGTAACGAAGAAATCACCAATCTTGGCCGCTTCCTTCATGGACATAACAGCAAATCCGTCCATATAGGCTTCAACCGCTTTAATGGCATCGATTTCGGTTACGACTACATTGGCGCCAAGACCTTTAGCCCGCATAGCCACCCCTTTACCGCACCAGCCGTAGCCTACAACGACGACCGTCTTGCCTGCAACAACCAGGTTAGTTGTACGGTTAATGCCATCCCAGACGGATTGACCGGTTCCGTAGCGGTTGTCGAACAAATATTTGCAATAGGCATCATTAACTGCAACCATCGGGAACTGCAATTGGCCGTCTTTTTCCATAGCTTTCAAACGCAGAATGCCCGTCGTCGTTTCTTCGGCGCCGCCGCGAACGTTCTTGAGCAGATCCTTACGCTCGGAGTGCAGAATGGATACAAGGTCGCCGCCGTCGTCAATGATCAGGTCCGGTTCGGTTTCCAGGGTTTTGATCAACAATTCCTTGTACTCCTGAGGCTCAGGATTGTACTTGGCGAATACAGTGATGCCGTCTTCCACAAGAGCCGCACATACGTCATCCTGTGTCGAGAGCGGGTTGCTTCCGCAAATGGTAACGTCAGCGCCTCCGGCTTGAACCACTTTAGCCAGATAAGCGGTTTTGGCTTCAAGGTGCAAAGAGATCGCAACCTTCAAGCCTTTAAAAGGCTGCTCTTTCTCAAATTGCTCGCGGATCCGGTTCAATACCGGCATGTGGGCATTCACCCAGTCGATTTTCAAGTGGCCTTCCGGGGCCAATGCAATGTCCTTAATAATGCTGCGTTCTTTCGTATTCATATATCATCCTCCAAATCTTGTTTATAGGCTTCAGCCATTGGTATAGATCGATTGCCCCTCATGATGTCTTTATATAAATCAAAGCTAAGGCCGGTGCAGACCCGCTTCGCTTTATAGATAGCATACCTTATGCAGTCCGTCGAGCTCCAACTCGCCGTCTACAAGCTCATACAGCCACTCGGTTCCGTATTTATTGAGATAAGACATTATATTATAGACCCTCTCCTGTGGTTTCCCCAGAGGAAGCACGGATAGCCCGATCCGCTGAAACTGACGGAGCGAAGCGTCGAATTGGGAACGAACCGCGTCGGCAGCCTTATGCTCCAGAAATCCGATTTGCTCCAAAATCTTGGCCATATTCGTCTCCCCCAGCTTCCCAAGGCCCGGATTCACTCCGGAAATGAGCTCAACTAGCGGCTGATAGCTTTCTTTGAACTGAACCCTCACTTGCTCGAATCGCTCCTCGAGCTTCAGGCTGTCCTGCTCCTTCAGCCATTGCTGCTGCTTCTCCTCAAGCCGGTACAGCACATCATCCAGGGACAAGCCGTATTTCGTCATGTTTTTCTGGACAATTCCTTCCATTAATGTCACTTCTACGCGCGGAATGACAATCGGCATCTTCATCCCCGCGTAATGGAATGCATCGCGCGTCAATCCCCAATAAGCAATTTCGCCCGGCCCGAGCACCGTCCCCAGCACCGGCAGGACATAGTCCTGCATCAGAGGCCTGGTCAGGACGTTGTTACTGAACCGCTCCGGCGCCGTCTCTGTCCAGTCCAGCAGCTGACTCAGAGAATACCGTCTTTCCTGTTTACGGTCTGTAAACAGCTGCGGATCTTCCTCCGAAGCATACAGCAGAATGCGTTCATCTTCATCGAAAATGAACAAATTCGCCCCCCGCTCATGCATCTCCACCTGAGAGGCGTAGCCAAGCTCATTCACACGCTGCTTTCCTTGAAGGTACGCCGCATGCAAAGGCGCCTGCTGCTCCAGCAGCCGGCGGAACATAGGCGCTTCGACCCGGCGCAGCGCAGGATCGTCTGAATCCAGCAGCACAAGACCGTAGGAACCGAACAGCTTAGCCATCAGCTGACCGAAGAAATCAACCAGCGTCGATGAGCTGGCCGCTATGGTCTGAAGAGCGTCCATCCAGGAAGCCTTAAATTCAGTAGGGATCAAGGACGCATCGAGCTGCTGCAGTGCCTCCTCCCATTGCCCGGCGGAAATATCTAGCCGGCTGACCGAGCTGCGCTTCTCGCTCGCAGAACTAACCTTGATTTTGTTCAATTGCAGATCTTGCGACAAAGCATAGATATGATTGACCTCGTCGAAATCGTGATCTTCCCCTGCGATCCAGAAGACGGGCACTACAGGGCGTCCCAGCCGTTCGGAAGCAAGCCGCGCGGAGCGAATCAAGGTTACCGCCTTGTAGATCACCAGCGCCGGGCCAGTGAATAAGCCGGCCTGTTGGCCTCCTGCGATGCAAAGCGTTCGTTCATCGCGAAGCTGCTCTATGGCATGCATTGCCTCAGGAGCGTTATGCAGCCGGGCATTGAAGGCGGATAGCACATCGGCGATTTGTCCGCGATCAGCTGCGGATTGACGTCCGTGATCCAGCCATTCCGCTCTTGCAGCCCATGATGAGCCATCCCATGGATTATAATCGAACAAGGTGCTTACCTTGTCAAATTGGTGAACATAATCCTCCGTGATAGGCTGGCTGGATTTCCAATGAATTGATTCTACTTTCAACAAGGCAGCCGCCTCACTTTACAATGATTTATATGTACCTCTTTGATTGTACACATGATTGGCACAATCGTCAAAAGAGAAAAACAGCAGCCAAACAGAAAGCCAGGCAGTTCAAGGACGACGTCCCGAACAACCCGGCTCTCATGATATTCCATTAATACAAATGGCAGGCTACGTAATGATTAGGCTCTACTTGCTTGAATTCCGGCATCGAAGCCGCGCATTCCGGCATCGCCTTCGGACAGCGGGTCCGGAACGGGCATCCGCTCGGCGGGTTCAATGGGCTTGGAATCTCTCCCTCGAGAATAATGCGTTCCCGAGTGCGCTCTACTTCCGGATCCGGAATCGGGATGGCGGAAAGCAGTGATTCCGTATAAGGGTGCAGCGGCTTGGCGTACAGCTCATCGGAGGTAGTGACCTCGACCAGCTTACCCAGATACATCACGCCGATTCGGTCGGATATATGCTTTACCATCGCCAGATCGTGGGCAATGAATAAATAGGTAAGGCCGTGCTCCTTTTGCAG
The DNA here is from genome assembly GCF_014873645.1 of Paenibacillus sp. OAS669. Lineage (NCBI taxonomy): Bacteria > Bacillati > Bacillota > Bacilli > Caryophanales > Paenibacillaceae > Paenibacillus > Paenibacillus sp. OAS669. The sequence continues at coordinate 106,832 of NZ_JADBDR010000005.1, forward strand.
CTTCTTGAACAGGTTGACCACCTGCGCCTGCACCGATACGTCCAACGCGGAGATCGGCTCGTCCGCAATAATAAATTGAGGCTCGATTGCCAAGGCTCTCGCGATACCGATACGCTGGCGCTGTCCGCCGGAAAATTCGTGAGGGAACCGGCTGGCATGCTCCGAGTTCAAACCTACGGCGTCAAGCAGCTCGAACACCCGTTCTTTCCGTTTGGCGCCGGAATACAACCCATGAATATCTACGCCCTCAGCAATGATGTTTCCGACCGTCATACGCGGATTCAGGGAAGCATAAGGATCCTGGAACACCATTTGCATCTGGCGGCGAAATTCATTCAGCTTGCGTCCGCGCATTTTATGAACGTTCTCGCCATTAAAAATAACTTCTCCTCCGGTAGCATCATACAAATTAATGATCGTACGGCCCGCGGTCGATTTCCCGCAGCCGGACTCCCCTACCAGACCGAACGTTTCCCCGCGCTTCACAGAAAAGTTCAGATTGTCGACTGCCTTCAATATTTTGCCGCCGCCGACTTGAAAATGCTTCTGCAGATTGCGCACTTCCAATATAGTATCCTTGCTCATCGCATTCCACCTCCCACTTCTACAGGACGCTCTACCTTCGGAGCATCGGGGTGAAGCAGCCAACAGGCAGCCGAATGGGTGTCAGTCAGCTTTGTATGCTCCGGATCGATTTCCAGACAAGCTTTCATAGCATAAGGACAACGAGCTGCAAAGGCACATCCTTTGGGTGGAGCGAACAAATCGGGAGGCGTTCCCGGAATAGGAATAAGCTCGCTGTCGGCATCCTGATCCAGACGAGGCACCGAACGCAGAAGTCCCCACGTATACGGATGCTGAGGATTGTAGAACAGCTCGTCTACCGTTCCCTGCTCGACGACCTTGCCGGCGTACATTACGATAACGCGCTGAGCCATTTCCGCAACAACACCCAAGTCATGTGTTATTACTATAATAGAAGCTTCTGTCTTTTCAGACAAGGTTTTCATCAAATCGATGATTTGCGCTTGAATGGTTACGTCCAATGCAGTTGTCGGTTCATCCGCAATCAGCAGCTTCGGACTGCATGCCAGAGCGATGGCAATCATAACCCGCTGACGCATACCGCCGGAAAATTCATGCGGGTACTGATAAATGCGGCCTTCTGGATTGGAAATTCCTACCATTTTTAATATTTCAACCGCTTTTTTGTTAGCTTCGTCTTTCGATATATTATGATGCTTAATCAAGCCTTCCGTAATCTGCTTGCCTATGGTCATGGTAGGGTTCAAGGAAGTCATAGGGTCCTGGAAAATCATGCCCATCTCCGAACCGCGAATTTTTTCCATTTCTTTATCTGTACATAGGGTAACTTCCGTTTTGCCGTCAAACAAAATCGATCCGCCCTTAATGACGCTTGGAGGCGACGGAATCAGTCTCATGATCGTTTGCGCCGTAACGGATTTTCCGCAGCCGGACTCTCCGACGATCGCCAGCACCTCGCCCTTTTTCAATTCGAATGAAACACCGCGTACCGCCTGAACTTCCCCGGCGTAAGTGCGAAAGGATACCTTGAGATCCTTGACCTCTAATATATTTTGACTCATTATTGGCACCTCCTGCTTGCGTTAATATAAGCATAAAGCTTTTTGGGGAACAGCCTGTTCCCCATTTATCGGCGTTATTTTCTCATCTTCGGATCAAGCGCATCACGCAAGCCGTCGCCGAGCAGGTTAAAGCTCATCAAGATCAAGCTAAAAACGATAGTCGGGAAAACAATACGATGCGGGTACAAACGAATCGCGCCTGCACCGTCAGACAGCAATGCTCCTAACGACGCCAGAGGAACTCGGATACCCAAACCGATGAAGCTCAAGAATGCCTCGGTAAAAATAGCCGACGGAACGATAAACGTAATTTGTACGATAATCAAGCCTAATGCGTTAGGCACCAAGTGCTTCAAAATAATCCGTGCGCCGCCGGCGCCCAATGTTCTTGCCGCAAGAACGTATTCCTGCTCCTTAAGCGTAAGGATCTGTCCGCGTACCAGACGGGCCATAGGAACCCAGCCTGTAATCGCGTAAGCAATAATAATCGTTTTAAATCCCGGACCAATGACAACGATCAGCAGGATCGAGATCAACAGAAACGGAATGGAGTATACAATTTCAATGATACGCTGCATAATATCATCGACGCGTCCGCCGTAATAAGCGGAAATCCCGCCGTACAGCACCCCGAACACCAAATCCAGCAAAGCGGCACAAAGTCCGATAGCCAAGGAAATTCTAGTGCCCCACCATACGCGGACCCATAGATCCCGTCCGAAATCGTCGGTGCCGAACCAGTGCTCGGCGGATGGCTTCAGGTTCTTGATATCATAGTTTTGCGTTGCATAATCGTGGTGCGAAAAAATAGGACCAAAAATCGATAAAATGGCTAATACTATAAGGGTAATAAGGCCGAACATGGCCAGCTTGTTCTTCTTCAGTCTTCTCCAGGCATCCTGCCAGTAACTCATGGACGGCCGTACGATTACATCGCCATGGGCTGTTCCTTTAGGTGCCGGCTCAAACATGTCTTTCGAAATTTGCTGCATCATTTGGAACCTCCCTTGGTCAGACGAATACGCGGGTCAACCAAACCGTACAAAATATCGGTCAGGAATAAAACAACCACTAAGAGGAATGAATAAAAAATCGTCAATCCGGTAATCATCGTATAGTCATTAGAATAAATCGACTGAACAAAGTGCTTACCAAGTCCAGGTACAACGAAGATTTGCTCAACAACCAGCGTACCTGTGATCAAGTTAACGAATACCGGACCCAGTACGGTGACAACCGGCAAAATTGCATTTCGAAGTGTATGCCGAACCACAATGGCTCTTTGGGACAAGCCTTTCGCCTTCGCCGTTTTCACATAATCGAGACTTAATACGTCCAGCATGGACGTCCGCATCAAACGAGCCAGAATGGCGATGGTCCCGAACGACAAGGAGATGGCGGGCAGTATGCGACTGGAAGCTCCGGTCCACATCCCTGCAGGAAGCCAGCCCAGCTTAACCCCGATAAAATAAGAAAGCAACGGTGCAAGAACAAAGGACGGAATCGAAATCCCTACGACAGCTGTAAACATCGCGCCGATGTCCCAGCCTTTATTGTGATTAAGGGAAGCAATAATACCCAGGATAAGTCCAACTACGATAGCGATACATAACGCCCACAGACCCAATTCGAGGGATGCAGGAAAGCCTTGTGCGATGATTTCTGTTACTTTACGGGTTGGAAAGGCGTAAGAAACCCCCAAATCTCCATGAATAACATTATTAAGATACTTCAAATACTGCTCCCACAACGGTTTGTCCAACCCATATTGTGCATATAAAAGTTGCTTCTGCTCAGCAGTAAGTTTTAATGAGTCTTCACCGAACGGATCACCCGGCAAATTTTTCATCAGCACAAAGGTGAACGTAATGATCAGCCACAGGGTAACCACCATATAGACTAAACGACGTAACGTGTAGCGAAGCATATTACACCTCCTGTACTTTGTTAAAGAAATGCGCTGGTCACGCACCCCATAAAAGACTTGCAACCGCAGGATGCGGTTAATGGTAGTCCACCAAACAGTTGGGCCGTATTTCTATGGAGCCGAACTGCTTCGCAAGCATAGACGTAGTAAAGCCAAGACTATGTTTGCGAAACAGTTCCGCATCTTTCCACTTTAGACAGCTCAATCGGGCAGCTCGCCAATAAGAAAGGGCCGTTCCAAACGGCTGCAGAACGGCCCTATGACGAACGTATAACTTGGTTGCTCGCGTTCTTACTTAATGGATACCCATTTCAATTCCCATTCTTTCGACATAGCCGGAAGGATCAGTCCGTCGACATTCACCTTTTTAGCATAAGGTCTTGTACGGAAATAAAGAGGGCTCAACGGCATGTCGTTCATCAAGGTTTTCTCTGCATCAATAAGCATTTTGGAACGTTTAGCCAAATCAACTTCTTTATCTGCACCTTTTACTAATTCATCATACACCGGATTGCTATATCCCATATAGTTGAAAGATTTGTTATCTGATACCCACATGTCGAGGAACGTCATTGGATCGTTATAATCCGCGCCCCACAGACCGATCAAAGTATCAAAGTTGCCTTCCTGCATATTTTTCACGCGAAGCGCGAACGGCAACGGCTCACCAGTAACATCTACTCCCAGATTTTGCTTCCATTGAGCTTGAATGAACTCGATGGTTTTCTTGGAGCTATCTGTATCGTCAGATGTCAGCTTGAATGGTGGCAGCGAGGTCATATTCAGTTCTTTCAAGCCTTCAGCCAGCAAGGCTTTAGCTTTTGCAGGGTCAAAGGCCGGCTGCGTATCGCCCGCTACTTTACGGAACTCTTGCTTGTTACCGTCACTAACGGTTCCTGGTACCAGGCCAGTGGAAGGAATGGATGCTCCGCCCAGAACGGTTTCGTTCAGCGCTTTACGGTCAATAGCCATACCAAGCGCTTGACGCACCTTTGCGTTAGCAAATGCCGGTACTTTTTTCACCTGGAACATCACATAGGACGAAACGAATTCTTTTTTGAGCGTCAATTCCGGCTTACCTTCGTACATTTTGAATTGATCGCCTTTTAATTCAGTCAAGTCAACTTGGTTTGTTTCAAACATGTTCAGGGACGTATTGGCGTCTTTTACAACGTTAACTGTGACCTTGTTCAATTTCACGTTTGCTGCATCCCAATATTTGTCGTTCTTAACCAGCGTCAATTGCTGTTCATGATCCCATTTTTCCAGCTTGAACGGTCCGGCACCGATAACTTTATCGGCATCTGCACCGTACTTATCTCCTTGCGCTTTAACAAAATCAGGCTTTTGAGGGAAGAATAACGGCATCGAGAGTTGGTCTGTAAAGAAAGCGACCGGTTTTTCCAAAGTAATGACCAGCGTCTTATCATCTTTAGCTTGAACGCCTACTTCCGCCTTTTTCGCTTCAATCTCTTCAGGCTTAGCTTTTGTCAAGGCCGCTCCGCCTTTGATCCATGAAAGCATAGAAGCATATTTCGCTTTAGTTGTAGGGTCCAACGTACGTTTGTAAGCATACTCAAAGTCGCTTGCTTTCAAAGGCGTTCCATCCGCCCAAGTCAAACCATCACGCAAAGTAATTGTGTATACCAAGCCATCAGGAGAAATGTTCGGCATGTCTTTAGCTAGAGCCGGTTGAGGCTTTCCATCCTTGTCCAGACGATACAATCCTTCGTTAATGGCATTCAAAATCGTAAATGTCGGATTCGTTGTAGCAATAGAGCTATCCAATGCTGGCGGTTCCGCAGACAAGTTAATTCTGAATTCTTGCGCCGGAGCTTTTGTATCTGTTCCCCCGGCTTGGTTTTTCGTATTGTCCGTCGAGCATCCTACTGCTGTACCCAGCATGGCAGTAACCGTCGCCAACACGAGAAGTTTGTTCAACTTCATAATCGTTCCTCCCTTGTTTAATATGTAATTATATGGTAACTCAAAGTTATGTCAGATAACCTAACCTTAAGTTTACACACAAGAATGATAAATGAATTATTGAGAAAAGTAAATAGTTTAAATAGTAAAATAATCTCTTCATGAAACCGTTACCAATATAAAATTATACGACCAAAGGTCAATTTTCTCTAGCAGAATATACTGGTAATGTCCAATACTGGTATTATTTGTTAAATGCGCTGATCAGGAGCCTTGTACTAGGTTCCTGATAGATGGGTCTACTATCGGGTTAACATCGCGATTATTATTTCCTCCAATGCTGCGTTTATACCATAGGTATCCTCCATTGGATTCGCAATCCGCGAACGCTACAGCGAGGTATCGTGATTGATGGGCTTCTCCATAATGTTCTTTACCTCATCCAGATCGTCGGTTTTCCCTAATGCCCACATCAATTTTGGAACGATAGCTTCCGTGTTCATATCGCCGGATAAAATAATTTTATCTTGAGCGACCTTACGGCCGACCTCATACAAGTTCAGGTCTTCTCCCTCTTCCAAGCATTGAGTGGATATAACCACGGCAATCCCCGAAGAGATTAACTCTCTTACCTTCGGCAGCAAGTCCCTGCCTTGGAAAGGAATCCCCCCATTGCCAAAGCTCTCAATAATGACGCCTTTATAAAGGGGTTTCAACTGACTGAACAATTCCGGCTTAGTACCCGGCAGAAGCTTTAACAAAAACACATCCGGGCATAACGATGCGTCAAGCTTCAGCTTCCTGCTGCTCTTTGCCGGCTTGGCGTTGACGTACTTGATTTCGGACTCGTTAATGTATGCCACGTACGGATGGTTGATGCTCTCAAAGGCATCGTAGCTTTTCGTTCTGATCTTCACAGCCCGAGTTCCCCGGATTACCCGGCCGTCAAATACAAGAAACACTCCGCCCGTGTCCTCACAAGCGAATCGAATAGCGTCCATTACGTTTTTTTTCGCATCCGTTTTCTTGTAATTGATAGGGATCTGAGAGCCTGTAATAACTACCGGTTTGCTAAGATTTTGCAGCATATAAGACAGAGCCGCAGAAGTATATGCCATCGTGTCGGTCCCATGCGTGATTACAAAACCGTCGTAGTGCGGATAGTTTTCATACACAGCCTTGGCAATTTCCACCCAAGATTCAGGCTGCATATTCGTACTGTCAATATTCATTAACAGCTTGCTTTCCAACTGAACACTCTGGTCCTTCGCCTGTAAAAAGCTGACCAGCTCTTCAGCATCCATCCCAGGGGCCAATCCTTCCTCGCCTTGGACGGCGGTAATAGTTCCCCCGGTTGCCAATAAAAGCAATTTTTTCATCGTTGCACCTCAGATAGTCAAATCGTACGCTTTTTGCGACTTTCCTTGCTTATTATATTCGTCAAAAAACGATAAATCAAGCGATATTTACGCGATTCGCGAACTTATGTCTTGAGTATCCAGTTTCTGATGTTATAATGGGATTTGGAATAAGGGGGATAAAGGCAATGTTCTTAGATAGATTAACCGAACTGAGAAAAAGTAAACGGTGGTCGTTGCAATATATTGCAGATCGGCTTGGAATTGCAAAGAGCACCTACGCAGGCTATGAGTCCGGTTATCGCGAACCGTCCCTCGAGGCTACAAAGATGCTGGCAGATCTTTATGGAACTTCAGTGGATTATTTATTAGGCAGGGTTGATGACCCTAATGACAAGCCCCAGAAGCAGAGGAAGGAACCAATCGAGTTGATGGAGCTGAATCAGGTCACTTTAACCGTTGACGGGAAATCGCTTTCTTCTGTGGAAATTAAGCATGTCATTGCTTTTATCAGGGTTTTGCGGGAAATGGAAGAAACTGCGAAAAAATAAATATAAGTTACCCAGGACACCCCCTTCATTATCAGGTTATAAGCTTCCATCGCGTTTGCTGACAGCCAAAACCCCGTAGTCTCGCAAGGCCTTAGCTTGCCGCTATATACTTGCCTATGCCAATAAATAAAAGCAGTACGTAGCATGCCGACAATACAACAAATCCAAGCCTTAACAAGGTACGCGCAATTTTGACAGGATTGATTTTGCCTTTCAGCCGATTTTGCATATTGCCAAGCAGACCCCCGGCAATTAAGAACAACAAAACAACCAGCCAGAGGCCGAGCCCAGACTGGAATAAGCTCCGCGTCATTACCGACACGGAACCAATCAAAAATAAGGTCGTAACATCGATAGCTGCATAGGTCGCTTTCTTCTTATCGCGGGATATTGCATAAACAATCCCCCATGAAGCTATAAAGGAAACAAACGGAACCAATGCCAAAAAAGTATACACAGTCTGCAACCAATCCAAGAATCCGTTCATAGCGGATCACCTGCTTTGCCTATATTTTTTCCCCATTGCTGTTCTATCGACCTCACCAATTGGTATACCGTATGATGGGTTGGCAGCGTGAGACCTGCTTGCTTCGCTTGGGCAAGCAGGCCTCCTGTAATGGAGTCCAGCTCCGTGAGCCTGCGGGCCCGAATATCCTGAAGCATCGAGGATTGATTGGCTGCTGTACGCTCACACACCTTCAACAGCTGCTCCCACAAATCTTCCGCCAGCTCAATCTCGAGCCGGGCCGCCAGCTCAAGGCCCTCTTCATATAAAGCACGCATCAGTCCTTGGGCGGCAGGCAACTGTAACAGCATCCCATTGGGTACCTGCAGAATAGCCGTCAACGGGTTAATAACGGAATTCATCAACAGTTTATTCCAAACTTTACTAGTGATTTTGTTCGACAAAGATACACTGAATCCTGCATCCTGGAACATCTTTTGCAGATTTTTTTCCAAATGTCTGTCCTGGCTTGCGTCATTAATGAGCGGCCCGATCCAGGTTTCCCCGCTCCCCGTATGCTCTACGCATACGGAATGATGCCGGAGCGCCCCTTCTGTTGTTACAGCCAGCCATAACCGATTCTCAGGTATGCATTGAGCCAAAATATCCGTATGCCCGATCCCGTTTTGAAAACATAGCAGCCGGGTCTCCGACTTCATCTGATCTGCGATTGTACGGGCAAGCCGTTCCGTCACCGCCGTTTGCTTCACCATCAAGAAGATCCAGTCAGGAGCTGGAAGGCTGTCTGGACTGCTAATCAACTCTTCCTCAGCGATCACAAAAGGACGGACTCTAATGTCTTGCTGTCCTGATTCTGAGCTCTTGGTTAGCAGGCGAAGCCCTTCTGCGGAAACTCTCTCACTTTGCTCACGGCTATGCGTAACCAATTCGATATGTACGGCGCCCGATCGAGCGAGAGAGGCAGCAAACAGCATTCCAAGCGCTCCCGCTCCTATGATTCTGACTTTCATTTCGCTTCTCTCCCCCAGGTAAACCTTTTCCTTCCATATTAGCAAACAAAAGCCCTGCAAGCCAAATGCCTGCAGGGCTATGCTTATTCTATTCTTTCCAGATTACCGTTAGCATCCATTTTGAACCGCGGCTTGTTCTCGTCTTCCTCCTCTACGAGAAATGCCAGCTTACGGGCACGATCCATAATTTGTATAAGCGCTTTGTAGTCGTCATTAACGACCCGATAATCGGTCTCGACTTCGTTAACCTGCTTATTCAAAATATCATTCTCGCTCCGCAGGCGGTCCAGCTCATCCTGTTTCTCGCTTAATTCTTTCTCGAGATGACGAATATGCCGCGACATTTCTTGATAAGTGCCTTTCCATTGACGCAAAAAACGTATGACGGCATCGATAGAGATAGACTCTTCCACAAACGCATCGCTGGGCTTCACTTGCTCCGAATGAGCATGGTCCAATACAGCGGTGTTGTTGGATACAGCCGCGTAAGCCGAATGTTTTTTCTGCTGATTGCGCTTTTGCCGCTGCGACTTAGCTATCTGAATAGCAGCCTCGTATTTTTTCCTTACGAAACTATTCCAACGAAAGCCGCAGGCCGCTGCCGTTCTTCCTATTTTTTCGCCGACTTCCTCAAAAGCGGTTAGCTGTGTACTTCCTTCGCGGATATGACGCAGTGTCACCTCCGCCAATATCAAATCATCTTCATCGCTCCAAGCATCTTGTCTTATAGCTGTCATACAAAAGCAGTCCTCCTAACCCCTGGGTATCAATCATCCATGCATCTATCGAAAGTAAGACGTGGAATGTTGCGTTACTTCATCTCTATGCCCATAGTAGAGTTCATAGAATCTTTTTCTACTATTTTGTATTGCCATTTTTTAAGGGACTCATACATGTTTTTGTGCGGATTAGGGTAACCTAGGTATGCAAGCGATAAAATTGTTTTTAATTTCGTCACCGATTGGACGTTTACAGGCATTGACGCAGCAGTTATAATGTCTAATAGTAAAGTGCCGAAGTGAGAAAATATGCTAAAATGGCAGAACTTTCTACATAACTCTAAGGGGGAAGCAGAATGGATCGCATGTTTCGCGTTCTTGGATTCTGGACGCTGGTCATTGGTTTGATGGCGTTAGCCGGTGATATGATTCCGATGGCGTTGCTCTTTTTTGCTCAAACGGCAATCTTCGTACTGCTAGGGTATTTGAAACTATCCGAACGTACCTACATATTGCTTTTTTGGGGGTACATGATTCTTTCATTTACCGGCTTTACGTATTGGTCATTTTTCAAAATGTCCATCTAGTCAGGGAAAAAAAGGTGAGCTGCCTTATGGCAGCTCACCTTTTTTTTGAATCAGCACCTTGAACAGTTCGCTCATCTGATCGCTTAGCAGCAGCTGCCGGATTGCCCGGTTCCTTCGAGCCACAGGACTGAACGGGTCTGTTGAGGCATGATCCTGCAGCAAATCAAGAATTCCGTTCTCCACCAGAAATTGCTTCTGCGTCATGTAGCTTTGTACCCGGAGCCCGACGGTCTCTCCCGCCTCCGCCAAAGCCGTAAAATCCACGTGTGACGTCATATCCTGCTCGCCGGGATAGGCATAGGGATCGTCGGAGGCTCTATGACTTCTGTAGCAGATGAAGGTGCCATTCATTCTATGAGGGGCAATCAGCTCCCTTGTCTCATCTCCATAATCCACCGTAATCACTTGTCCGCTCCCTAGCGAACTGCCGATGCTCCGCATCCACGCGGCCGCGCCGCTATTGATTTCCCATCGCTGACCTTCCAGAAAGGTGATCTGCTGGCGTTCAATAACACGCAGTAACGCCGGGTCCTCGAGTCTCATTAATCTCTCACGGAAAGCACTGGATGGTTCATCCCATTCCACATAAATTTCGTGCGGCTCTCCATTCCTGAACTCCATGCGGTGAACGGCAAACGCATCCGGCAGTTCATTAGACAAGACGATAGTATCTGTCCATGGGCCACCTTCGATCCATTCCGCTTCGCTTAACCAGCTGATCTGCCGTATATGGTCCTTACATTCCTCCGCTTGAAGCATACGGTGGTGCAGGCTTCTTTCTACGCAAATATATCGGACTCGGCGGTAAAGGTCCGGCGCTGTACGCTCCAGCTCGTCCAATAACAGCCTTGCAAGTCTTCCGGTACCTCCGCCCCATTCCACTATATTCAAGGGCCTCTCAGGGCCTAATTCTTTCGTTTGAGAGGCAATATAGCGCGCCAGTATCTCTCCCATCAAACCACCAATGGAAGAGCTGGTATAAAAGTCTCCGTCACGTCCAATTTTGCTTTTCCCATTCATATAGTAACCGTATTCCGGATGATATAAGCACAGCTCCATATAGTCGTAAAAGCGGATAGCCCCTGCCGGACTTTGTCCGATCCGTTGTTTAATTACTTCGATAAGCGCCTGATTCCCTGCCATTTTGATCCCCCTGTCATGCCGCCATGTGCCATATTCACAGCATAGTAAAAACATACATCTTAATCACTAAAGACAAAATGAACCATAGTCGATATAATGAAGGTTGTTTCTGTTTCTTGAATTCAAGTTGGAAGGAGCCACCCTTTTGCAAGCCTACCGCAAGCATTTCATCTCTGTTACTTTACTGTTACTGTTGTCCACAATGATCATCCTCGCAGGCTGTACGGATCATAAGCAGCTGAAGCAGGATTTATTGCAAGCTGTTGCCAAGCAGCAAGACATTGCCAGCTACCGGTTCGAAGGGGCTATCGAGCTGCATGCCGATTCTTCACTGTTAGGACAAGCCAACCCGCTGACCGTATCTTTATTCTCCTTAATGAAGGAGAGCAAGATTGATTACAAAGGGGTTACTGCGCTTGAGCCGGCCCGTATGGAAACGAATCTTACGATAACGCCCGCCGGAGGCTCACCGATCAGCGTTCCTGTTCTCATTAAAGATAGCAAATTGTTTTTCCAGATGCCACCATTAAATAAGCCCGACGAATATATGATGCTTCCTGTTCAGAACAAGCAAGCTTCTGACGCTGGTAAGGATCCTTTGAAAAACACCGGGCAATTGACGGCGAGCCTCACCCAGCAGCTGTTTAAGGACGTAGATCCCGAATGGCTGCAGGCTCCCAAAGACTCTGGCACTTTGCCGGACGGAACACCTGCCAAACGCATTACGCTGGATATTAACAAGAAGAATGAGCAGGCTGTCACAGAATACATGAGCAAATCGGTCGTTCCCGGCCTGCTCGAAATTGTTAAAACCAACGGCTTGGCATCCGAAGCTTCCATGAAGGCCTGGTCTGCAAGCCTTGGCCAGCTGAAATTCAAAGCCCCCAGCACGATTACCCTGTCTATGGACCAAAACGGATTTATCCGGGAGCAGCAGTGGAATTTGACCTTTACTGCGGGGAACAGCACTAATGAAAACCATGTAACTTGGACTTATTCGCTATCTGATATCAATACCAATCCTGCGTTTACTATGGAAACACCGGCTAAGGTCAAATCATTGGAGGACCTGCTCCGCTTGGTGAAGCCTGCGAATACCGCTAAACCTTAAATTTTGCGATGCATTATTCTACTTCTTCTTTCGGGAAGAAGTATTTTTTTATCCTTTTTCTCATAAAGTTGTGATAATCTAGTATGGATCTGATCCAGAAAGGAAGCCTATGCCGATGAGGCACTTTTCGCAAGCAGCCTGCATCCTGCTGTCCCTTTGTCTTTGCCTGTCCTTTTATTCCTCGGCGGCTCTGGCGGCGCCCAATGAGGAAGCCAAACAGCTTTTGCAAAAAGGGCTGACCGTCTATGAAATCGATCAGGAATTGGCCCGAATCGAGGAGCAGCAAAAAAAGCTTCAGCAGCAAATTGACAGCACGGGGCAGCAGCTCATCCAACAGCAAGCCCGTTCCCAAGAGACCCGACAGCATGCCGGCAAAGTGCTCCGTGCTTATTATATGGGGGACCGCGACTCCTTATGGATGCTTCTGTTTTCCGTCCAATCCTTCAAGGATGCCCTGTCGACCTTTGAATTTTTGCAAATGATTATCATGAGTGATCACGATACGCTTCAGCGGTATTTGAACAGCCAGAAGGATCTGCAGAAGCTTACCGCCTCGCTGCTTGAATCCCAGACAGCCCTGGAGCAATCCAAGGCTCGTTATATCGCCCAAAGAGAGCAGCAGGTTCAGCTGCAAAAGCAGCTTGACGAAGGATTGGCCAAGCAGGCTTCTTCTACCGCGGTCATACAGGAAATTACCAAGCTCACCGTACAATGGCAGGACAAGGGCGTTCCTTTATTCAAGACCTATTTCCGTGCACTGGCGCAAGCGATGAATCAGCTTCCCGAATTCATCAACGATACGAATGGCGGCAAAAGCAATCATCTTATCATGAACGGCTTTCAATATACGTTTCAAATGACAGATGAAGAGCTTAACGCCTTCCTCCGCTCCAAAAATCCTTTATTTCAAAATTTACATTTCCTGTTCGCCGATTCAAAAGTAATCGCCAAGGGGAAACAAGAGGATATGGAGGTTATGATCAAGGGATCATATGAGCTGGCAGCCAAAGAAACGCTGAAGGGCAAATATATCCGATTTCATTTAGAGCAGCTGCAATTCAATGGCTTCGACCTGCCCCAGTCAACCATCGAGTCTATGGTTCAGGACTTTGATTTTGGCATTTATCCGCAAGCCATCGCTTCTTTCCTGCAAGTGACCGATGTTCGGCTGGAGGAAGGAAAGCTCAGCATTATGCTGAAGCTTGCGCTGTAAGGAAACAGGTCGGTCTAACCGAAAGGAGCTTCGAATGAAACCGATACGGAAATATGGATTAAGCATGGAGCTGCCGGAAGGGAAGCTCCCGGGCTTTTACACACAAATCATTAAAGCATTGGCTGAAAAGTCGCCTCCGTTTGACCGTGACAAGGAGCTGCTTATTTTCTCCACACCCGGGGACAGGGAGCATGCTTACGGCATTATGAAGCAGTACAAAATCCCCTTTGATGAGCTGGATCTGCTGCTTCTCCCCGAGCCTGCCTCCCCTGAGCCTGCATTTAGCGATTACGGCTTTGTCAGCCGTTCGGGACATGCCTATGTCTATCAGGATAACGTCTGCCTCTTCACCCTTGAAGCAGAGGACCCTTTGGCGGAGCCTGCTCCTGCCCGGCAGCAGATGGAGGAGCACCTGTTAGCCGTTTGTGAAGATGGCGAGAACACTCTCTTCATAACGGATTGCCAATCGGACGAGCTGATGAGCGGGATCGCGCGTGCGTACCGCTGCACTGTCAATTTCATCCAGCTGGATCCGTAAGCAAACGGGCCCCACAACATCTTCATTAACAATGAAAAAAGCGCAGAGTACGGCTTGTCATAAGAAGCCTTACACTGCGCTTTATTGGGTTACAGGTTAAAGCAAATCTGCCGCAAGCTGAGCCAGGTGTGAGCGCTCACCGCGCTCCAGAGTGATATGTCCGCTGATCTGTTGGCCTTTAAACCGCTCTACGACGTACGTAAGCCCGTTGCTTGAGGCATCCAGGTACGGATGGTCTATTTGCTCGGGATCGCCCAGGAGAACGATTTTACTGCCCTCTCCCACCCTCGACACGATGGTCTTGATCTCATGCTTGGATAAATTTTGCGCTTCATCTATGATGATAAATTGCCCCGGTATGGAGCGCCCGCGAATATAGGTCAAGGCTTCCACTTGAATACTGCCTAGTCCGGCCAATACTTTGTCGATATCGCCCGGTTTTTTCGTATCGAATAAAAATTCCAGATTGTCATAGATCGGCTGCATCCAGGGCCGCAGCTTCTCCTCCTTCTCCCCGGGGAGGTACCCGATATCCTTGCCCATAGGGACTACAGGTCTGGCAATCAGCAATTTCTTGTATTTCCTCTCGTCCTCCACTTTCAACAAGCCGGCCGCCAGCGTCAGCAGCGTTTTCCCCGTACCCGCTTTGCCCGTCAACGTGACGATCGGGATTTCATCATTCAGCAGAAGCTCCAATGCCATTCTTTGCTGCGCATTGCGCGCGGCAATCCCCCAGATCGGATCGTTGCTCAGAAACAGCGGCTCCAGCTTCTTCCCATCCGAATTGACCTTAAGGAGCGCTGACTTGGATGTTCCCATCTCGTCTCTCAAAATAACAAACTCATGCGGATGAAGCGGATACGCCAGATTTAAAGAGTTTACGCTTAAATACCGGTAGGTGTAAAACTCGTCGATGACCGACGGATGGGCATGAATAGTTAAATACCCCATGTACATATCCGGCATATTCACAATCCGGTCCGACAAATAATCCTGCGCGGTTAAACCGAGGACATCCGCTTTGATCCGGACCAGCGTATCCTTGCTGACCATTATAACCGGCTTGGGGTCCTCCTTCTCCTGCTCTTCCAGATGATAGTTCAGAGCGACTGCCAAAATCCGGTTGTCATTGGTTCCTTCGGCGAATACTTCCTGCAGCTTGGCAAAGCTGCGATGATTTAATTCGACCTTCAGCTGACCGCCATTGGGGAGCTCAATCCCCTCATATAACCTGCCTTGGGACCGCAAGCTGTCCATCATCCGGGAGATTTGTCTCGCATTGCGCCCCAGCTCATCCGCATTGCGTTTCTTAGAATCGATCTCCTCCAGGACAATGGCGGGAATGACCACCTCGTTATCCTCAAAAGCAAAGATTGCGTTAGGATCCTGTAAAAGCACATTGGTATCCAATACAAAAATTTTACTCATTTGAGTCCCCTCCCAGGCTGGTGTTTGGTTGCCGTTATACATAGGAATCGACTAGTAAGGACAAACTAACCAAAGCAATTAAGGGATAGAAAGGAACGATCGATGATGAGAGTGTTTGTCTACTGTGTTGTGTTGTTGTCAGTATTGGTAGGTTGTAACCAATCACCTAAGAATGGAGCTTCCCCGACTAATGATGTGAATCGACATGTACAAGTGAAGCAAACAGCACCTCAGAAAAAAGAAATCGTCGATTCCCGGGCCGTCTCCGAACGTTTGGAGCAAATCGCCACCAGCGTGCCGCTGGTCGAAGGCGCCAAATGCGTCGTTTTTGGAAACACGGCGGTCGTTGGGATCAATTTGCCTCCGGAAATGGACCGTTCCAAAGTGGGAACCATCAAGCTGTCGGTTGCGGAAGCCTTAAAGAAAGATCCTTACGGTGTAGATGCCATTGTAACAGCCGATATGGATCTGTCCGCAAGAATCGGGAAAATCAGAGATAGCGTTGTTAACGGCAAACCGATAAGCGGTTTTGCACAAGAAATGGCGGAGATTATCGGACGTATTATGCCGCAAGTTCCCCGAGAAGTAGAGCCGATTTCACCTCCTCAGAGTACAGAGCCTCAAATGCCGAATAAACAGATGTAGGATGAAGAAAAATCATATGGGGAAAAAGCCTAGAATAACCATTCTAGGCTTTTTTCATAGCATCAAAAACTTGCGCATCCAGCTTCTCGGCTGCGCGCTTATCGTAGGTTTTTTCAAATTCGGGCGCGACGGAAATCCGTGAGCCATAGAACATCGCGTCACGTACCGCGGTAATGTCGATATCGAAGCATGCCAGCTTGAAAGGCACACCCTCCAGCGTCTCGGTTACTTGACGCGCTTTGCCGTAAATGGCATGAACGGATCCTTCGCCAATGTAGGTTACATTGACCAATTCATTTTGCCGCAGGTTCGTTACAATTCTCGAACGCTGATCGATAGCAAAGCGAATCGTTTCCGAATCTTTGGCATAAAGCCAGGAAACGGCATTCATGCTGGGAGAACCCGATTCGAAATCAATGGTACTTAGCAGGGCGAACGTATCTTTCTGCATAGCATCAATTAGCTGCTGCGGGAGAACAGTGATCGTTTCCGCCATGATTTCCCCTCCTGTGTCCATTGTTAAAATGATCTATATCTGGCTTTATTATAACACAGGTACTGCTTGGCAACCACAGAATGCCGTAGCTGCTGCAAGGATGAACCGGTTATGTAGCTCTATGATAGGGGGACACTCCTTTCAAACGGTATTAATTTATTTTATCGAGTGTGTCCCTTTTATATGTCATTGATTGTACTTAGGATTGGAATTAATGTCATGGAGCAGCTGTTCGGCGTAATCCTTATCGAAGAAGAGCTTATTGGGAGCTCCGTTAACCTTGCAAACGATGTGAATCCGTTCCTGGTCATCTTGGGTTTCAAGCTCCGAAACGGCGTGATCCTCCCGCAATATTTCTTCAAAAAAAAGCCTCGTCTCCTCCGCTGCCTTGTCGTCGGGCCTAGCTTCGGATACAATCTTCATTTGCAGCCAGTTAAATAACGCGTCCTCCAGTTTCATGGGCATCCTCCTAAGGGCTTTCCGCAGGAAAGCCTACTTCGTAAGCATATGCTAAGGGCTTTGCATTGCAAAGCCTTCTTCGTAAGCGTATCCTAAGGGCTTTGCATTGCAAAGCCTGAGTCTGTTGAGAAACCTATCCATTTGCAAAATGCTATGGTATCTCGGTGAAATATCCCCCCTCCGGCCGCTGTTGTTCTCAGAAAATATGGATTGTATATGTTGTCAGCGGGGATTTTCCGAGAACAAAGGCGGACGCTAACGCTCCTCCGGGGAATATCTCACCTCCCACCTTCACATTTTGTATATGACGGGTTTCTCGTTGACTTAAGGGCTTTCCCTTCTTCGTAAGCGTAATCTAGTGGCTTTCCGCAGGTATGCCCTGAGCTAGACAAGCAGCAGGATGGTGTAACCCTGCGCATTCCATTTCTTCATTCTATGCAGCCACTCCAGAATCGGTTCGTCCACACCCACGTGGCCAAGCAGCTCCTCGGCCTGGGATAGCATGACATCCAACTCATCTCCTGCAGGGCGCTTATCGATATAAGCATGCGCACAGTGAGAAAGCTCCAGACGGTCGGGGGTAAACAAGACAGGATCTCCTGAATCAAGCCGGAACGGCAGCTCGTCTACTCCGCATCGAATCTCCGCTTCTTCACTAAGCAGCAGGTTGGACTTAAAAGGCACGAGCAGTCTCGGATGAACAGACTTCATCAGCTGAAGAAAACGCTCTCTGTTTTCTACAGGAGCCAGTTCAAAGCGTTCGGGTAACAGTAAGCAGGAAGCTCCATCCATCTTTAACGGTGCCAGCCAATAGCTTTTCACATGTTCACCCGCTTTCGTTACTGCTCTTCCGGCTGCTGTTTTTTAGTGCGTCCTTCAATGAAATAACGAATTCTGACAAGAAACATCAAGCCTACAGCAACGGCTAGGCACAGCACGATTGGAAGTGCTCCAAGCTGGAACAATAGCAGCATACCGGCGCCGATAGCGAGCATCAGGTAGACGATCGCTTCTTTGAGAATGGGAAGTCTGCGTACCTTGAATACTTTGTTGTACACGTAGCTGATTAATACCAGGATAATCAAGTATGTAATAACGGGATGCTCACGAAACCATTCGGTCATTGATGATATAACCTCCTTCAGGTGAGATACGCCCTATCTAGGACAATGGTAAGACCAAAAACAGCAGCAATCCTAGCAAGCATAAATACTTTTGAAAAGATCTTTATTTGGTAAAAAGAAAGCTCTGAATCATCAGAGCTTTCTCCCATAAATTTAAGCGTTAGCTTCAGCCATCTTGCGGTGCTTCTCAGCACGCTCGCGTTCGCTCTTGTTCAATATTTTTTTGCGCAGACGGATCGACTTTGGAGTAATTTCGCAATACTCGTCGTCGTTCAAATATTCCAGCGCTTGTTCCAGCGAGTAGATACGAGGAGTTTTCATCTTCACCGTATCGTCCTTACCTGCAGAGCGGATATTCGTCAATTGCTTTTCTTTACAGATGTTAACAATAATGTCGGTATCACGATTATGTTCGCCGACGATCATGCCTTCGTACACCTCAGTGCCCGGTTCTAAGAACAGGATACCGCGGTCTTCAACCGACAGCATACCATACAAGGTCGAAGTTCCTGTTTCGCTGGATACCAGCACGCCCTCATGGCGTCCGCCTACTCCGGAACCGTAATAAGGTCCGTAGCTGTCAAACGCATGGTTCATAATGCCGTAACCGCGAGTCAAGGTCAGGAAGTACGTACGGTATCCGATCAAGCCGCGGGCAGGAATCAGGAATTCCAGGCGCACATTGCCGTTACCGTTATTGATCATGTTAACCATCTCGGCTTTGCGGGTCCCGAGGCTTTCCATTACCGCACCCATGCTTTCTTCAGGCACGTCAATAATCAGACGCTCCAACGGCTCCATTTTTTGCCCGTCAATAACCTTGATAATAACTTCCGGCTTGGATACCTGAAGCTCGAAGCCTTCACGGCGCATATTCTCGATCAAGATGCCAAGATGCAGCTCACCGCGGCCCGATACGATAAAAGCATCCGGGCTATCCGTTTCCTCAACGCGCAAGCTGACATCGGTCTCGAGCTCTTTGAACAGACGCTCGCGCAGCTTTCTGGAGGTAACCCATTTTCCTTCGCGTCCTGCGAATGGACTGTTGTTAACAAGGAATGTCATTTGCAGGGTTGGCTCATCAATCTTCAATACAGGCAGAGCCTCAGGATGAGCGGGATCTGCAATGGTCTCTCCGATGTTGATGTCCTTAATCCCCGAGATAGCGACAATATCCCCCGCTCCCGCTTCTTCAATTTCGATCCGCTTCAGACCTTGGAAACCGAAGAGCTTCTCTATCCGCGACTGCTTCGTAACGCCGTCACGATTAATAACCGCTACCGGTTGTCCTTGCTTTACAACACCACGGTTGACACGTCCAATTGCAATACGTCCCAAGTACTCGTTGTAGTCCATCAAGGTTACCAAAAATTGCAGCGGTTCTTCCACGTTCTCTGTAGGAGCCGGAATATGGCTGACGACAGTCTCATAAATAGCCTGCATGTTGTCGTCTTGCTTGGATGGATCGGAATCCAGACTGGAGGTCCCCATCAAAGCCGATGCATAAACAACCGGGAAATCCAATTGATCGTCGTTAGCTCCTAGCTCGATGAACAGATCCAGCACTTCATCGACTACTTCAGCCGGACGTGCGTTAGGACGGTCAATTTTATTCACGATAACAATAGGTGTGAGGTTTTGTTCCAAAGCTTTGCGCAGTACGAATTTCGTTTGCGGCATGGTGCCTTCAAATGCATCGACCACCAGCAAAACTCCGTCAACCATCTTCATAATACGTTCCACTTCACCGCCGAAGTCGGCATGCCCTGGAGTATCTACGATGTTAATAAGGTAGTCTTTATAATTGATCGCCGTATTCTTCGCCAAAATCGTAATACCGCGTTCTCTCTCCAAATCATTGGAGTCCATCGCACGTTCTTGAACCGTCTCGTGTTCGCGGAACGTACCTGATTGTTGAAGCAATTTGTCTACCAAAGTCGTTTTACCATGATCGACGTGAGCAATAATCGCAATGTTGCGTATTTTATCTCTTGAATGCATGTTTTCCCTTACCTCTCCTAAATTTGACCCTGTTACCTTGCTCTATGTTTAGAGCAGCCGGGGCCCGTTCCACAAAACAAGCGTCGGACATAAGCGCCGACGCTTGACATTTACGTTTATTATACGTGCAAATAGTAAAAAAGGCAAGGCAAAACGACAAGATTAACATGCCATTTACATCCTTTTTACATTCATGTTAGGAATGGTGCGGCTTCGGTCTTCCCGACAGTTTTTTCAGGATGCCGGCACCGATAACGATAATTACGCCCGCAACCGGGATAATCCAGTGCGGAATGTTTGAGAGCAGCAAGTCGGAAACCGATTTGTCTTTCACAAACATCTCTCCGGCCGTATAACCGAGAATACCAGCCCCAAGGAAGACAAGAATAGGAAACTTCGTCAGCAGGTTCATAACCAATGTGCTGCCCCAAATAATAATGGGAACGCTCAACCCGATACCCAAAATGATAACGGCGATGTCGTTATTGGCTTTTGCCGCAATAGCAAGCACATTATCCAGACTCATCACGAAATCCGCAACAATAATAGTCCAAACCGCTTTGCCAAGTGTGGAAGCTTCCTTCACATTTGCATGACCGTCATCATCAATGAGCAGCTTGATGGCGATCCAGATCAGCAGGAGCGAGCCAGCCGCCTGCAGATAAGGCACCTGCAATATGTAAACGGCTATAACGGTAAGAATAAGGCGTAAGCCTATTGCCCCGAAAGCCCCCCACCAGATCGCTTTTTTCCGTTGACTTAACGGCAGATTTTTACTGGCTAAAGCAATAACAACCGCGTTATCGCCGCTTAATACGATATTGATTAACATAATCTGCAAGAAAAGCAGGAACCATTCTAACATGCGCTTCTAACCTCCAAATTCGCTATCCATATAGTCCATTCCACTTCATACGCTGCATTCGGCAGCCCGTTTCGCAATCATTCAAAAAAAGCTTGAGAATTTGGACTCCTGCCCCGCATGAATCCAGACGGTTTCCGTCATTTGCGCCGCGCGGTCTATTTCCTCCTCCAGCCATTCCATTTGCTTCTCGATGCTCATAACTACCCGCAAATTCGGATTGGTGCTCGGCGACGGCGGAAGAAAGAGCGTACAGCAATCTTCATGAGGCTGGATCGAAATAGCAAACGTATCGATCGTCTCCGCAATGTCAATGATTTGCTGCTTCTCCATACAAATCAAAGGCTGAATAACTGGCAGGTCCACAGCTCTGCCGATCACGTTCATGCTGGCGAGCGTTTGGCTCGCCACTTGCCCGAGGCTTTCCCCCGTAACGATAGCCATGGCCTCATTGGCTGCGGCAAGCTTCTCCGTAATACGAAACATAGCCCGTCTTAATATAGTTATCAGAAGGTTTTGGTTATATGACTGATGAACCCTGGTTTGCAGATCGGTGAAGGGAACGAGATGAAGCTTGATATCGCCTCCATATTCCGATAGCTTGCCGACCAGATCCTTTACTTTTTGCTGGGACCGCTCGGAAGTATAAGGGTAGCTGTGAAAATGAACCGCTTCGATCCTCAAGCCCTGTCGCATCGCGAGGAAACCGGCCACCGGGCTATCAATGCCCCCCGAAAGCATGAGCATCGCCTTCCCGTTTGTGCCGACCGGGAACCCTCCTGCCCCAGCTTCGACCTGGGAATAAATAAGCGCCCGCTCTTCGCGGAGCTCCACCTTCAACTCCACTTCAGGACGATGGACATCGACCTTGAGACCAGGTATAGCGCGCAGCACAGCAGCACTAACCCGTTGATTCATTTCTTGAGAATCATACGGAAAGCTTTTATTCACACGTCTTACCGATACTTTAAAGCTATCCGGCACCCGTCCGATCTTGAGCATAGCCTCTAACGCGGCGGATTGAACGGCTTCAAGCTCCAGAGGAGCCGTAAAGACTGGACTGAACGAGGTCAGCCCCAGTATTGTTTTCAAGCGAAGGGCTATCTCCTCATACGGCTCGCCATTTAGCGTAATGTATACTCTTCCAAAATCGCGCTGAAACGTTAAGCGGTCATAGAGCTGCAGCTTTTTTCTAATCTGCTCGTAGACCGTTTTTTCAAAACGGTGCCTGTTTTTTCCTTTTAACACAAGTTCCCCGAGGCGGAGAACTATCAAATCCGGTGCCATAGCTACCTCCGTCTGCTCTGAGTTGTCATTGTCGGCTTTAATTTTTCTACAACCTCACGCAATGCCCGGCCAAAAAATTCCGCATCCTCCATGCTCTGGTCCAGCGAGTAGCTAAGCCGGATTCCATGCGCCGCTCTTGCATCGTCATATCCCATAGCATGAAGCACCCGGCTGGGCAGTTCAGCTCCCGACGAGCATGCAGATCGGGTCGAAACATAGATCTGATGCTGTTCTAAAGCATGAACTAGAACCTCCGACTTCATACCCGGAAAAGAAAAATGAACGATATGGGGCGCCATATCCTCTGCGCGCTCGGATCCGCTCAGCTTAAGCTCCGGAATGGCTTGAATCGCCGAAACAAACCTTTCACGCAGTCTGGAGGTATGCTCGAAAAACGTTTCGCGGTGATCATAAGCGATTCGCACAGCTTTTGCCATTCCGACTACGGCAGGAACATTCTCCGTTCCCGACCGGATACCCGCTTCCTGTCCTCCTCCCCAAAGCAAGGGTGTAAGCTCCAGTCCTTGCCGGCAATAGAGGAACCCTATACCCTTGGGGCCGCGAAGCTTATGTGCAGAGCAAGAAAACAGATCGATTCGCTGCTTGACCGGGTCTATCGGCAGCTTGCCGACCGCTTGAACGGCGTCAACGTGAAAGACCGCTTTAGGATAGCTTCTTAAGAGCTCCCCTATTTCCGAAATCGGCTGTATTCGTCCCATCTCGTTATTGACGGCCATAATGCTGACTAGAATCGTATCGTCCGTCAAAGCCTGCTCCAAATGATCCATACGGACACATCCGGTCTCATCAACGGGCAAATAGGTAACCCGGAAGCCTTGATGCTCCAGCTGCTGAAATGTCTCGTAGACGGATGCATGCTCGATGACGCTGGTTATTATATGGTTGCCGCGGTGCCTGAACTTGCTTACAGTCCCTTGAATAGCCAAATTGTTGCTTTCCGTTCCTCCGGAAGTAAAGCGGATTTCGTCAGGAAGCACATTCAAGCACTTGGCTATTACAGCCCTGGATTGCCGGATCAGCTGCTCCGCCTCCATACCGATGCGATGCAGGGAAGAAGGGTTGCCGAAATGCTTCTTCATGATCTCAGCCATCGTATCGACGACTTCGTCATAAGGAGGCGTCGTCGCCGCATAATCCAAATACAGCATGCCATATCCCTCCTTATCATAAAAATAAGACCCAGCTTAAGCCCCTTCCAAGAACAGGGCGCTTGCAGTAGGTCTTGGTATATTGCCGCAGTTAAGCTTCATAATCACGCTGCAGTCGCAGCACCTTGCCTACATAAGCTTGGGTTTCGCTCGGCAATAAATGCATCTTGGACTTCAGCTCTTGATCGTTCGTAATTCCTAAACGGTCTATTCGTCCCGGACCCGCATTATAAGCAGCTAATGCAACACCGCGGTTCCCATTGTACTTCTGGAGCAAACCGGCCAGATACTGGGTTCCGCCATTAATATTTTGGGCTGGATCAAACGGGTTCGTTACCCCTAATCCCCTGCTGGTGCCATCCATAAGCTGCATTAAGCCTTTGGCTCCAGCTCCGGAAACCGCCCGCGGATTAAAAGAGGATTCCGTATCAATGACCGCTTTGACCAAGCTGGATTGAACGCTGTGCTTACGGCTTGCGCTTTCTATTAAAGCTTCAAGATCTCCGGCTGATTTCACGCTGCCCGGCTTCTGTACGGAAGCATACGCCCCATTAGGCATAACAGGAACATAACTGTTCCGAAAAGGCTGCAACGAACCGGAAGAAGCGATCGTCCCAGCTGCCGCCAACGGTCTATCGGAGCTCGATGCCGATGAGAATAACAGACTGTTCAGGATTTCCGAGAAATTGGTATCGTCTTCCGTCGCAGTCTGCGCACTCGTAGATAACAAGCTTGATTTGCTTAAGATCTGAAGCTGAAGCAATTCCTTAATCGTTCTAGGGTCAATGTTCATTTCTGTTATATGCTCCCTATTCCCAGTTTCACCCCCTATTGTACACTGTTTTGGACTTGCCATCCAGTTCTTTTTGCACTAATTGTCAGAAAACCTATGGTTACGTTGTTTCAAAGCTTAGGTAAACATAAAAAAGCACAGGATATCCATACCCCGTGCTTGGTAATTAACCTGCCATGATGAAATGATAAAATACCCGTTAAGAATAAAGAGGCAGCAGCAAAAAATAACCGGCCAATGAAATAAGCCCAAGGATGACGGACCAAACCCCTAATGCCCGAATCCCCCGCATGTACGACAGGCCCCCTATAACAATGGCGGCTGTGCCGAGCGTTACCGGAAACATAAACATCGACAAGATAGCCGCAGCTAGCGCCGTATACCCTAACCAGCGGCTTTGGCCGCGGGCTTCGGCCCCCACATCCGTTGCCGACTCCATTTTCCGTTTGGATGACTCCCTTGTATGAACAGGAGCCTGAACGGGAGGACCGAAAGTAGACGAAATTTCGGCAGCATACTCATCCGAATCTTTAAACGTGTAAGGCTTCGGCATCCGCTTCATGGAATCATGCCTGGACTTGGCCTGTGCCCTTGCTCGCCCCCGCTTCCTATGGTCAGTCATAGGTTATCCCTCCGATCTGCCTGATCGTAGCTAAGACTACTTCTTC
The DNA here is from genome assembly GCF_014873645.1 of Paenibacillus sp. OAS669. NCBI lineage: Bacteria > Bacillati > Bacillota > Bacilli > Caryophanales > Paenibacillaceae > Paenibacillus > Paenibacillus sp. OAS669. The sequence continues at coordinate 131,920 of NZ_JADBDR010000005.1, forward strand.
TTCGGCTGAAACGTGTGGCAGCAGGTGCTGCGGACACTTCCCGCACGGTCTTGATGATCGTCGAAGTCTTGAGCGAATTCGGAGTCATACTGGTCGTTGGCGTGTTTGTCGATCTCAATCATGATGGATTTGGCTGCGCACTGATTCCCTTCTGCCCAGAAATTACAGTTGGAAACACTGCATCTTACGTCTGGCATCCATATCACCCCCTCCTCAATGTGCCCGAAGAAGGGGGGGCGCTATACTATCCGTATAGCTGGGAATATAGCACAAGATACATCGCATGGGACCATAACAATGGAGTAGCCGGGGTCCCCCAACGTTCCACCCATTGCTTGTAAATATCTGTCGAAGCATGTGGAACCTGCTCCGGCAAGCGTCCCAATGCATCAGCTTGCCGCACAATCCATTCGAGTGCAGCCTCCGCCTGCTCACGTCTGCCAGCCTTATATTCGATCCAGCCATACCAGGCTGTGAGCAGAATCCACTCGCCGCCGCCATAATATTCATCCCCTGCATATCTTCGGACTCCGCTTTGATCGCTTTTTAAATCCGTCCTAAGTTTATCCAGGGTAGCAGACATTATCGGATGATCTACCGAAAATACTTGAAATGGCTCACAAAGCCACATCAGACTCGCATCCACACCGGCATAACTGACGTCATATTGACCGTTGTCTGCCGGACGAATGCTTTTTACAAAGCTGCCCGTTTGCCGGTCAACACAATGCTCTAACAAAAACTTGCGGATGGACCCGGTAACCTCATCGATGGAAGGGTCATTGATATAGGGTCTCATCGAGGTCAACCCCCCATATATGCAAGCAAGCGTAGAGGCATGGATTTGATCGTTGCGTTCCTCCCAGCAATCAAAATTCGGCTGCATCCAGAATGCGCTCAAATACCGTATAGTTAGTTCTACGCTGGTCCGGAACGATTCCGGTACCGAGGTCAGTCCCGATTGGTTCCAATGCCACGCAAGCCCCCATAACCAGGCTCCGTAACCGTCCAATTGAAAATGCCCCCACTCCGAATGTTCATCGTCACGGCCATCGAGGTGGTATCTTGTATGTAAAAATTCGTGCTGAGCAATAGGCTCGCCCCTTTGATGCTTTTGCAGCAAGGCTTCCACACGATCCTTAAGCCGCGTCAGCACTTGATTCACCCAATCATGAAACTTCACAGAGCTTTCCCTGTCTCCGGCTATATCCATTGAATAAGCAATAAAACTGCCGTCCCTTAGCCAGCTGAACGTATAATGGGAAAATAAAGGACATGCTACGTAACTCCCGCTAGGATGTTGATTAAACCGGATGATCTGTTTGCTGATTGCAGCCAATTCATGCATAGTAACGGCCACAAGCGTACCCCCTCTCTAAACAAAAAGAGATGCATTAAGCATCTCTAGTAAGTATTTCCAAGTTGGTCTATTTATACGCGTTCGCCCTGCATGCGCTTTTGCGTAATATAATCCGTTTCATAATAAGCCAAGTCTTCACGAAGCGTCTCAAAAATTTTGGACAGCTCGATAGTCAGGTCACGAACGGCCCGAACCGGCTTTTTGCGGAAGCGGATCGCATCTTGTCCCGTGTAAGCATAGCGTCCATCCTCAGAATAGCATTCATTTTTAGGATAGAAGAAATTATTGACGCAGCTGTGGTACACCTCATACAATACTTTCTCAGCATACTCCACATTAAACGTAGGACGTCTTAAGCTTACGCCAAGCTTCTCATAAGCCACTTCGCAGAAAACAAGAAGATGGCGAGTGTCGGATAAATACCCCTTATAAAATTCCTCCATTGTTGGATCCATTTCAGAATTCAGCTTTTGCAAGGAATGATCGTTCAAGAAAGTTTCCATTTTCGTGATGGCATCGCTTAGCTTGGATTTAGTCGTTTCACATAAATTTTTCACATTAAACATCGCCATAAGTCAAGACCTCCTGTATTTAAAACAAAACATGCTGATAAATAATCATAATATCTTCTCTTCATCCTACCACAAAATGTAGCTAAAAGTAATACGAAAAATAACTATTGGCAAAAAACGAGGAGATGATTTCCGGTTGTAATCTATTCTTCATACGGAGACTCTAACGGTATCATCAAGGAAAAGGAGTCAGTCCGATGTGGAAATACGCCTTGTCTTTTGCATTATTGCTTGCCTTTGGTGCGCTCCTGTTTCCCCGTAACGAAGGTGCACCCCGTATAGCAAATTTGTCTCCCGCTGAGGAGATCAAAGTGAAACAAGCTACCCTGTCGCAGGATATGAAGCTGACAGACGATTTATGCCGTTCGCAGTGCAGTCTGGAGCTGGGGCGTATTCTTAGCCAAGCCGAGCATCAATCCGCGGATAAGAAGCAAAGCGGTCTTACAACCCTGCAGCAGGAGCACCCTCATATGCTTAAGCTGTATTGGGCAACCAAGAACGAGCCTCTCGACCGCAGTTTACAGGCAGGCCAAATGGATGATGCTCTTCGTTCATTCGCCGAGCCGGAATTGAAGAAAGCGAAGGAGCATACGGATCGGGGAGAAAGCTACCAATCCTCGCCTTTTCAGCATCAGGGCGAACCTTATTTTGTTCTTGGCGTACCTTCCAAAAGCTACGATTCGGCCATGATTGGAGTCGTCAAGCAGACCATCTTGAAACAGGTGGAGAACCATCAGCTCAAAAACCTGCGAATTGTGACCTATCCGGCCGACAATCACTATAAGATTGAATCGGTGGATTCCAGGACATTGCAGGATGTTAAAGTAAACCATCCGGAAGAAAACGAAGGAACAAGCCATTATCATGTGAATCAGGTCGTCGTCCGCTTCAAGCAGGAGCCCTCCAGCGCAGATTTAGCCAAGATCGAAGCGGATATAGGCACGACCCATTACCGTAAGGTTGGTTACACATATGTCTTCGAATCCCGTAAGTTGGAAGCCAAGCAATTGATGGACTACTTTCAAAAGTGGAATGTCGCTTATGCAGAGCCGCATTTTTTATATTTAACCAATAGTGAAGCTGTTGACGCGGTTAAAGAGAACGGCTCCCAGGCTTCTGACAATACCAATTTCAAGCCTAACGACTCCTTATATCAGCGATATCAATGGAACCTGCCTCTTATCGATACGGAATCCGGCTGGGCTATATCCAAAGGATCTCAGGACGTCAAAGTGGCTATCGTGGATACCGGAGTGGATTTGAATCACCCGGATTTGAAAGACCAGTTGATCTCCGGATATAACGTAGTCAATAGCGATGCTCCCCCAGCAGACGACGTAGGCCACGGAACCCATGTTGCCGGAGTCGTCGGCGCTATCGTCAACAACCATCTGGGAGTAGCCGGAATGAGCTGGTATAACCGCATTATGCCGGTCAAAGTATTGGACCAAAGCGGTGCGGGCAGCACGTACTCCGTCGCGCAGGGAATCATCTGGGCTACCGATCACGGAGCCAAAGTCATCAATATGAGCCTTGGCAATTACGCTCAAGCCAATTTCCTGCATGACGCCATCAAGTATGCTTACGATCATGATGTTGTCCTGATTGCCGCGAGCGGCAATGATAACACAGCGACTCCCGGCTTCCCGGCGGCATACCCAGAGGTATTCGCCGTAGCCGCTACAGACGCCAATAAAAATAAAGCATCCTTCTCTAACTACGGGGATTATATTGACGTTGCCGCGCCTGGCGTCAGCATCGCGAGCACCTATCCGCATAATCAATATGCTGCTTTATCCGGCACCTCCATGGCAAGTCCGCATGTCACTGCTTTGGCTGCCTTGATCCGATCTGTAAATCCGCAATTGAAAAACACAGAGGTTATGCAGATTATGCGGGATACCGCACAAGATATCGGACCTAAAGGAAAGGACTCTTACTACGGATACGGATTGATTGATGTCGTTGCCGCTTTGAACAAAGCTCAAGGCAATAAAAATCCGCAAACCATGCAAAAACCGCAAAATCACACAGAAACCAAAACACCCGAAGCGGCTCCCGCCCGGTCCGATTGGGCACAGAGACTTCTGGAACGCCTCGGATGGAGATAATCTTCGCTAATTGTTTATTTCCAATAAATAAGTATCAACAGCACAAAAACCGCCTGCAAGGGCGGTTTTTGTCGGTTCCAGGAAAGCTTGCCGTAAGCCGGGTTCTGTACTTCCAGTGGTCGTAACGGGTACCACCCTCCCACCGTTGAAGCGACAATCATCTATCTAGGCCAAACATTGCTGCTTGGCTCAAGCGACCAACCCGAACGCGTCCCGGGCAAGGACTATCTTCGAAAAGATGTGCGTTCCATTAGGTCTTGCTCCAAATGGGGTTTACCAGGACATATGTCACCATATCTCCTCGTGGTCTCTTACACCACGGTTCCACCCTTGCCTGTGCGAAGGGCAAGCCCTCCGCCATCGGCGGTCCATTTCTGTGGCACTAGCCTTCAGCTCGCGCTGACTGGACGTTATCCAGCATTCTGCCCTGCGGAGCCCGGACTTTCCTCTCGTGATTTCTCACCAGCGATTGTCTGTCAAGCTTTCCTGATGTGCATTTGCTAGTATACAGCGATTTCGAATAAAAAACAACCGTTGTGTTGTTTCCATTTGCGCCAAATGACGCTATCACATGTAAAAAGCTGCATATTTGAAGCCCGTTTAATGGTTAATCAGACAAAATGGAACGGCTCCGTATGAATTTCCGATGCAAAGACACCGGTTTCCGATTTTTTATCCTGCAGCTTTTTACGCAGGTAATCGGCAACCCCCTGCTTCATTATCTTCTCTACATTATGCCCCGGGTCTATAATAGCAAGCCCCGCAGCCAAGGCATCATGCGCCGTATGATAGTCGATATCGCCGGTAATCAATACGTCGGCTCCCGCAAACAGAGCATGGCGCACATAGCGGCTGCCAGAGCCGCCCAGTACCGCGATTTTACGCACGGAACGGGCAGGATCACCTACAACACGTACCGCAGGAACATCATAGGCCTGCTTCACCTTCTCACACAGCTCCTGCAGCGTTACGGCATCGTCCAGCTTGCCGACACGGCCTAAACCGAAGGTCCGGCCTTTTAAATCCAATTGATACAAGTCATACGCCACTTCTTCGTAAGGATGTGCTTTCAGCATAGCCTGGATCGCTTTGCGCTCGATGCTTTGCGGAATAATGGTTTCAAGTCGGACCTCCCGCACTTCTTCCAGCTTCCCTTGCTTGCCTATAAAGGGGTCGCTCCCCTCTTCCGGAACGAAGGTACCGGTCCCCTCGATATTGAAGCTGCAGTGGCTGTATTGTCCGATCCAGCCTGCACCGGCTTGGAACAGTGCCTGCCGCACTTTGTCCACGTGATCCTCCGGGATAAACACGACGAGCTTCTTCAGCTTGTCCGTATGGATATCCTCAAGCGGGGACAAACCCTGTAACCCTAACGCCTCTGCCATCAAATCGTTGACTCCGCCCTCCGCTACATCCAAATTCGTATGGGCGATGTATACGGCAATATCGTTTTTGATCAGCTTCTCATACAGCTTTCCTGCAGGAGAATCCGTCTGGAGATGGGCCAAAGGTCTGAAAATAATCGCATGATGAGCAATAATCAAATTGGCCTGCAGACGAATGGCCTCATCGACTACCTCGTCGGTCACGTCCAAAGCCACCAGAACATTGGTGATCTCTTTGTTCAGAGTACCCAATTGCAAGCCTATCTTATCATCGGGTACGGCATAATGTTTGGGTGCAAGCTCCTCCATCAATTGGATGACGTTTTGTCCTTTTGCAAGCATGCCATAACCTCCTTGATTCGTTTCATTTCCAGCTCCAGATCCTTCTCTTTGGACCGCGACTCCGCTGCTTCAGACAAAGCCAGCTGACGTCGTATCATCTCCAGCTTGCCTAATTCCTGCTCCCATTTCTGGAACCATACCACAGAAGGCTGCCGTGTCAAATAAGGACCCATTTTTATTAGCTGCTCGCGGCCCATAGTAACGCCTCCATGGAGGGTGCGAGTCTGATACAGCTCCTCATTGCTAGCCTCAGCTTGCCCGGACGGCTCGGCTACGAGAATTTCGTATATTTTGCCATCCTCCTCCAAAATAAGCTCCTCCGTTAGAACCCAGTGATGCTCCAGCAGCCAGCTGCGAACGTTGGCTTCCCCGACATTCGGCTGAAGAACGAGACGCTTTACACCGGCCAGCTTTTCTTTACCCGCCTCCAGAATACTCGCAATCAAGGCGCCTCCCATGCCGGCTATAGTTATTACCTCGACTTCGCCTGCTGAAATGACCGCCAATCCATCCCCGAGACGTACGTCTACTATTTCTTCCAGTCGGGATTCACGAATTTGCTTGGAAGCTGCCTGGAAAGGACCCGGATTTACTTCTCCCGCAATCCCTTTCACAATGCGCCCTTGAAGCGCCAAAAAGCTGGGAAGCAGAGCGTGGTCGGAGCCAATATCGGCCAGACTGCTCCCGGCAGGTACCTGCTTCGCTATCCATTCCAGTCGTTTTGATAATTTTAACATATTATGCAACCCACTCAGTCCATTTTTTTCTAAATGTAAACAATACGCTTGCTTCTAGAAATATTTTGCCTACCAGGGCCAATTGTACCGCTTGAGGCCCATACTGTTCGGCATACAGCATACCATATAATTCGGGCATAAACCAAACGATACAGCTCAGCATAAGGAAGACTGTGCTTGTTTGCTTCGTTTTCTGATGCAGGAGCCATCCAAGCCAGCCAAACAGCAGACTGAGAGGCACCCAGCTTAGCTCCAGAGTTACCCAATTGATGGAATCCAGCTGATAATGCAGCAGCCAGCCATAGCAGAAAACAAGTGCGACCCAGCCGCTTAGTTGAAAAAGCAGGAAACGGGACAATAGACCCGTAAGCAGCCATATGAGACTGCACAGAACAACGTAGCCTACGACAAGCACCGATTCATAAATATGATACAATCGGAACAAATACACGCCAATAAAGAGCAGGAAGAGCGAGGCCATCCCGAACAAGATTTGTGCTCTAAGCGGCTCTTTGTCTTTCTGCAGGCTTCCTGTCGCGTAGCATAGAAAAAGGAAGGTTAAGGAAACCCCAATTTGCATTGGTAAATTAAAAGCGGTAAAATTAAGAGCAGTTAAAGAAATAACGGCGATGAAGCCGAAGAGAAGAACCCATATTTTCCAATTACTGTTTTTTATCGCGTTAGGCGTAATCCCCAGGAACGATGTTTTGCCAGAAGCTTGATTTGTTCCTTCCTCCAAATAGAGGTTTAATAAAAAATCACAATAATGTTCAGGTAGCAGCTTGCTTTTGCGCCATTGTTCGATTTCACGAATAATTATTTTTCTTTTATCATCCATACTAATGCTTTCACCTCTTTAACGACCTATTTGCTAATTGCTACTTGTTCATTTATCGGTTGAGGTGAAACAAAAAATTAGACCTAACTGCAGCAAGTGCAGAAAGGTCGTAGGGTTCAAGCTGTTTATTCAAGAAAATCTTTCAATCGTTTGCTGCGGCTAGGATGTCTCAGCTTACGCAGCGCTTTCGCTTCGATTTGGCGAATCCGCTCACGGGTAACTCCGAACACCTTGCCGACTTCCTCCAGTGTGCGTGTACGCCCGTCATCCAAGCCGAAACGAAGCCGGAGTACGTTTTCTTCACGTTCAGTTAACGTATCAAGCACATCCTCGAGCTGTTCCTTCAATAATTCATAAGCAGCCGCATCTGCAGGAGCCAACGCTTCCTGATCCTCGATAAAATCACCCAGGTGAGAATCGTCTTCCTCACCGATTGGCGTTTCCAGCGATACCGGCTCCTGAGCAATCTTCATAATTTCACGGACCTTATCGGTGCTGAGATCCATTTCCTTAGCGATTTCCTCAGGCATAGGCTCACGTCCAAGCTCTTGAAGAAGCTGCCGCGATACACGAATCAGCTTGTTAATCGTCTCAACCATATGCACCGGAATACGGATCGTTCTTGCCTGGTCCGCAATCGCGCGGGTAATCGCTTGACGAATCCACCAGGTCGCATACGTACTGAACTTGAAGCCTTTGTCGTGGTCGAATTTCTCAACCGCTTTGATCAAGCCCATGTTACCTTCCTGGATAAGGTCGAGGAACAGCATCCCTCGTCCCACGTATCTTTTGGCAATGCTGACAACGAGACGCAGGTTGGCTTCGGCCAGACGGCGCTTGGCTTCCTCGTCTCCCAATTCGATACGCTTGGCAAGATCAATCTCATCCTCTGCCGACAGCAATGGAACTCTGCCGATCTCCTTCAAGTACATACGTACCGGATCGTTAATTTTGATACCTGGCGGTAGCGACAAGTCATCGTCAAAGTGGAAATCGTCATGCTCCTGATCCTGTCCATGCTCATGATCCTCATCCGATTCGTTGCCTACATCAATCCCCAACTCCGACAGATGTTCAAAAAACTCGTCGATTTGCTCCGGATCCTGGTCAAAGGGAGCCAGCTTCTCCATAATATCTTTGTAGGTTAAAGAGGAACGCTTTTTGCCCTGCTCAATCAGCTGTTCCTTAACTTGCTCTAACGTCAACTCAGTCTCTATCTCCGTATGTTGATCGTTCGCCATAATCCAACTCCCTCCTCCCTAGAGACATCTTGTAGCTTCTCACGCTTAAGATGATTTCAATTGCTTTTCTAGGGATATAATCTCAATACCTATTTGTGCAGCCCGTGTTATGTCCCCTGAACGTTCTGCGCGAATCATTTCTTCTCTTTTTCGCTTAATTAATTGCTGCTGCGGATATTTTTTTATTTCTCGGATGTAATCATCAATGACTTGATTGTTGACCCCGTGAGAATTGCCCATCATTGCTATGGAACTGGCCAAGCTCTCCAGCTCCGCTTCTTGAAGCATGGCAATGAAGCTGCTCGCATTAGGCTCATACCCTTGTGCATAATAGGCGTACAAATAAGCAGCCAGCGCCGCGTGCGCATCTACGTTAAATTGGTCACCTAGCTCCCGTTCCACGTAGTGCGTCACTTCCCGATCGTACATCATGATAGCCAAGAGCTGACGCTCCGCATTATGATAAGCAAGATATAATGAGGGATTTGGCTGACGCGGTGCTCCGTCATTCATAACATTATTCCACGGTTTATCTTTATTATCCCCGAACTTGTTGTTTTTTTCCGCTTGGAGTCGAATTTCATTCAAGGTTTGTAACGTAAATTCGTAGGAATAATGGAATTCGGTTGACAGCTCCCTTACATAATGCTCTCGTTCGATTGGCGAAGGAATTTCAGCAATAATTTTCAAAGCTTGCTGAACATAACGCAGCTTTTCTCCATCCTCCTGCAGTTTGAAATTTTTGCGAAAATAAAGAAGTTTATATTTGATCGACGGTACGGCAGCTTCAATCACTTCCCGTACAAATCGTTCAGAACCGTTGCTGGCAATGTATTCGTCTGGATCTTGACCGTTTGGAATGATGGCGACCTTGACGAGCAGGCCCGCCTTCTCCAGAATCGGAATGCTCTTATAGGCTGCTGCTTGACCTGCGGAATCTCCGTCATATGCAACAATGACCTGATCCGCCTGCTTGCGGATGATATCCGCGTGCTCGCTGGTCAACGCGGTTCCCATCGTGGCGACACCGTTGACGACCCCGGCCTCCCAAGCCTTAATGACATCCATATAGCCCTCGAACAACACCAATTGCTGATGCTTTCGAATATTAGGCCTTGCCAGATGCATATTATAGAGGCTTCGGCTCTTGTGAAACAGCATGGATTCGGGACTGTTCAAATATTTGGGCTGTGCGTCACCCATCGCTCTTCCCGCAAACGCAATGATGTTTCCCTTCCAGTCATGAATCGGAAATATGATTCGGTCGCGGAATTTATCAAAATATCCCTGATTTTCCTGCCTGGCTGAAATCAGTCCCCCTTTTTCCATTAAGGGCAGAGAGAACTGCCTCCGCTCCAAGAGCTGTGTCAGCGTATCCCATGGAGTGGGAGCGTAGCCGATTCCGAACGTTTCTATCTGTTTGTCGTTCAGACCCCGCGATCGTAGATATTGCATCGCCTGTTTGCCTTGCTCGGTATTTTTCAAAATATACTGATACAGCTTACCGGCAAGCTCATAGGCTTCAAGCAGCTTGGTTTTCTCAGGATTTTGCTCGCGACGCTGGTCCGCTATAGCATCGAGGCCGATATCCAGATTGGCTTCTTTGGCCAATTGGCTGACTGCCTCCGCAAAGGAATACCCCTCCATCGCCATCAAAAACTGAATGACACCGCCTCCGGCCCCACAGCCGAAGCAATGATAAATTTGCTTTTCAGGTGTAACGGTAAACGACGGCGTCTTTTCCGAATGAAAGGGACAAAGTCCTTTCATATAGTGCCCTTGCTTGCTTAAATGCACATAACGGCCAACGACATCCACAACATCATGATGCTTGAGGACTGTTTCGATGATTTCTTCCGGAATGCGTCCGTTACTCATCCTATCCACCTTCAATCAAATTAACACGTAATACTATTCGCTACAGGTTGCGAATCTCCTGCAAGTCCTGCAAAACTTTTGTCAAAGAATGTAGAAAAAAATGTCGATCCTCGTCGGTAAACGGTTTCGGCCCTTTGGAGTGCTTGCCTCCCCGGCGCTGCTTCGCCTGCTCATGCCTGCGATCCAATAAAAAATCAATCGTCCGGTCATTGTACTGCTGCCCGCGATTCGATAACGCTAGAGCTTTTTTACCCAAAGCTAAAGCAGCCAAACCAAAATCCTGAGTAATCAGAATGTCACCAGGCGAAATTCGGTTCGCTATATACAAATCAACGGATTGATCGGAACGATCGACTTGAACGATCTGCACTCCCTCCATGGGAGCCAGGCGATGATCGAATGAGGCGACCATCATAACTTCGACATTAAACTGCGAGGCGGCTTTGACGATTTCCGACTTAACCGGACATGCATCGGCATCCACAATAATTTTAAACGGCATAGTCAAGTCCCACCGAATTCCTACTGAAGTACCACCGTAATATTATATACGATGAATAAATAAAAAATCCTGCACGATTTCGCGAAAAAATGACTTACCGTCCTTGAAACATATCGATGATCAGGCTCGCCGTTTCTTCCACCGCTTTATTGGAGACATCGATTACGGTACAATCGAGCTTCTTCATAATTTGGTTCGCATATTCGAGCTCCTTATGGATTCGTTCCACATTGGCGTAGGTCGCGTTCTGCGGAAGTCCAAGCATCTTCAACCGCTCCGTGCGAATCATATTGAGCTTCACAGGATCGATGCGGAGGCCGACGATTTTTTTCTTGGAAATGGTAAACAACTGCTCGGGAGGTTGAATTTCCGGCACAAGCGGAACGTTGGCCACCTTGAACTTTTTGTGCGCAAGATACATGGACAAAGGCGTCTTCGAGGTTCGGGATACCCCGACCAGTACGATATCCGCCTGCAGAACCCCATTGAAATCCCGGCCATCGTCATATTTTACGGCGAATTCGACGGCCTCTACCTTCTTGAAATAATCCTCATCCAACGGGTGAATCATGCCGGGCTGGTGCCGCGATTCCTGCTGAAGCTTTTTTTCCAAAGAACCAATAATCGGCCCCAGCAAATCGATGTAAGGAAGCTGATAGCGGATTGCCTGCTCCACCAAATAATCGCGTAATTCAGGTATAACCAGAGTAAACACAATAATGCCGTCTCTTTGCTTCGCGGTCTGCACCAGCTTATCGATTCCTGCCCTGTTCTCCAAAAACGGTACGATGCGCATATCCACCTGCTGGGGATAAAACTGAACCGTCGCCGCCCGGACTACCGCTTCACCCGTTTCTCCTGCTGAGTCTGAAGCTACATAGATAATAGGATTCGTTTGTTCCGCCACTACTGCACCTGCTTTCTTAAGACAAGCTACTAATAATACGTATGTAAGGTATAAATGTTTCACGTTGCTGCAGCATCAGCTTGCTGCATTCGGCTGCGAAGGAAATTCCAGCTATTTCTCCCTTCTAACAAAAAATTCCCGCCGCAAAGTCTAGGAAAGACTTGGCAGGACGAGAAGTCGCCTTTAATGTTAATATATTATATTATCAAACGTAAATAAAAATGTCAAAGCTTAAACACCGTATTTCTCCATCTGCTCAAGAAAATTTCGGGATTTCAGATTGAGGCCGATATGAGTATCATAATAGGTCCTCATCAGCTGCTTCAGCGCTTCTTTGGTTTGGGGCTTTACGTCGATTTCTCCCAAGCGCCGAATATCCATCTGGGCAAACAGCCGCATCAGTCTCCACGTGCCGGAAGTCATCAGCACGGCTTGCGGGTCCTTGCTTCTGCATCGCCCGCATAAGATCCCCCCTAAGCCTGCGCTGAACCGCATTTCTCCCTCCGTCGATCTGCAGGAAACACAGGCGTCCAGCTCGGGCATATAACCGGCCTGCATCCAAATTTTCATTTCATACATAAAGCCGATGATCTGCATATCTTTATCCGCTTCCAGACCCGCCAACGCAGCTTTCAGCTGTTCAAACAAAAAAGCGTTAGCTTCCTGATCGGCCATCATCCGATCGGTCAGCTCCGCCATGTAGGACGCATAAGCCGCTTTATGTAAGTCCTCCCGGATTCGATGATGGGAATCCAGGATTTCTGCATGATTCAAGGTTCCTAGCTGGCCGGACCTGAAGAATAAATAATCTCCGCTCGTAAAAAGCTGGGCGACGGAGGCATAGCGGCTTTTTACCTTTTTAGCTCCTCGAACAATGACAGCCACTTTACCCATTTCGCGTGAAAACAAAGTAATGATTTTGTTGCCTTCCCCATAATCCATGCTTCGAATGACAATCCCTTGCACTCTGTACTGCATCGTCCGTCCTTCCCCCAAAGCACCATGTAGACAGCTACTGAATCTCGTCCGTTAATTCTGGAACATCTTGCTCCGGATTTTCTTCAGAAGCGCGCCTCTCACTGTCCATCTCTTTGTAAAGCAGATAAGCATCCACATCACCGGTCATTGAAAAATACTTCCACGAAAAATCTCTCATGTGCGTATCAATCCCCTCTCCTAAGAGCTTTCCAAGGAACGCTTGACGTTGTAATCAAAGACATTAGATGGACTGTTTTTGCCTACAAGATTAGGATGATACGAAATGGCCGGAAGTATCCCAAGTAATAACTGGCATGAAGAGCTTATTCGTTGCGGAAGCCAAGATCGCGCAGAACGCGCTCCTGATTGCGCCAGTCCTTCTTCACCTTCACCCACAGCTCGAGAAAGGTTTTGGAGCCGAGCAGCGCTTCAATGTCCTGCCGCGCCTTTTGGCCGACTTCCTTCAACAAAGCGCCCTTTTTCCCGATAATGATCCCCTTTTGCGAATCTCTCTCCACATAAATGACCGCCGAGATATGCACGACGCCGTTCTCCTCCACCTTCATGTCCTCAATGGCCACGGCAATAGAGTGCGGCACTTCCTCCCGGGTCAAATGCAATATTTTCTCCCGGATCAGCTCCGCGCAGACAAACTGCTCCGGATGGTCCGTCACTTGATCGGCCGGATAATATTGAGGGCCTTCCGGCAAATATTTGACTATCTGCTCCAGCAGTGTATTAACGTTATTGCCCTGCTTGGCCGATATCGGCACGATCTCGGCGAAAGGATACAGATCCTTATATTCCGTAATGACCGGCAGAAGCTCCTCCGGCTGCACCTGATCGATTTTATTCATAACTAGAATGACCGGCGTTTTGATTCTTTTTAGATTTTCGATAATAAAGCGGTCTCCTCCGCCAATACCTTCCACTACATCGATAAGGAAAAGAACGGCGTCGACTTCGCTAAGCGAGCTCTCCGCGATTTTCATCATATAATCGCCCAGCTTGGATTGCGGCTTGTGAATGCCGGGAGTATCCAGGAATACAATTTGCGAATCATTGGTCGTGTATACACCATGAATTTTATTTCTGGTTGTTTGCGGCTTGTCGGACATGATGGCGATCTTCTGCCCGATAACATGGTTCATCAAGGTCGATTTTCCTACATTAGGACGGCCGATAATGGCTACAAAGCCGGATTTAAACGCTTTTTTGCTGGATGCTGATGTCATTCGATTAAGTTCCTCCATTAAGATCATTCATTGTAAATGCCCCGGGCAGCAGCTGGGCAACGGTCGTTTCTTGAATCTCTCCACGCAGGTTAGCCATATAGACTGGCATATCGGGAGGGCAAAGCTCGATTAGAACTTGACGGCATACGCCGCAAGGAGTAATAGGTCCAGGCGTATCTCCTATAACCGCTATGGCCTGGAAGGAACGCGGCTCCTCTCCATCGGCTATGGCGCGGAACAATGCGGTTCTTTCCGCACAGTTCGTCGGGCCGTAGGCCGCATTCTCCACATTGCAGCCAAGATGCACCCGTCCATGCTGATCCAGCAGGGCGCTGCCGACTTTGAAATGCGAATAGGGCACGTAGGCTTTCTCCATAGCCTGCTTCGCTAATGCTACCAAAGCTTGTCGATCCATAGGTATCATCCCCGTCCGAGAAATGGAATGTTATATATTCATCAAATAGTAAGCAAGAGCAGACACAAACCCTCCGATAACAGCTCCCAGCAGCAGTGAAGCAAAGCCTCTGCCGCGCTTATCGTATAATACCATCATAACCACAATAGCCAGTAAATACGCCAGAAGCGCTATAAAAGTAACGCTGGTATAACAGGTAATAAAGGTTGCAATGGCGAAAGCGACCGCCGATAACAGACTAGGCTGGACCCAGCTCCCTCTGCGTGAAAATCTTGTCTCCACAACAATAACCGTCAGCATGACCAGACATAGCAAGATCCATATGGAGCCAGCGGACAAAACATGCCCCTCCACGTTCTTGGCTTCGCGGAACAACCGGTCGATCGGTTCGTAAAAAACGACCATGCCTACGATAGCGGCAAAAGCCGCAGACACCAGTACGGAGGCTGCGGCCACATCCTTGGCTATTTTGGCCAGCGGATGACGGTCCGGCATGGCAAGATCGACCGTTTTTTCTATTGCCGTATTAATAAGCTCCGTAACGATCATCATCGTCACGGCCATCAGCAGAAACAAGATTTCCAGCTTATGCAGATGGAAGAACAAGGCCATCAGCAGCACGACGAAAGCGGCAAAAAAATGAAACTTCATATTGCGCTGCGTAGATAAGGCATATTTCACTCCTTCATACGCGAACCGAAAGCTTCTATGCCACTTCACCTTCGGTCTCACCGGACAAGACCCGCCTGCTGCAAAATGTGCTCCTGCTTTCCAAACATCACTTTCTCTTCTTCCTCGCTTTGATGGTCGTAACCGATGAGGTGAAGGAAGCCGTGCACGAATAAAAATCCAAGCTCCCGTTCTACGGAATGACCATATTCCTCGCTTTGCGCGATGGCTCTTGGCACGGAAATGATGATGTCGCCAAGCGGTTCCTCGAATTCCTCTTCGTCGTCTTCTGCCGAATCGGTCTCTTCATCGAGCCGTTTGACGTCCTCAAGATCGCTCTCCGAGAAATCCTCTTCATCGAATATGATCTCGATCTCATCGTCGCCCATTTCCTGCATGGCGAAGGAAAGCACATCCGTCGGCTTGTCAAGATTGCGATACTCTTTATTCAAACGCTGAATTTCTGCATCATCGACGAAGGTTAAAGCTACCTCTCCGTCCGACACATTCTCGGATTGGCCTGCAAGCACCATTAGCTCGCGAAGCTTCGCAATCAGCTCATCCGAGATAGCGAATTCCTCTTGCTCGTTGTTCCATTCCAATCGCAGACTCATACGTCTAGCTCCTTTTCACCTGCTTAGCCTCTTCATTCTGATTCGTCCCCGGAAGATCGCTCGGGTATTCAATTCTCGAATGAAAGATGCCAAGCAGCGTTTCGTTCAAAGTTTTGGCTACTTGATCCAGCTCTTTTATCGTCAAATCGCATTCGTTAAATTGACCGTCGTCCAAACGGTTTTTAATGATTTTGCGGACCATGCTGTCAATTTGCTCCAGGGTCGGGTTGCGGAGCGACCGCACCGCCGCCTCCAGTGAATCCGCAATCCCTACGATAGCGGCTTCCTTGGATTGAGCTTTCGGTCCGGGATACCGGAAATCCTCTTCTTCCACCGGCTTCGGATCGTTACTCGCCTCTGCGAGCTTCTTGGCCTTGTGATAGAAATATTGCAGCAGCGTTGTTCCATGATGCTGTTCGGCAATGTCCCGAATCGGCTTGGGAATGTTGTACTCCTTCAACATCTCCACCCCGTCCCTGGCGTGGGCGACGATGATGGATTTACTTAATGCGGGATCCATCTTGTCATGCGGATTTTCCATATGGTTCTGGTTCTCGATAAAGTAATTCGGGCGCTTGGTCTTGCCGATATCATGATAGTAAGCGCCGACTCTGCACAAGAGTCCGTCCGCTCCGATGGATACGGCAGCCGCTTCGGCCAGATTGCCGACCATAATGCTGTGATGGTAGGTCCCCGGCGTCTCCGTCAGCAGCTTGCGCAGCAGCGGATGATTCGGGTTCGACAGCTCCACCAGCTTAAGTGGTGACAAGATGCCGAATGCAGCCTCGAAGAACGGCAGCAGCCCGATGACGAAAACGGCTGTGAGCAAGCCGCCGCCTACGACGAACGAAAGGGCGAACAGCATGCCCTTCTTTGTCTCATGATCGTCGATCAACAGAAGGGAGCCAATAAGCGCTATTCCGAGCAGCGAGACGATCATGCCCGCTTTCAGGACGGATGCCCTTTGGCTTGCCCGCTGGATCGAGAAGATCGCCGCGAACGAGGTAGCGAGCGTCAGTAACCCGTACCGGAAATCAAACGGCTGGAGATGGTCTGTGTTAAAGATCACACTCGCCATAACGCTGAATACAACGGTTGCAACAAATGCCAGATTCACATCCAGCAAAATCGTTATCAGCATAGCTCCCATAGCCGTAGGAGCAAGAAACCCGATGTACGGATAATCCAAATTTTGTACGAGGGAAAACAGCTTCATTCCCAAAATATTGATAAGAAAAATAAGAACAAGCATCAGCAGCTGGACATTATTATGACTCACGGCCAACGTACTCTGTTTGACGAACATAAAGATTACGAGACCGAACAGCACGACCAGCAGCAGCAGTCCTATTTTGGGCCAGTAGCTGGACTCGTCCTTCAGCATTTCCAGGCTGCTCAGCCGCTGATAGATTTCCTCAGTAATCACGGCGCCCTTTTTGACAAGGACCTCGTTTTTATTAATGAACACCGGTTTCACATTATCACGCGCATGGCCTTTAGCTTCATCGGTTCCCTTTTGATCAAAAAACTTGTTTGGGGTAATGGAAGCCCGGACGAGCTCCAGCACCATCTCCCTCGATGTGCTTTTGGTCAGGGTTGACGTGTTCACCAGCTCGGCGACTTTCGCTCTTGCGGTCTGCGCGTCCATAATCTGATCGTTCATCAGCCTGGTTGCAATATCTTTGGCCACCGGCTCCATGGCCGTAAGATCTTCCTTGGACACGCGAGGCATCTTGTAATACGTCTCTTCGGGAATGCGATACTGCTGCTCGCGTATTATTTTGCGCATTTCCTGAAGCAGCATCTCGTTATACTGGCCGCTGTCCATATAGGTCTTGATCTGTTTTTCCACGTGATCGTCGATAAGATTCGGGATCACCGTTTTGAAAATATTGACTTTATCTCCGAGCGTAACTTCGGTATCGGCATTAATCTGCTGCAGCTTCTCGAATATCGCTTCCATCAGAATTTCGTTCTTCAGTCCGACGATGCGGTACACGGGCTGTACCTTTTGCGCCGCATCCTCCTTAGCCTGCTCAGTTGCAATAGCATTTTCAATGGCCCGGGGGGCCAGAATATCCTTTTCTGCCGTAGATCCTACTTGAATGTCGTACGTTTGTGGGATCAATTTCCCCATTAAAGCCATATAAAACATGACCGTTAGCACTAAAAACAGAAGAAAGCGCACAAGGGCGCTGTATTTCCAGCCGGCAAGCTTGTAATGGAACTTGCCCTGGATTGAAACCTGGTTCTTCATCTCGAAAGGTCATCCCTTTCACAGCTCTCCCACTATGGTTTTCATGAAACGAGCTATTTTTCTTTATCCTCTTGGTAAGCAACAATGATCCTCTGAACCAATGAGTGTCTCACGACATCCGCTTCGGCAAACTCGATAAATCCGATTTCCTCGATCTGTCTTAAAATGCGGTGCGCTTCCACCAAACCGGACGACTTCCCTCTTGGCAGGTCGATCTGGGTTACATCTCCTGTAATGACCATCTTCGAGCCAAACCCGAGACGGGTCAAAAACATCTTCATCTGCTCGGGAGTCGTATTCTGCGCTTCGTCCAAAATAATAAAGGAATCATCCAGCGTTCTGCCGCGCATATAGGCGAGCGGAGCGATTTCAATAAGGCCTCTTTCGAGCGACTTAATCACCTGCTCAGGGCCCAGCACGTCATTAAGAGCATCATACAATGGACGTAAGTAAGGGTCAACCTTTTCTTGCAGATCCCCTGGCAAAAAACCAAGGCTTTCGCCGGCTTCTACCGCAGGACGCGTTAGAACAATTCGTTTGACCTTGCCTTCCTTCAACGCCGAAACGGCTAGCACGACGGCAATATAGGTTTTTCCTGTACCTGCAGGTCCGATTCCGAAGACAATATCCTTTTGCTTAATGGTCGACACATACTGCTTCTGCCCAATCGTTTTGACACGGATAGGCTTCCCTTTGTGCGTTGTAGCTATTTCTCCTTTGAACAGATCCAGCAGCTGGTCCGCTTTCATCTGCTTGGACAGCTCCAGCGCATAATGAATATCCCGTTCGCTTAAGATGTAATTATTGCGAACTAGCTCAAGCAGCACTTCAAACAGCTGCTGCAGCGATTCCGTTTCGGCTGCAGGCCCCTGGATAACGATTTCTTCCTCGCGCGATTGAATTCTGGCATCGGTTTGCTGCTCGATCAGATGCAGAAACTTGTCCTGCGGACCAAACAAAGCCAATCCCTCCGCCGTGTTTTTCAGTGATACTTTCACAATACGTGCATTGTCGATCAACAGGCCTCTTCTCCTTCAAGCGAACACGTTATGGAATAATAGGTTGCTCTTGAGTGATAGATTCTTCTACTTCCAAATGTACTTCCATATAAACTTTACCATTCTCCGTCTTTTCATGCAAAATTTTTTCATTGACGACCTTGGCATCCGGTCCGGCCGACGCTAAAATTTCCTTCTTTGCCTCTTCGATCCCCAGGTCCCTGGCAACCTGCGGATCCAATGCTTTCTCCATTACATGGACCTGCATAACCTTCTCATTCAGCCAGCCGATCGGCAGATTATACGTTCCGATTTGCAGCGTCTTTCTCACCGGAATCGTTTCAAATTGCTCGAACCCCGTCTTTCCGTATCCCGTCAGCTGCAGCGCGCGATTGCCGAAGACCAGATAGGAACGCTCCTTGACCTCTCCGGTATATACTTTATACTGCTGAACCAAAGGAACCTCCACCTTGGGCGAATACCATACCAATCCCCTGACCTCTCCGGATGCCACTACGGTCTGGCGGTTGACCTCGTCCCCCAAAATACCGGATATGAGGATGTCTCCTTTTTTTACATACGTATTCGCCTTAACTAGCGGCCTTCCTTTTTCTGCCAATATGTAAGTCACCATCCCGCTTTTGGATGCGACCAAATGTCTAGGATTAAGCAGCGGCTGTTTATCGGGCACCGTGGCCTCGACCACTTTGATAATAATATGGGTGCCATGGACCTCCACTCCGACCCATGCGGTTCCTGGCAGCTTGCTTTGCATCGCTCTTGACATGACATCGGGGTTTTTCAGTCTGTATTTCCATTGCAGCTTGTAAATGCCTTGCTCCTTGGCTGCTTCAAGCACCTGCTGCGTACTGATCAGCTCATTGCCCTCTACCCGAACCTGCCAGATGACGGAGGACAGCATGTACAACCCGATGACGAAACCGATGATGCCAATGGCAAATATTTTTCTTTTCTCCAGTTTGTCCAACAAAAAAGGAAGGCCATGCCTCGTGCGGACATGCACCCGGCAGCCTGTCTCCTTCAAGAGCGGACGAAGTCGGAAATAATCCTTCACAACGATGAACATCTCGGCATGTGTCTCGTCCACTATCCGGATGTCCCAAACCGGCATCTTCTTTTCAGACAAAGCATTGATCAGCCTTTCAAGCTGTCCGCCCCTGACTTCAATCAGCACATAACCGCGCAGCGATAAGAGAAAAGATGATTTCACTGTCAGACACCTCTTTACGGGATAAATTTGACGTCTTCTATAACCCCTTCAATAAAGACTTCCTCGGTTAAAATAGCCCGGATCACCAGCTGCTTGCCGCGGACCTCCAGGCTTCCTTTGTTCAGCGCTAATCGCATCAGCTCGTTGGAAAAATGCAAGACGCCCCGGTGATTTTCTATATAGAGCTGCATGTTGCCAATAAGAGTCATCCGGGGAAGATCCAGAACAACGTCCTGGGGAAGGTCCAGCAGCTTGGCGGTGATTTGGTTGAATTTACGAGTCAGACTGCGCATACGATTCCCCCTCAGAGTTGTGTTCCATTTGCATTGCGGCTCAGTTTACCGCCCTTATATAAGCACAGGCTATTTACACCATATGCTGGAAATCAGCCGATTATGAAGAGAGGCGGAACTTTTAAGGAGATATCCTTTCGCTTTCTTAGGATCGGCGGCATATCCTTTGGGAGCATAGCAGCTGCCCTTACAAAAAAAAAGCACCGCTCCAACTTCGGGTTGGAAAACGGTGCTTCGAAGCTTATTTTATTACTTACGGAACGGCTTCTTGGCTCTGGGAGGGCCAAGAATTTCAGCCCAGATGATCCCTTGAGCCAACTGTTCTGCTGACGGCTGGCCCGGTGTTATAGGCTTTTCGGATGTAAAAGGCTGCCGGGAGGACCGGTTGGCGGATCCTGACGCTGTCTTCCTGCTATGTTCCAGAGGAGAGTTATTCCAGTAATCCGTCGTTTCCGGGCCTTCAGAGGCCGCATGAGCCGGTTTCGGCTGTTCCTGGAGCTGTGGATTCACAGGTCTCCCGAATGGTTCAGAACGCGGTTTAACGTCTTTATTTTGTGTGACCGTTTGCTTTCTCGTTCTCCCCCATCCGGTGCCAGCGGCCCCTCCTCCGGCAAACGGAGGCATTCCTTGCTTCGGAGCGGCCGGTTTGTCGGGATTATTCTGCGTTTTGGACTTGAACATCTTGCCGATATTGCTCAAAACAATAAAAGCAATGACCACTAAAAACCAGTTGTTGAGAATGAGCTGGATGAGCTTCATGTAAGCACACTCCTTTGGCGGTTCATACCGGAGGCGTTATTCCCGGTCATCTTGCTTGCCGCCGTCATTCATTTTTCCCAAGGAGGAGCGCATTTGCGTATCGGCGTCGATATTCTTCAAATTCATATAATCCATTACGCCCATCTGTCCGCTGCGAAGCGCCTCCGCCATCGCCAGCGGCACTTGCGATTCGGATTCAACCACCTTGGCTTTCATTTCAACGACCTTAGCCTTCATCTCCTGCTCTTGAGCAACAGCCATTGCACGGCGCTCCTCCGCTTTCGCCTGGGCGATTCGCTTGTCTGCCTCCGCCTGTTCGGTCTGCAGATGGGCACCGATATTTTTACCGACATCCACATCGGCAATATCAATGGACAATATTTCAAAAGCCGTACCGGCATCAAGTCCCTTGCCCAGTACCGTTCTCGAAATCAGATCCGGATTTTCAAGCACGTCTTTATGGGAATTCGACGAACCTACGGTCGTTACAATTCCTTCGCCGACACGGGCGATGATCGTTTCCTCTCCGGCGCCCCCGACCAAGCGATCGATGTTAGCGCGCACGGTAACTCTTGCAATAACTTTGACTTCAATCCCGTCCTTGGCTACGGCAGACACCGTAGGCGTTTCGATGACTCGAGGGTTAACGCTCATTTGAACCGCTTGAAGCACGTCACGTCCGGCCAAATCGATAGCTGCCGCACGTTCGAACTCGAGGTGAATATTGGCACGATGGGCAGCAATTAATGCATTGACAACCCGGTCTACGTTACCGCCGGCAAGGAAGTGGCTTTCCAACTGATTGATCGTGACGTCAATCCCCGCCTTGGTCGCCTTAATCATTGGATTTACGATACGGCTAGGTATTACGCGGCGAAGCCGCATAGCCACAAGGGTAATAATCCCGATGCGCACGCCGGATGCTAATGCGGAAATCCATAGCATGATCGGAAAAAAGCTTAAAAACACGGACAGCGCTATAATAATTATCGCTGCTATTAACAATACGAAAACGATAGAGTTCATGTTTGAACCTCCTCAGAGTTTTTTGCGCCAGCAACTGGCTTTGACACAGGAAATTTCGTTAGTGCAGGACTTCATTAACCTCCCGAACCACTACCCGGGATCCTTCCACCTGGACGATGACGACCTGCTTATTCAGCGGGATGAACTCCCCGGAAGTCACGACATCGACGCGTTCATCTCCGACATAAATCGTACCTGACGGACGAAGGGGCGTGATAGAAGTGCCGGTTTTGCCCAGCAGATCCGTACGTTCTACCGTCGGTGTATAGCCTTTCTCCTTGGTCAGCTCCTCCCGCAGGATAAAACGATTCCACACTCCCCTATGCTTAAAGATTCGGACGACAATCGCTACGACAATAACGGCAAGAACGAAGGCTACGGATAAATGAAGCGCAGCCTGCTTGGTATTGTAGGCGGCCATGACGACGCCGCTGAATAGACAGGCGATGCCGAGTATCCCCAAAATCCCGAAGCTGGATACGAATATCTCAATGATCAGGAGCACCACACCGATGATGAAGAGAGCGATATCCTCCACCCCCGCAAATCCGACAATATAATGTCCGAAGAAATAAAGACCAAATCCAAGAAGCCCTATAATTCCTGGCAATCCAAACCCGGGAACGAACAGCTCGATGGCTACGCCTGCGATGCCGATGAACAGCAGCAGAATGGATATGCCGGGCTGCGTTAAAAAGCGTGAGAACGATTCCGCAGCAGTAGGCTCCAAATGCAGAACCGGATGGTCGGCAGCTCCGATAAACCGGATAACCTCATCCAAATTATTGGCTATGCTTTCCGCATACCCTACCTTCACTGCTTCGTCGGCGGTCAACGAAACGAGCTGCCCCTTAGGTACCGTCCGGTTGATCGATTTCATTTCAACTCCGGCATTTTTATCCACCATCGCTTCGGCTATCTGCGGGTCACGCCCTCTTAGTTCCGCTGCGGAACGCATTTGGCTAGCCCAATGGGCGATCACTTTTACATTGCCGACCTCCGCTCCGGAAGCATCTACAACAGCAGCCGCACCCATCGTACTGCCTGGCTCCATGACGATTTTGCTTGCATTTAAGGCAATGTAGCTGCCAGCAGAGACAGCCCTTCCATGAACATAGGCTATCGTCGGCACCTTGCTGTTGCGAATCATCTCCCCAATATCCTCAGCCGAATCTACCCTGCCTCCCAGCGTATCAATATCGAGAATAATGAACATGGCCCGCGAGTCTTCAGCTTCTTTCATAGCCCGCTCAAGAAACTTTTGCAGGCCGGTCTCAATCGTCTGATGTACCGGAATGACTGCGACCGGGGCAGACTTTGCAACCGATGACGAACCAGAAGCCGGATTGCTGTCAACGGCGAATGCAGTTCCCAATGGCAGCAGCAAGAGAAACGCCAAGAGTAGCAGCAAACAGGATCTTGCCAGCCATGATCCAGGCTTAGCGTTCAACATCTGAATGACCTCCTTCAACCATTTTCCAAATCACATACATTCCTTACGTAAAGCATAGCCGATTCGATTCAAACTTGCAAAATTTTCCTCACTTTTTCCAGCTGTAATTCCCAAAAAGAAAAAGACACCCCTGTAACAGGAGTGTCTCTCATCATACTATGATAATAGTTGTTGAACGGCTTGATTGACAATTTTGCCATCAGCCCGTCCTTTCACCTTAGGCATTAAAGCACCCATGACTTTTCCCATATCCGCTTTAGAAGAAGCACCCACTTCTTGGATGGTCTGCTGTACAATGGCTTTTACTTCTTCCTCAGATAACTGTTGCGGTAAGTACTCCATCAGAATTTCTATCTCTGCCTTAACGGTTTCGGCCAAATCATCACGACCGGCCTTTTCAAATTCTTGGAGGGAATCTTTGCGCTGTTTGATCTCGCGACTCAGAACATCAAGTACTTCCTGGTCATCTAAGGTTTTACGCTGATCTATCTCAATATTCTTGATAGCTGCACGAACCATACGGATTACGGTTAGTTTGAACTTGTCCTGGCTCTTCATCGCAAGCTTCATATCTTCGTTTAATCTATCGCTTAAGCTCATCGATTAAGCCTCCTAGAACTTTCTCTTACGAGCAGCCTCTGATTTCTTCTTGCGTTTCACACTTGGCTTCTCATAATGCTTGCGTTTTTTAACCTCCGCTAGTACGCCATCTTTTGCGATGGAGCGCTTAAAGCGGCGAAGTGCAGCATCTATAGTTTCATTTTTGCGAACTCGAGTTTCTGACACCAGTTTTCCCTCCCTCCGAACAGACCGTCCAAGACGAAAAAAGCGTTCATCAAATTTCATTATATGGTATACATAAACTAGGTGTCAACCTAAGGAATAAGATTCTTTACTTAGCGTTGAGCGGGCCTAATTTCTCACCTGCAAGCAGGTGATAATGAATATGAAAAACAACTTGTCCTCCGTCCTTGCCGCAGTTATTAATGAGACGATAACCGCTATCCGCCACACCTTCCTGCTTGGCAATTTCTTGGGCGGCACGATGAATTTCTCCGATCAAACCCCAGTCGCCGGGTTCAACATCGTTCATGGTTGCGATGTGTTTCTTGGGTATAATCAAGATATGTACCGGGGCAGCAGGCTGAATATCGTGAAATGCCACGACATGCTCGTTTTCATACACCTTTTTGGAAGGAATCGTTCCCTCTACAATTTTACAAAAAATACATTCCATGACGGGTTGTCCTCCCAGCTACTTAAACTATGACCGTTTCATTTTTACCTATAATACTATACCTAATTTTCAGCAAAAAAGAAACTCTGCATACAAAGAATTTGCAAAGTTTCTTGAAGATTTTGGACAGCAGCTCTTTAAAGCGGCTGTAAGACTCGTTATGCCGGATTCGAACCCAGCGGATTGGGGTCCTCTCCCCTCTTACGGCCGAGACGGACGGCCTGATACAGGATAAAGGCAAGAACCAATAACTGCGGAGCTGCTGTCTCCCATGTCGGATATACCCCAAGCCAGCCCCAGGATGGAATAAAGCCAGGTACATGCGAAGAGAGTTTCCCCGCCACTTGAAGAGAGTGAATGCTTTCCCCGAGAAATTTGATAACTAGATAATAAATCAAAACGGTAGCTGCGAGGAAGAATGCACGGACCGGAAGCTTTATGCTGCCCTTTACTATAATATAGCCAAGAATAGCTAACAGCAGAATGGCCCCTGCAATGCCCGCAAGCAGCTGTCCAGGTTGGATAGCCGGAGCCATGCCGATGTAAAAGATGGTCGTTTCGGCACCCTCGCGAAGTATCGATAGGCAGGATACAACGAATAAAGACCACAGATTGCCGGTCGCCAGCGCAACACCGACCTGCTTCTCAATGTAACGGTTCCACGCATGGACCTGCGACTTTTTATGCAGCCAGACGCCGACCGTCAGCATTAACAGGACAGAAACGAGTCCGGTAATGCCCTCCAGCATTTCGCGTGTGCTGCCGGCTGCGACATTAGCGATCATGTAGTTTAGCAGAACGGCCAAGCCGCCGCTCAGCAGCAACCCTGCCGCCGCTCCGCACCAAATCCATTTTTGCTTGGCGGCATTGCCCGTTTTATGAAGAAAAGCCGCCAGGGCCGCAAGCACTAATAAAGCTTCGACGCCTTCACGAAGCAAAACGAGTCCGGCATCCCAGGCTGAATAACTGGTTTGCACGGCAAATGGCGCAAGCTCCTGCTGCATCGTTTGGATGATGGAGCCGGCTTCTGCTATCTGCGGCGGATTGGACAGCAGCCTGCTCAAAGCCTCCGTCATTTCATTCTCTACCTTAGTATACAGATCAGGTGCTTTGGTTCGAACGGCGCCTTCAACAGACGGCCATAAAGTAATGAAGCTCTGCATTTGTGCGGCCGCTTCCGTCGCATTACCCGAGCTGATGCCAGCTGCCGCCTTATTCAGGATCACCAATCCGTCCGCGACGCTCTGTTTGCCCGATGCCGGCGAAGATACGGATAAGGAACCGTTGACATAGTCGTTGATAGTTTGAATTAAATCTTGAATGCCTGCCGCTGCGGCTTCAGATCTTGGAGGATCTGCTTGCACGGAAACTCTGGCCATCGTTGTTTTTGTTTCGATCTGACCGTATATTTGGTCATTGTCCGCACGGATCGCATTTTCCGCTTTGGCCCATAGGCTGGTGAATTGCTTGAAGCTGCTTTGCGCTTTAGCCCAGTCATTATGGCCGATTTCAGTCAAGCATTGCTGAAGGATGGGCAGTAAGGTCTTCGCCGCTTTCTTGCCATCGCCTTTATCCGCCGTCTTATCCAGATCGGCTACATAGCCCCCCGTCGCTTTAGCCAGCTTGGATACTGCAGGGTATACAGCATCCGGCTTGTTCGCCGCATCCTTTAGAGCTTGCTTCGCTTCTGTCAGTGCAGAAGCTACATTATCGTATAGAGCTGACTTGGGAGCCTGAAGCTGCTTCCACTGTTCTTCAAAAAGGTCCAATTCCTTGGCTGCTTCCCCCCATTGCCGATCTCCGGATTCCACCAGCGCTCCGCCTACAAGAGGCATCAGCTTCTCAAGAGCCGCGTCCGACTCAGCTGCCCATCCCTTCCCGGCAAACGGAACGAAAAGAAGGAAGGCGATCATTAACCAACCGACCCACTTCTTCCTATTGACTTGTCTTTGCCTCATTAGTTCTCCGTCCTCTCAAGCGGTATTCCATTACTGTTCATAATAAACCTTCTCCAATATACCCTCCTTGACGGACGCCCGGAAAACAGGCGAACGAAGCGCTTCCCATATGAAAAATATACTCATTGAGTGCATCATTCTTGGCCAAACGCTGCTGAATCGGAATAAATTGTTTCCGCGGATCACGATTGAAGCAAATAAAAAAGAGCCCTGCATCCAATTGACCTGTCTGTTTGTCGATGCCGCTGGAGTAAGAATAGGAACGCCGTAATATTTTTTCTTTATTTTCGCCATGAGCTAGCCGTACGTGAGCATTTGCGGGAATTACGGGCTTTCCGTCCGCGTTTTTGGCATCCAGCTTCAGGGGATCAAATTCGTTGCTCTGGCCCAGAGGAGCCCCGCTGCTCCGATAACGTCCGAACGTAGCTTCTTGATCGCTAAGGGTAGAACGATCCCAAACCTCGATACGCATACGAATACGCCGCACCGCCATATAAGTGCCATTTTGCATCCAGGATGGTCCATCGGACGGTTGCACCCAGACCAGATCATTCATCAGCTTGCTATCCCGTACGTCCGGATTTCCCGTCCCGTCTTTAAAGCCTAGGAGATTTCTTGGGGTTTCTTGGATATTGGCCGCCGTCGCCGACCGCTGAAACCCTTCCTGCGTCCATCTCAGCACAGCCGTCCCGCGAGCTATACGGGCTAAATTGCGAATAGCGTGAAATGCCACCTGCATGTCATCCGCACAGACTTGAACGCCAATGTCACCGCCGCACCACTCTTCGCGTAATCGTTCGCCCGCAAATTTTGGGAAATCCACGAACGCTTCCGGACGTTTTGATGCCAATCCGAATCTTTCGTCGAACATCGAAGGCCCCACGCCAAAAGTAATCGTCAGCTGATTGGCATTCAGCCCAACCGCTTCCCCCGTATCTTCGGGAGGAAGACTCGGCTGGTCATTATGAGAGCCGACCATTCGTCCCTCTGCCATATTCGCCGAAGCCTCGGTCCAAGCCCGAAACAGCTTCGTTACATCGGAGGCCTGTTTGGTAGTTAAATCGAAGGCGGCAAAGCAAAGGAAATTTTGTGCAGGAGTTAAGATCCCCGCTTGGTATTGATCATAAAAAGGGATGGTGGAATGACTTCCGTCCGTAGCTGCGGAAGCTGATTTGGAAGCCTTCCCAGTTCCAGTTAGCAAGCCTCCGACACCAACGCCGACGGAACCGAGCAGCAGTCCGATTCCTCCCGCTCCCGCCATTTTAAGAATATCCCTCCGGCTTACCGTTGACTTACTGTCGGGTGAATGTTCCTGATCCTGCTTCGTCATGTCTTCCATCGGGCTACGCTCCCAACAATTTGCCCATATTGGAAAGCGGCTCAGCCAAGGCATCAATAGACTGGCTCAGCTTCTTCACTTCGTCGGGCTTAAGCTCGGTATACAATATATAACCGTTATCCTTTTTGTACGGGACAAGCAGAGATGTTAGCTCTTTAAACCGGTCATCGATGGTTTTAGCTAAGGCCGCATCTTTTTTCTGAAGCTCCGGCTTCAAGATTTCAAATATTTTACTAGCGCCTTCCACATTCGCTGCAAAGTCATACAAGTCCGTATGGGAATAACGTTCTTCCTCTCCGGTTACTTTGGTTGCCGATACCTCATTAAGCAGCTCTACTGCCCCGGTAACCAGCATATTGGCGTCGATTTCCACCGTTTCTACCTTTGCTCTTAACAGCTTGCTGTTTTTGAGCAGCTCGTCGGCGGCTTCCTCTTGACCCTTGGTCGTCTTGTCCTGCCACAGCGCTTTTTCAAGCTTGTGGAAACCTTTCCACTCCTTAGGGTCTACGTCATCCTCGCGGGCATCAATATCCGGGTCAAGATCACCCAACGCCTCGGCAATCGGCTCGATTCTCTCATAGTACATCCGTGCAGGTGCATACAGCGCCTGGCTTTTCGCCAAATCTCCGGCTTTCACCGCAGCGACAAAATCGCCGGTTTGCTTGACGAATAAATCGCACTGCTCGATCACAAATTTGCGGTACTGTTCCACCTCAGACTTCAACGCTGCGCTGTCTGAAGCAGGAGCTGCCTGGTTAGACGTATTGTTAGCTGCTGGCGCCGGGGAAGGCTGCACGCTCGCTTTATTAGCTCCGCATCCGGTAAATACTAAGGTAGAGGAGAGGAGAATTGCTGAAACAACATTACGGGTCATCATTATAATAGGACATCTCCTTATATCGTTTATAAAAAACAATAGATATTGATAATCATTCTCAAATAAATTATCACAGTTCATCCTGTTTTTCAATTGTTTTTTGATGTACATAAAGACTCCCTTCCCTAGCGCAAACTAAAAGTTCAAACCATTCATTTCATAGGCTTTTTCACTTATAGACTCATAGTCTAATTTTAGGTATAATGAAGCCGAAAAGACTTGTGAGGTGGGTCGGAATGAACCGGTTGATGCGATCGGCAACGAGAAAGAAGCGGGAATACATGATTGAGGTTGCCCTTCGATTGTTCATAGAGCATGGCTATGAGCAAGTTTCCGTAGATGACATCATCGCGGCTACGAACACGTCAAAAGGAACCTTTTATCATTATTTTAAAGGGAAGGATGAGATTTTGCGGGAAATTTACCGCAAGCAAATCCATACAATCAGCGAATGGGCCGTAAAGAAACCGTCCCAAGTCCAATCCTTGGAAGGACATATAAACAGACTCTTTTTAGACTTGGCGTCGAATATTCAGGCTTATCCCAGGCTGGTACGCAGTTTAATCGCCTTGTCACTGCAAAATGAGTCGGTCAAAAACATTGAAGACGAACAATTTCAGCTGTTGTACGATCGGCTGCTTTATTGGCTTCCAGAGCCGAATAAAGTTAGGCTGCTCATTACCGCATACAGAGGAACGTTGTGGATGTGGTGCTCTCAAGAGGAAATGGACTTACCTGATTTAATGCGCAGCAACCTGGCGTGGGTTTGGTCAGGTCTACGTTTGGAACAACAAGAATCATCCATCTCGGTAGAAACGAGGCAAGCAGGGCCGGAAGCGGCATGGCTTGCGCATAGCGCTAAGGAGGAAAAGAAGATGAGAATCGCAATTATTGGAGGCGGATTGGCCGGCTTGACGGCTGCCGCTTATTTGTCGGAGCAGCCTGGAGTCGAAGGCATCTTATTCGAGAGAAGTCCGCAGCTGGGCGGCCGCGCGTTCACGTACGAGAAAGCAGGCTTCACGTTAAATTATGGAGCCCATGCCATCTATGGTATCGATCGTCATGAAATTTCAACGATGGAGCGTGAGCTTGGTCTTTCCTTCAGCTCCAAGCAGGTGGACAAACGCAGAGTTATGTATGCGAAGCATGATCAATTAACGCCTGCTCCACTTGATTTCGTCAACCTGATGCGGACCGAATTGTTAAACACGATGCAAAAGGTGCGCTTCGTTGGGGAAATCACTGCGATTATTGCCCATATCCACAATGTTAAAAATTATGAAACGCTAGGCGACTATCTGGCTCATTCCGATGCCGACGAGGATGTCAAGGAGCTGTGGGAGCATCTGGTATGCTCCAACTTCTTTATTACTCCGGAGGAAGCCCGCAAGGTTCCGGGTCCGGTCATCAGCGAATATTATCATAACCTGTTCCTGTCCAGCCGTCCGGTAAACTATATCTTGGGAAGCTGGGCCGTTATTACAAATCAGCTGCGGCAAAAAATCGAAATTTCCGGCCGCTGGGAATTGGCGCTCCAGGAAGGCGTTGAGTCCATTCAATATGCGGACCGAAAATACCAGTTGAAAACGAAAAACCGCGAAGAGTGCTTCGATCGCGTCATCTTCGCGATGCCTGTCCAGCAAACATGCAAGCTTCTCAAAGGCACACCTTGGGAACCGTTCCTGGCTCCTTATGAAAACAATACCGCAACCGAGGTTATGGTGTACGATATCGGCCTGAAACGCGTCGTCGCCAGTCCATTCTCCTACATTAGCGATATGGACAATAAGCTGTTCATCAGCGACGTATCGGCAACGGACCATACGTTGGTTCCTGAAGGCGGTCAGCTGCTGCAAGGGATTGCCTACTTAAGCGACAGCTTCGCGGACGAACAGGAGCGTAAAGATTATTTGGAAAAGAAAACGAAGCAAATGGAAGACCTGTTCGATCATTACTACCCAGGCTGGCGGGATGAGACCGCAGTGAAGCGTGTTTCCAAAAAAGCGATGGTAGCCAGTGTGAAAAACATCGTAACGAACGAGCTGCTACCTACTCGTTTGGATCATGTACCGTTTTATTTCTGCGGAGATGGTTGTGTCGGAAAAGGCGAGCTGGCGGAGAGAGCATTTTCAAGTGCGCGGCTGGTTGCGAAATCGATTATTGAGGATTTAAAAGTGCCGGCTAAAGTATAGAGGATATCATTTGACCGATAAAAGAAAGCGCGGCTTGGACAATGAGCCCCGCAGTCCATAGCAGCTTGGAAAACCAACCCGATTCTTGAACAGAATCGGGTTGTTGTGTTTCCTTAGGCTTTTGCTCTATGGAAGGATTATGAAAGGCGGTCTTAGCCCCTGAGGATTTAATTGTTACGGTTCGAGTTGCCCCATCCCAGCTAAGCTGTCCTCCGAACGCCTCACCGATAAATCGGGCAGGCACCATCGTGTAGCCGTTAACCAGCTGTGCTGGTGCTTCCAGTTGAACGGCCTGCCCGTTTTTCCAGGCTTGCCGGTCCCCAATTTTCAGAGAAACTGTCATATCCCCTTTGCGTCCTGTTGCCGTCTGCGTCTTCTCATCCCAAGTCACGTCAGCACCCATCGCTTCGAAGATAGCCCTTAGCGGCACCAATGTATTACCGTCCCGTATCACAGGCGGCTGTTCGTAATGCTGCCGCTGCCCGTTCAACTCAACGGTAATCTGGGAGGATAAGGCAAACGATTTGGATGCGACCTTCGTTCCGCTTCGATTGTATACCGTGAGCTGAAGATTCGATCCTTCAGGCACTTGTCCGGCTTTCAATTCGATCCCGAAAGGAGGGTTCGTCTGGGACTCAATGATCTCCCCGTTGATCGAATATTCGATTTTTCCGATATAAATATCAGGAATTTTGACCCAAGGCGTGATTTTCGTTTTGATCGCAAAGGTGTCAGAACCCCCCAGCTTCACATGGCCGATGCCGTCCGATGGTTTGGCTCCCTGCTCTACCTTGGATAAATAAAACGGGGAGGCGATCATCCGGCTGTACAAGCTTTTCATCTGCTCGTTGGCTCCGAGCAAATAGTTATTCTGCGATTCGCGGTTTTTCAGATCCACATTAAAATAGGTGATCGATTTCAGGCGCGGGTACTTAAGCGGCATGATCTCATATAACCGGTGCAAATTCAGCAGACCGTAATCTGTAAACGATTCTTGCGGAATGTGGGCATAGTGGGAAACGGCCGTTTCACTGATCATGAGAGGCTTCCGGTCCGAATAAGTCTTATACAAGTAGTCCAGCCTCTCGATCGGACTCGTTGCCTGCATATTCGCCTGCTTGGGGTCGCCGTTCTCATAAGGCTCCGTATACATACTGACACCGACCCAGTCCACATAATCATCCCCTGGATAATAGACATCCATCGAGTAGGCCGGAACATCGCCGGGACTCCAAACCATGGCCACATTAGGGGCTTCTTCGGCCATCACATCATGGACAAGCCGAAACTTTTCTATATACTTCGCCGGATCGCCATGCCATACGACCCAATCTCCGTTCATTTCGCTGGCATAGCGAAGGAAAATAGGGATGCCGGACGCTTTGGCCGCACGCGCCCACTGACGCAGGTAGGCGTCATCCTGGAGCGAATCGAGCCCCTTGGATGGCTCCCAAGCGATCTGCAAGGCCGCTCCCGCTTCCTTGGCTCTTACGGCATACTGCTGGGGAAAAGGATTCCCTACCTGTGCGTATGCCAAGTACAGGGCATGATTTTTCCCGTACAGGGATTTCGATTTGGTGAACTGATTTTGCATCGCAGGGTCCTGCTCGGAGTACATGCCGATATACATGCCGTACTCCGGCTCGAATTTGGCCAGCTTGCCGTTCTTCGGAGCCCCCTGCTGCCGCAAAAGCTCCGTATCGTCCGTGGACATGTACACGTCCAGAATCGTCCTTATCTGCTCGGCGCGCTGAAGGTCGACGGCTCCCCAATCCTTGCCGTATAAGAGCCAATATTGATTTTCCAGCTCATAATAGCGAATGGCATTGTCATAATCGCGGATGCTGTCAAAATATTCGTCCAGCTTGCCGCTGAAGAGCGCGGCACTCTGCCAATCCTCGATGGATGCATAGTGGTCGACCAAAAATTCCCAATGAGGCACCGCTTCATCCGGGCGGCCGGCGCTCACGGCGGCTTCAGCGGCCTTCCAGCGATCCCATATCGGGTCGGCATGCGCCGGGGATGCTCCCAGCCACAAGCCGCAAGCCATCGTTACCGCAAGCAAGCCTTTGATCCACCGGGTTAGTACTTTAGGTGTAGCAGCAGCCATGTTCTTCTCCCCTCTCTCGCTGCCTGTAACCGGCTGCGAGTGGACCGTCGATTTTATCCATAATGAATCTATTTACGTATAAATGCCTATAAGGTTTCTAAATAGACGCTGCTTCCTTTGCCCCCGGGCTCGGCAGGCTGTACGACCAACCGGCGCGGTAGACGGGCTCGAAGCTCGGGAACGTGGCTGATGACCCCTACCGTCAGCTTATCGTAATGCAGCTTCTCCAGCGCAACAATGACCGTCTCCAGCAAATCCTGATCCAACGTGCCGAATCCTTCGTCGAGGAAGAAAAATTCCAGAGGATATTGCCCCTTCAGCTGGATTTGTGCAGATAAGGCCAGGGCCAGCGATAACGATGTGAGGAAGGTTTCTCCGCCAGATAACGTGGAAACCGGTCTCTTCACGCCTCCGTTAGAGTCGTCCCGAATGATAAAGCCGCCGGAGGAATCGACTTCAATGGCATACTTTTGTCGTGTGAGCTGTCCTAGACGCTCGGATGCCGCACGGCTTACCTGCATCAGCTGCTCTTCAGCCAAAAATTCGACGAAGGCATTGCCCCGCAGCACCGACTGCAGCTTGCTGAGCAGCGTCAGCTCGCTCTGCTTGACCAACCGCCTGGATTCCAGCTCGCTCCACCTTGCATGCTTGGCTTGGATGGATTCCCAGTCCCGTTCCGCCTTTGCCTTAGCCTGAAGCGCTGCTTCATCGAGCCGCTTGCATTCGGCAAGCTCGGACTCCATCGTTGCCCACTGCTCCTCTGTAATGCTGCGTCCGGCCAGCTGCCCGGCCAATTGGGCTTCTTGAGTCCTTAGCTGATGCTCCAGCTTGCTGTAGGCTTCTACCTCCGAGCTCCAGGCTTGCTTGTTATCGTCGGAAATTAATGCGGAGATGACTTCCTCCGGTGAAGCAAAGCTATGCAGAGCGGCTTGACGCTTCCACTCCTCCTCCGCTTGCTCCGCCTGCTCCGCCGCATTCTGGACCGCCTTGCAGGCCGCTGCATAGGCTTGTGCGGCTTGCTGTCCGGCCAGCTGGGACGACTCATGTTCCAGCTTCGTCCGATCATTGGCAAGCCTTAGTCCATCCAGTTGCTTGGAAGCAGCCTCCATTTGGGATTGAATGTCCCCGCTGCCTGCCCATTCCGTCAGCTTAGCGGCTTTCTCCTCCACCTGCTGATGAACGCTTTTCCATTCCGTCTTCCATTGAACGCTCTGGCGGTCCAGCTCGTTCATTCGCTGCTGAATCACGCTGATCGCAAGCAGCTTTTCGTCTATAAAGCCTACGCTCTTGTCCAGCCGCTGGCGGATGTCCTCCGCCTGCTGCAGGCTCTTGCGCTGGCGCTCTGCAGCCGCTTCGACTTGCTCATAATCGATATCGGAAAACTTGCGTTTCCATGAATCCGTCAATTCGCTGACGGTTTGCTGGAGCTTCTCCGTTTTTTGCCGGACCCCGGCCGACAGTGTATGTAAGGTCTGCTGCTTGGAACGCAGCTCTCCGCTCATCCGATCCAGGCTTCCCCTGAGCTGCAGCAGCTCCTGAAGCCTCATCTGCAGCAGCTGATATTGCTTGTTAGCCTCCGTCAGACCGTTCTCGGCCTGCTGAAAATCCTCCTTCAGCTGCTGCTCAGCCACAGATCGATCGACCACCGTGCAGGACCGTTCCCGTTCGGATCGCAGTTCCCATGCCTCAATGGCTGCAGCCGCTTCGGCCAACGCTTCGTTCGCCTGCAGCTGCGGAAGCATGGACCTCCACTGCTGTACGACATGGTTCAAGCTCAAGCTCAGCTGGCTTGCCGCCAGCTGCTGCTGCCTCACCTGAAGCAGCAAGTGCTCAAGCCGGGCAATCGCGGCCTCGGTATCGGAGCCTGTCTCCGCTTCATGCTCGTGAAGCGAATTGGGAGCCGGATGATGCGTCGAACCGCATACCGGGCATGGATCTCCGCTCTCCAGCTTGGCGGCTAATGCAGCCGCCATGGCTTTCAGCTCGGCTTCGCGTCCCGCAGCCTTGAATTCGCCGATTAATCCCGGGATAGCCTCCGTAATCCCGGTCAGGCTATCCTCATGACCGCTTACTGCCGAGTAGATCTCGGACATATCCTGAAGCCAGGCAGACAAGTCTTGTCCCCATTGGCTCTCTTTGCTTTGTAATTCAGCTTGCTCCTGCGCGATAGCTTGCAGCCCGGCCTCGTGGCGCTCGCGCTCCGCACGCTGCTCTTCAAGCTGCTGACGCCATTGCTCGATCGTCCGCTTCTCCTGCAGCGCCTCCTGCAGGCGCTCCCGGATCCCGCTCGGCACCTCCACCAGCGCAAGCTCCGCCTTCAGGTCAGCTTGGCGCTTGACGGCCTTGTCGCGAAGTTCCTGCTCCCGCAGAAGCTGCTCGCGCGCTTCGGCAAGAGCAGCCTCCGTCTGCGCGTCCTTCGCAGCGAGCCTGGCGAGCGCTTCGCGCTGCTGCTCCAGCTCTGCCGCGAGCGCCTGCGCCTGCTGCAGCTTGTCGAGCCGCAGCAGCAGCGGCGCCTCCTGTGCAGCGAGCGCCTCGCGCGCGGCGGCATGCGCAGCCTGCGCTTGCTCCAGCGCGGCCTGCGCGCTCTGCAGCGCCGCTTCGGCGGCCGCAGCCGCGTCGCTATCGCGGGCCAGCCGCGCCAGCGCCTGCTCGCGCTGCCGCGCGTACGGCTGCGCGAGCTCCGCTTGCGCGGCGCGGGCGAGCTGCGCCTGCAGCGCGAGCACGTGCGGCGCGCGGGCGGCGTGCTGCTCGCGCTGCACGCGCACGGCCGCGAGCTCCTGCTGCAGCTCGCGCACGCGGCGCTGCTCGGCTGCGCGCGCCTCGCAGGCGGCAAGCTGCTCGCGCAGCCGCTGTGCAGCCTGCGCCGCCGCTTCGAGCGCGGCCGCCGCGGCATCCAGCGCCGGCTGCGACGCATCGCCGAGCCCCTGCTGCTCGGCGGTGATCTCCTTGATCGCTATATCCGTTTCCTTATAGCGGGCGGCTGTCTTGGCGCTCAGCTGGTCGCCATACGGCTCCAGATGAAACAACCGCTGCAGCATTTGTCTCCGTTCGCTGCCCTTTAATGCGAGAAACTCCGCAAATTTGCCTTGCGGAAGCACAACCGCTCTCGTGAAGTCCTGCATCGACAAGCCCAAAATATCCTGGACCTGCTGATTGACTTCTCCCGCTTTATCCGCCAGGACGACCGTCTCCCCATCCTGATAGCGGATAAGCCGGCTTACGGTATTGTTAACGGAAACTTCCCCGCCTCTCTTGAATTGGCGGTCTACTCTGTAGCGCTGCGCCCCGGAAGCATGCCCCAGCTCGAACGTAAACGAGACGCTGAGAGCCTGCTCCGCATGGTTCATAATGCCCTGCGTCCCGTTCGCAGCCCTCTCCACCTTGCCGAACAACGCCAAGGTCATGGCATCGAGAATGGTCGATTTGCCGCTTCCCGTCGGTCCGAAAATCCCGAACACGCCCGCATCGCATAGCGCCGTAAAATCAATCTCCTGTACCTCGCGGTAGCTCTGTAAGCCTGCCATTTGAAGGTATATCGGCCTCAAAAATGTTAACCTCCTTTCGTCTTATCCCTGCGGAGCATCCAACAGCTCCATAAACAGCTTCACCAACTCAGCCTCCGGCTCGGCTCCGCCTGTTTGTCTCGCATAGTAACGGCGGAACAGCTCATCCATCGGCATACTGCGCATTGAAACAGAAGAAACCGCTGCCGCTTCCATCTCCGGATAGATCGGGCGTATATTGACAATCCCTTCGTGAGCCTTGCGCAGCAAATGGATTTGCTCCATCGACATCGCCTCGGTCATATGGATTTCCAGATCAATCCAGGCCCTTGCGTCCTTTCCTTCCTCCAGCCACGCATGCACCTGTGCCAATCCGTCTTCCGCTCTCCAACGCGTCAGCGGTCGGCCGCAGGTCAAGAACAGCTCCTCCAGCTTTGGCGCTTCACCCGGCTTCACGTCCAGCACCGTGACCGATTTGGCCTGTCCCGCTTCCGAGAAGCTGTACGCCAAAGGCGATCCGCTGTACCGCATTAGCGATGGAGCTTT
This sequence comes from Paenibacillus sp. OAS669, assembly GCF_014873645.1. Lineage (NCBI taxonomy): Bacteria > Bacillati > Bacillota > Bacilli > Caryophanales > Paenibacillaceae > Paenibacillus > Paenibacillus sp. OAS669. The sequence goes on from NZ_JADBDR010000005.1 coordinate 169,483, forward strand.
AATGGTCTGCGGTCTGTGCAGATGACCGAGTGCGACATACTGCGCACCGACAGCCAGCGCCGCCGTATCTACCGTATAGGCGCCTCCTACCTGGATGGGCCGTTCCGATTCGCTCTCCGCACCGCCAAGGACATAAATATGGCTCATCAGCACATTGACCGTATCGTTCCTGTAATGCTTCGCCTGCTGTGCCGCAATATATTTGACCCGGTCCGAGTATGCTGCCCTCAGCAGCTCTTCCTCCACCTGTTCGGACAGCAGCTCCTTAAGACGCGATTCCGAAGGATAAGGCAATGAAAATAAGCAAGCCTGTTCTCCTGTTCTTGCAATATCAATACGCTCGATCCGGTCCTCAGGCAGCCCTGCGAGCCTAACTCCCAGCTTTTGCGCCAAGGGGGCCGCCGCAGCCAAACGGTCCGGATGATCGTGGTTGCCTGCAATAACGGCAACTGGCCTGTTGCCGTTGTCCGCCAGCCGGGCCAATGCGTCGTAAAACAACTGCTCCGCCGCTGCCGGCGGATTGACGGAATCATATACGTCGCCTGCGATCAGCACCAGGTCAATCGATTGATCCTTCACCAGCTGTGACAGCTCCTCTACGAAGGCTTCCTGCTCCTCCAACCGGCTCCTTCCTTCCAGCTGCCGCCCAAAATGCCAATCAGCCGTATGCAATATCCGCATCGAAGCCCCTCCCTTCCGGCATGTATGCCTGACTGTATCCTAAATAAAGTCCAAACTCGCATAAGGTTCTACATCTCCAAAATGTGAGCCCCGTCAAACAAAAAGATATATTTCCCGGTGACCGGCCTTCTCCATATCCTGGAGATCGCCTGGGCGTACAAGTCCAATTGAAGCTGATAGCGGTCACGAACCGCCTGCAGCGATTTTTCTCCCTGGCCCTTTAACCGGTCCGTTTTATAATCAAGAAGCACGAGCCCGTCCGCTTCCTCGAACACGCAATCAATAACCCCTTGAAGCAGAATCGTTTCTTCGGAGGAAGCCGCATCCGTTCCGCTATAGACTTCCCTTGCAGGCAGCCCGTAGCTGAACGGCACCTCTCTGTGCACAGCCTTCGATTGCAAAAGACGCTGTCCAAGGTCGCTATGGAAGAATGAGACGATAACTTCAGCGTCAACGACCTCTTTTTGAGCCTCCGTAAGCAGCTCCTTGTGCACCATCATCGCCAAAGTTTCCTTGACCACCTCTACCGACGGTGTGAAATGGATCGGCATATGCTGCATAACCGAATGGAATACCGTCCCTCTCTCGGCCGCATTCAGCTTCGACTGCTCCATGAACCGGGGACGACGCACGATCGCAGGCTGATATACGCTTTTTGGCCCCTGCTGACCCAGAACTTCGGATACTCCGGCAGGCGCTTCCTCAGATACGAGCTCCAGCAGCTTGTGATGCTCGGAAAGCCGTTTTAGTTCCGTTACGGATGTTTTCGACAGCAGCGAAGAGGACTTGGCAAATTCATATGACCAGGACAGCCGTTCTTCGATATGGGATTCAAACAGGCACTCGGTACCGTCCTCCCCGGTTACAGGCTCCAGCCGGAAAACAGCCTGCTTCCGCTCCTCCGACATCTCAAAGCTTACAGCCGCCTCCTCCAAAGCCGTGAACATATCGGGTCTTACCCAATGGACCAGCCATTTGGACGGCTCCTCCGCCATGAAAGCGGGTAGGCGGTATCCGGCTCCCGCCTGATCCCTGAGCTGTCTGCCGTCAGGATGACGCATTAAAGCGGGGCCGATCCAATCCAAATAGCATTTCGCCCGCGCTACCATATCGTCGGGCAATAGTGGCTCGTCATGTTCCAATACATTAGCCCAGCTCTGAAGCAGCTTATCCGTCCCTTTTACGGTTGCCAGCAGATAAAGCTTCTCACGGGCTCTTGTCAACGCTACATACAAGACTCGCATTTCCTCTGCAAGCATTTCCATCCGCATTTTTCTGCGAATCGCCAGCCATGGCAGGGTTGGATAGCTGATTCTTGCTTCCAGGTCCATCCATTTCGGTCCGAAGCCCAGGTCCTTATGCACCATAAACGTATCCGTCAGATCCCTTTGGTTAAACCGCTTGGCCATACCGGCTACAAATACAACGGGGAACTCCAAGCCTTTACTTTTATGTATGGACATGATCCGGACTACATCTTCCTGCTCACCCAGAGCGCGGGCCGTACCCAGATCGCCGCCTCCGTCCCTCATCCGTTCGATAAAGCGCAAGAAACGAAATAAGCCTCTGAACGAAGTGGCTTCATACTGCCTGGCCCTGTCATATAACGCGCGCAAATTCGCCTGGCGCTGCTGCCCTCCCGGCAAGCCCCCGACAAAATCATAAAACCCGGTTTCCCTGTAGATATTCCAGATCAAATCAGAAAGTGAGCCTTCCTTTGCCTCTTCCCTCCAGGAGCGAAGCCGCTTTAAAAACCGCTGCACCTTGTCCCTGGCATCCGATTCGGCATCTGTCCCGGCAGGCAAGACTTCGAACGGTTCCCAGCCATCAGAACGGCCGGCTGCAACTTCCTTCCACGCTGCATCATCGATCGTATTGTCCTCATTCTCCGATTCAAACTCCTGGTAGACTGCGTCTTCACCGGACTCCATAAGCTCCGAGGGAGCTTTGCCATAGGCTCTGACTGCATCGTAAAATGCCGAGTATTTGCCGGCTATCCTTATCTGGGCCAGCTGCTCCGTGGAGAGCTGGACGATCGGAGAGCGAAGCACTGCAGCCAGCGGGATGTCCTGATAAGGATTATCAATCAGCTTAAGCAGCGACAGCAGCACCTCTACCTCCGTTGCCGAGAAATATCCCGAATTCAATTCGGCATATGCCGGGATTCCCTGCTGCCGCAGCTCCTCAATAAGAACCGGAGACCACTGTTGGGTCGCCCTGAGCAAAATCACCATATCCCTATAGGTAATGTCTCGTTTGCCGCCGGTGGCTTTGTCATACACCTGAAAGGCTTGTTCTCCGTTCGTGCCGAGCAGCTTATGAATTTGTGCGGCAATAGCACGCGCCTCCAGCTGGACGTTCTCAAGCTCCTTACCCTCCAGAGCCGGATCGGCGGCTTCCCCGCTTCCTGTGCTCTCGTCAGCCTCGTTCCCTTCCTGAAAAGGAGCATCTGCTGCTGTATTATTGTCTTCCGCCTCCGAACGGTCGATCAGAATCAACTCGGCGGCTTCCGGTCCATTGATGGCCGTATTCCATTCCGGATAATAAGCAGCCCCGTACTTCAGCTCAGCTTTATCATCATAAGCAATTTCTCCGACGGTTTCGCCCATCAGCTGCTTGAAGATGTAATTGACTCCGTGAACGACAGACAGCCGGCTCCGGAAATTTTGCGCCAGATCGATGCGCTGCCCCGGCTCCGTGCCATTGTTCCGGTAGCTCTTGTATTTCTCGAGAAACAATCCGGGCTCCGCCAGGCGAAAGCGGTAAATGCTCTGCTTCACGTCGCCTACCATAAAGCGATTCCCGGGGGCTGTTCTCGATATCAAGGCTACAATCGATTCCTGTACCCGGTTTGTATCCTGATATTCATCCAGCAGCACTTCAACGAAGTGCTCCTGATAGCTGAGTGCGACCTGTGAAGGCTTCAGCTCTTCGGACTCCCCATCATCCTCCGATAAGATTTGCAGGCAATAATGCTCCAAATCACCGAAATCGACAAGCCCTTTGGCTTTTTTGGCCTGCTGGTACCTGCGCCCGAACTCCATGACCAGCTCTATGAGCGTTTGCATCAATGGAGCCATAATCCTGAGCTCCTCGTCATACTGCTCCGGAGTCCGCCCGAACAGCTCGGCCCCGATGCCCGACAATTGGTCCTTCGCTTTGTTTCTGAGCTCCTTGACCTGCTCTTGAAGCTCTTTATCGTACTGATCCCCCTTGCAAGGCTTCAGCTTGCCGAATGAGGTTCCCTGGAAGGAATCATACAAATGCTCCCAAGAATAGGCCGCCACCTGCTGCAAATAAGCAACAGCCTCCAGATCCTCCTTCAAATTATGCAAATAGGGAGCGGGCCCCCCGGGCTGTTCGGCAATACGTGCCGCTTCCTTCAATACGGATGCGATGCCTTCAAGCTCCAATCGTACGGAAGCAAGCAAGCTTGGCAGCCACGGGTTTGGTGTTCCTTCGGTTCTTTCGAACATCGAGGCCATCTCTTGAAGCCATTGCGACGGCTTGGGATGGCTTCGCGATTCATCATATAGACGCTGAACCAATCTGTAGAGGGCATCATCACTCTTGTCTCCGCTGAACCATTCGGCAAGCCTCCAAAAGTTACTGTCCTCGGAAGCCTCCTCGTATCGTTCCTCAAACAGCTCCTCGATCAGATCCTGCCTCATCAATTCGCTCTCCGTCTCGTTGGCGATTCGGAATCCGGGATCAAGCGCGATTTTTTGGTAATGAGTTTGAATGACCTCTAAACAAAAGGAATGAAGCGTAGTGATGGAGGCCCTTCCGATCAGAGCCAGCTGTTTGCGGACATGATCCGATTCGGGATGACGTTCCAACGTTTTTTCCAGCGCCTCACTGATTCTATGCCTCATTTCTGCGGCCGCCGCATTCGTAAAGGTCGCAACAAGCAGCCTGTCCACATCCACCGGATCCTGTTCGTTGGAGATCCGCCGAATAATGCGTTCAACCAGAACAGCCGTTTTACCGGATCCGGCGGCGGCGGCCACCAGCATGTCATGGCCGTGGATCGAAATCGCATCCCATTGGTCGTCCGTCCATGAAGCTCCTTCCGGCTTAGGTATCTTGTTGATCATTCGTTATTCCTCCCGTCAGGTCAATCGTATCATCCGTCTGCAGCAGATCCGGCTCGGACGCATTCTCATCGGTGATCGCTAAGAGTGAAGAGTTCTGCTTCTTTTGAGCCCTTGCCGGCCGGAACGGAATGACCTGCGGCGAAGCTTCCGCGGCTTCCATCCGCTCCTTCATCATATCCAGCGCACGGTCTTTGCCCATCGGCGGCAGCACCCTGTGCTCATTGGCCTCAAACTGCGGATCGAACTGGCATACGGGTCTAAACGAGCAGAACGTGCAGGCGACCTCCGCCCCCATACGGTAAGGCTGAATCCCTACGTTCCCGCCTGTCATGGAAGAGCCGATGTCTTTGATCGTTTTACGGACATAATTGCGCATCAGAGTCCATTGAGCGTCGTCCGCCACCGAGGATGATTTGTAGAAGCTGCCGTCATTTTTGAGTGCGACGGGGATCAGCTGGGAATGGCCGCTGGAATCCGCCAGCGCAGCATCCATCAGCCGTGCCGTTTCGGCATCTGCGCGTATGAGCCCTCTCATCTTGAACTTTTTGCGGATCTCTTCCTCCGCTCTCTCCGCTGAAATCCGGTTCTGGGTCTGGAGAAGCGGGTTATGTACATGGAAATACAGCACTCCGGCAGGCTTGGCCTCCGTTCCGAGCCATTCTTTGGCATGAGTCATAATGACATCCAGGTAAGTAAGCATCTGCAGCGACAAGCCGTAATAAACCTCTGCCAGATGGAGCGCCGTTGCACTCGACTTATAATCAATTACACGCAGCAGCGTGCCCTGGTCCGTATCCGCCCGATCCACACGGTCAATACGTCCTCTCACATCCATTCGGATCCCGTTATCGAGCTGATATGTAAGCGGTGGAATGGCCTGGTCCGAGCCAAAACCGATTTCGAGTCCAATAGGCTGGAATTGTCCATATTTCGCATGCTCGCCGAGCATCCAGGCCGAACGCCCGATAATTTGCTTCAGCTTGCGTGCAATATAGTGATTGCGCTTGGAGCTGAACAGGATCTCGCTTTGCAGTCTTGGAGCCAGCAAATCGACCACGCTGCCGGCTTTGACCATGCATTCTTCGGCTGTCAGACTTCCCCAGTCCCCGCCATCCTGAGCCACCTGCTCCGCAAACAAGCTGAGCGCCGCATGGAACAGCTGACCGATATCCGGGGCTTGAAGGCGATAGATCCGCCTCTCCTGCAGACGCAGACCGTGTGAGGCGAACTGAGAGAAGGGGCAGGCGACGAACCGTTCCATTCTGGATACGCTGGTCAGCACATGCTCGCCGTACAATAAACGGCTCGTTGCAGGACTGAGAGGCAGCGCTTCATTCGTGTACTGGAGCGACTTCAGGGTCAAGCCCAGACGGACTCCCCAGCCTGGCTGACGGACGAACCAATTATATACGGACCACCAAAGCTCCGGCATCGGCTCTCCTTTCATCCACTGCTTCAGCTGGACGATAAGATAGGACAAGGCGTTGCCGGGACTCGCTATATAATCGAGCTGCTCATTTAAGCCCATGCCGGCCGTAGGCTCGCTCATAAGCAATCGCTCCTTCACCCCTGGAAACATACGTTTCATATGCCGGATGATTTCGGAAGGAAGCAGCATCTTGCCTTCTTCATCGGCCAGCGGATAACTGAGCCATAAGCACTGGGAAGGCGTACAGAAGGAGCAATAAATAAGGAATTGCTCGTCCAGCAGCTTTCTGCGGCTGCCCTCCGCCATCGGTAAGCCGAGATCGGTCAGCTTCTCCCTCTCGGGCTCGCTCAGCACACTGTCTTCTTTCATTTTGGACGGGATGACGCCCTCATTGACGCCAAGCACAAAGACATGCTTCACGTTCCCGGTCCGCGTCCGGTCCATGCTTCCGATCAAAACCTGATCGAGCGACGGCGGCACCAGCCCTAGCTTAATGCTTTCCATTCCCGTTTCGAGAAGAGCTGCAAACGTCTCGGTTGACGCCTCTTCCTCCCCAAGAAGCTCTACCAGCTGATCGAACATGTCGATGATCCGGTCCCATACTTGGGAGTGCTCACGGGCTTTTTCCGGCTTTCCGTCGCGAATGGCTCTTTGGCTCCAGCTCTCTAGCCTTTGCGGCACCTGAAGCTGAACCAGCAGCTCATAGAGCGCTTTTACCTTCTCCTGAACCGTCTGGCTGCGCTTCATTTGTTCCTGGAACGCATACAGCGGTTCGGCGACCCTGCTGCGGCAAACATTCATTTTATGTAAAAAGGCCGCTTCGGCTTCACTGGCAGTTGCTTCCGGCTGCTCAAGACTGGCGCGCAGCGAATAGGTCCACGGCTTGCCGTCGAACCACCGCGCTCCTTGAATCCCGAAGGCCAGCACATAGTTCTCGAGCTGGTCCATCGCATGGCGATCCAGCTGGATCCCCGTATCGTCATTGCCGAGCGGCAAAAAGAAATCCGTTTTGACGCAGCGGAATACGGCATCATACTTCCAATAATGGAGAATAACCTCCAGCGACGAACGAATCAGCTCCACCAGCGGATGGTGCATAACCGTTCTCTTCTGATCGAAAAAATAAGGAATGCCGAAGTCGGCGAAAGTGGAGGACAACAGGTCTCCGTAGACTTCCGCGTTCCTTACGGTTACGGTAATATCTCGGAAGCGAGCCCCTTCCTCCCGGACCAGCTTAAGAATATCGCGCGCCGCCCCCTCAACCTCCGCTCTGCGGTTCACGGCAGCGGTCAGGCGAACGCCTTCCTCAGCAGGCTTAAAGGGACTGTTGTAGGGCTTCTTCACCCGATGCTCAAAAGCTTGCTCCATGTAAGCCAGCATAGGATTTTCCATAAAACGAACCGGCGGACTCGGATTCAGCAGGATGCTTTCCCGAACGGGAATCTGCAGCCTATCCATCCTCTCCAGCAGCTGGAGCATGGTTCTCGCCGTCGGATGAAACAAATCCAGATCATGGGGCTTCTCGCCAAGGCGGTACTCCCTATTAAGACAAAGTGTCATTGTCACTTCACTGCATACGGAAGCCAAGCTTTCAATGACTGCAAATTCCTGGGGAGTGAAGCCGTGGAAGCCGTCGATCCAGCATTCGGCATCGCGCACGTACTCGGATTGCGAGAGCTGTGATGCGAGCAGCGTCAAATAATCTTCGCCATCCAGGTAGGTTCGTGACAGCTCCTGTTCGAACTCTCCGAATAGAAGCTGAAGATCGTGCAGCTTTTCCTTCATTGACAGTGTCTGATTTTGCATCGAAGGGCTCTCCAGGAATTGCGACAAGCCTTCCGACGTCACACAGTACCTTTTGAACTCCTTGAACAAGTCATTTATTTTTTCTATGAAACCCATTTGGTCCGCAGTAGTGGAGAACAGCTTCAAACGGTCTTTTTGTTTATGTATAATTTTATGAAGAAGCAGCTTTTTGCCTGTTTCGTCTATCGGCAGTCTTGCCGTTCCTCCCGCTTCCTGCATGACACGCCATGCCAGCCTTCTAAAGCTGAGCACCTGGGCGCGAAGCGTACCTCCAAGCTCGGGTGCAGAGACCAGCGCATATTCCGCTTGAAACGTTGCCTGCTCCGGAACCAGCAGAATGATCGGCCTCCCGTTCGGCGCTTCGATCAGCTTTTCTTTTATATTTCGCAAACAATATTCGCTTTTCCCGCTTCCGGATCTCCCGAGAACAAAACGGATCGCCATAACACTTCCCCCTCAACGATGTAAAACCTGTGTCATCCAACCTCTGTAAATAACTCCCTAACTCTACTATTCTACCAAAAAATAAAGAATCGTGGGAAAGGGATGTTTTGGATTAGTATATCATACCATCGGAAGTTAGAACATTCGTTCCTATCCATGGTGACTGAAAAAGATGCGCCCGGGAGTACACCCCATTCGCTTAAGCCTTTTGGTCGTAACCGGACCCTCCTTGCGATAGACGGCGCTTCATCGCCCATAATACAAAAAAACCGGGCGCAAACGCGTTCCGGTTCCAGAGTTTAAACATTTCTATGATTCGGAGAATCAGGTTCGTAAATACGTCATCAGCGGGGATACACCGGCTTCCCGGATACACTCCACAACGAGCCGGGCTATTTCAATTCCGCCGTATTCGCAAAAATGGGTATTGTCTTGGGCTCCCTCAGGCAGATTAGCCCATGTTCCGGGGTCGGCCCACATAAAAATTTCTTTGGTCGCTTCCTCACCCAGCCGCTCGAATAATTGCTTGCTCTTGGCCGCCAAATCCAAAAAGGGAACTCCCTCACGCACGGCAAGCTGACGCATCGCCTCAATGTACTCGCCATGGGTGTTGCGGATACAGTGATTTTCGTCAAAGAAACGTCTGTGCATCGGCGCTACCAGTACGGGGAAGGCTCCCCGCTCGCGGGCTCCATCTATATATTCCTTTAAATATTGCTGGTATGTGGTAAAGGGCTTCGTCCCGCCCTCATTGTCCTTCTCGTCATTGTGCGCGAACTGGATCAGCAAATAATCGGAGGGCTTTATTTTGTTCCAAATGTTATTCAGACGGTTTTCCGTAATAAAGCTCTTGGAGCTTCTTCCGGACCGCGCGTGATTGGAAATGGCGATTTCCGGCCCCAGAAACTTACCCAGCATTTGCCCCCAGCCGGCGTACGGATATTGTCCGGACGGCTGATCCGTGACTGTAGAATCTCCCGCCAGAAATAAGGTAGGCAGATGAGGCGCGCTTTCAATTTCAATCGCTCTTACGCTTGGCGCTTCTCCCGAAACCGCAAGCTTCAGCTGACCATCCTCTACTAGCACTGCAAACGTCAACCGCTCGATTTGACCGGATTCTATCCTAACGTTATCGAGCATGAGTCTCCCTAATCCCGCCTTGACGGTCGTCGACGTCGGTGCCTCCCCGCTCCCCAGGGTTACGGATACCTTGTAGGCTCCATAGGGAACATCCACGAGCAGCGTCGGTACAGGCTTGGCAAAGTAGTCCCCTGTCCAGGAATCCCTCAGATCCTCGTTTTTAGACGGCTTGACCGCTCTTGCATACCCGTAGCCTTTAACTGCATCGTAAGCCGCCGATTCCTGAAGCGGAATCGAATCGGAGCTTGTCTCTTCCTCATGAAGCGCAAATCGATAATGAACCTTCAATTCTTCATCCCTCCTGCTGCTATTACCATAATAGTAAGCTCTGATAGAGGGCAGATCAATGTGAATTATTGAGTCTCATATGAATATCTGAAACCTCAGTTTGGCAGATAAGACAGCTGCAGGAAGGTCAAAAAAAGCCCCTCTCGGCAGAAAGCTTTTTCCGCTTCCAGCCAAAGGGAGCTTTGTCTCGTGAATGCACTTATTTACTCCGTCATCCACACGGTTTTATCAGCCGCGGGCTTTCGTTTGCCCGGCAGCTGCTGCATATCGGGATACCCGATATAGATCAATCCGACGACCGCCTCCGATTCGTTCAAGCCGAACGCCTGCTTCATTCTCGGATGGTAAGCAGGCTCACCTGAACGCCATATAGCTCCGAGACCAAGGGCATGCGCAGTCAAAAGCATATTCTGAACCGCGGAATGCGCTGCGGCAAATTCCTCCATTCGATTGACCTTCGGTGCTGTTGAAGGCGATACGGCAACTGCAATCACTACGGGAGCCCGGAAGGCTTTATCTCCCGCCTTGCGCCTTAATGCCTGCAGCTCCTCATCGGAAGCATGCGGAGCCGCCTCAGCCGCAATATCGGCATACGCATCGGCAAGAGCCTGTCTCCCTCCGCCCGTCATGACGAAGAAACGCCACGGCTCCGTAGCATGGTGGCTAGGGGCCCAGTTCGCCGCTTCCAGCAAAGTCTCAATCAGCTGCTTATCTACTGGGTCCTGCTTCACTTTACCTACGCTGCGACGGTCTTTAATAGCTTCCCATAAGGGCATCTTTATATCGATTAATTGATTCATTGTCGAGTCCCACCTTTTCTGTGCCGGTCCAAAGCAAGTCTTAATTTGAGAATAATTATCATTACCATTATAAGTTCGGAAAGCTTCAATTTCAAGCCCATTTGCTTCACCCGGCAGCCTGATTCGGCTGCATCCCTAAGCTAAACAAAAAACAGCGGCTATCCAGGACGGTAGAGCTCCTGTTCACCGCTGCTTCGTTAAAAGATTCGACTACTTATTTTTTTACTTGCTGCGTACTTCAAATATCGCGAATTTGAGGTAATGCCCTTCATCGACACCCAGGATACGCGGATGGTCCTTACCGGCGCCGCGGAACTCGATTAAACGCAATATTTTTTTAGCGTCGACGGCTGCTGCATGAATCGTTTCCAGGAACAATTCCGGCTTCATATGATAAGAGCAGCTCGCAGTAACGAGATAGCCTCCTTCATTGACCAGCTTCATTCCATGAAGGTTGATGTCCTTATATCCTCTGCATGCGCCTTCCACAGCGCTTCTCGTTTTGGCAAATGCCGGAGGATCAAGAATGACGACATCCCATGTCCTGCCCTTCGCCTGGATAGGCTGGGAGGTATCTACCTTTTTCTTGTCCGCTTGACCGCGCTCAGCACGCTGATCCAGCCCTCTAACCTGCTCACGTAAATATTCGAAAGCATCTGCAACGACAAATTCAACACGGTCCTCAAAGCCGTTCAGCTTGACATTCGTTCTAGCACTCTCAATTGCATGCTCGGAAATATCGAGGCAGGTAACCTTCTTGGCCCCATATTTGCAGGCATTCAAAGTAAAGCTTCCCGTATGGGAGAAGCATTCCAGCACTGTCGCGCCATCCCAGTAAGGGAAGGACACCTGCTTGCCGTTAGCATTGAACGGAGCCATAACCCCTTGTCCGGCCCCGTCTTCCCCGACAACCTCTTGGAGCGCAATCCCGCTCCGTTTGCCCCATCCTAGCATCAGCGGTGCTATTGCGGCACGGTTTTCCCTTTGATCGAAGAAATACCCGGTCTTCTGCCCCTGCATGATATCAATATCGAGCAGCAGCCCGTTTTCTGTAATGCGAACATGCTGCGGACATTCTCCGTACAGCAGTCCCGTCCGCTCTTCCAGTCCTTCCAGCCCTCGTACCGACACATCGCTTCGTTCATAGATGCCGGAAGGACGGACAACCTCTATCAGCGCAGACACAATAGCATCGCGAACCCGATCCATGCCAAGAGTCAATATTTGAACGACCAGAACATCCTCGAAACGGTCGACGATGAGCCCCGGCAAAAAGTCCGCTTCTCCGTAAACGAGCCTGTAGGAACGAGCCCCCTGCAGGAAGCGGTCTCGGTGCTCCAGACAGCGGCGAAACCGTTCGGCGAAAAATTCATGCGTCATCTCCGCTATCGGCTCATAAGAAACGACTCGGACCACAATTTGCGAGGCGGGGTTCCAATAGCCGGTGGCTCCATATTGTCCCGCATGAGTGTATACATCGACCAGCTGCCCCGGCTCCGCTTCGCCCTCGAACCGCTCCACTTCCGTTTTGAAAATCCAGGGATGCCCCGCTTCAAGCCGTTTTTTTCTTTTTTTGTTTAAAAAAATAGATGCCAATGTAGCCGTTCCTCCTAATGAAACTTCCTTATACTTACTTGCCTGTGTATCGTTATGTATTTAAAGCGGGCGAAGGATCTAATAGAAATGGAGCGCCATACAAAACCATGGGCTCCTCTTATCGGCTTAGTTCACTTCGTACCCGAGAGTATGCAAAGCCTTTTTCAAAACGCTATCGTTATTACCGTACCCGGAATGCGTCTGCTGATGCCATGCCTCCAAGGGATGCAGCCATTCGACGCCCCGAATCTCTTCAACCTGGGCTTGCAGCGTACCGCCGGTCGCCTCGACCAGAAAGTAATGAACCTCTTTATCGACCAGACCTACACCCGACATCGTAAACTGATATTTGATCGTCTCTATGGGCTCCACAATCGCTCCGACAATACCCGTTTCTTCCAAAATTTCCCTAAGTGCCGTTTGTTCGACGGTTTCTCCAGGCTCCATTTTCCCTTTGGGAAGCGTAATCTTGCCATAGCGATCCTGAATCATTTGTACATACGTTTCATTTCCGTTTTTCCGGAATACAACCCCTCCAGCAGATATTTCTTTCATGCGGCCCACCCTTTCCGTTTAGTTGAGAAAGAACAAGGATTTCACCCTGGAACCGGAATGAAATCCTTGCTTATTGCTGCCCTACACGATCAAAGCGCGAGACATTTCAGGAAGACGCAGCAGCTGTCCGCGGGACTCATTTACGCCCGCTTCCGTTACCTTCACCTTACATACGCTGCCGATCCAATCTTCGCTGCCTTCAAACACAAGCTGAATGTAGTTATCGGAATATCCCATAATGAGGCCGCTGTTAGCCTCCCCTTTATGAGCTCGCTCCGGAATCACCTCAAGGACTTGGCCGACAAATTGCTTGGCATAGGCCAGCTGCATCCGTTCGGACAAATCGATCAGCTCGTGCACACGTGCATTTTTAATTTCCTCGTCAATTTGATCCTCCATCCGCGCCGCAGGAGTTCCTGTGCGTTTGGAGTAAGGGAACACATGCATTTCAGAGAACTGCATTTGCTCCATGAAACGATATCCTTCTCGGAACATTTCGTCCGTTTCCCCCGGGAAGCCGACGATAACATCCGTCGTAATAGCCACGCCGGGCATAATTTTATGGATTTTCTCAATTTTGCTGCCGAACTCGGCCGTCGTATATTTACGGCGCATTCTGGCCAGCACGGCGTCATGTCCTGCCTGGAGCGGAATATGCAGATGACGGCACATTTTATCCGAGCCCTGCAGAGCCTCCAGCACCTCGTCCGTAATCTGGCTTGCCTCGATCGAGCTGATCCGAATACGCTTCAGCCCGTCCACTTTATCCAGATCCCAGAGCAGCTTCGCCAAGCTGTAGTTCTCCATATCTTCCCCATACCCGCCGGTATGAATACCTGTCAGAACAATTTCCTGATAACCGGCATCCACAAGCATCCGGGCCTGCTTCAGAACACTCTCCGGTTCCCGGCTTCTCATCAAACCGCGGGACCAAGGAATAATACAGAACGTACAGAAGTTATTGCAGCCCTCCTGGATTTTCAAAAACGCTCTTGTCCGGTCTGCAAAGTCGGGAACGTCCAGCTCTTCGAACTGACGGGTTTTCATGATGTTGCGAACCGCATTAATCGGCTTGCGCTCATTCTCGAGCTGCTGCACGTAAGGAATGATTTTATCACGATCCTGAGTACCGATAACAAGATCGACACCCGGAATAGCCATAATTTCCGCCGGGGACGTCTGCGCATAGCAGCCTGTAACCGCTATGATCGCTTCCGGGTTGCGGCGAACCGCGCGACGAATCATCTGCCTGCTCTTCTTATCGCCCGTATTCGTTACGGTACAAGTGTTGATAACATATACATCCGCGGTTGACTCGAAATCGACCTGCTCATAGCCTTCCTGCTTGAACAGCTGCCAAATCGCTTCCGTATCGTAAAAATTAACTTTACAGCCTAACGTATGAAACGCAACTGTAGGCATCTTCGTTATCCTCCCATCTCTCCGGTTTCGTACAAAATACACGTAAGACCAACCATTGCTGCCGTTTCCGTCCGCAATATACGTCTTCCCAAGCTGACGGAACGGCATCCGGCCGCTTCCGACGCTTGCACTTCCTGCTCGGTAAAGCCGCCTTCAGGGCCAATGACAAGCATCAGCTTCAATCGTTGACCCAAATGGCCTGTTCCTTCACCATCGGATGAATCTATACGAAACGCTTTGCTCTTGGACAAAGCCTCTTGGATTTGTTCTTTGAATGCAAGTCCCGATTCCTTCTCATAGCAGATCCAGGCCGCATCCATTTGCGGGATCAGCTGCAGCAGCTGCTTCCATGAATGAGGCGCCTCTACAGCGGGCACCCGGTTGCGGTGAGCCTGCTCGGCGGCCTCCTTGGCAATTTTTTGCCAGCGTTCGATCCGTTTTCCTTCTTTTTTCGCATCCAACTGAACGACCGTTCTCTCCGATACGAAGGGAACAAACCGGTCTGCGCCGATTTCGGTCCCTTTTTGAATAACGAGCTCCATCTTGTCGCCCTTGGGCAAGCTTTGCGCTATCCAAACCTCTACCGCAGGCTCATGGGTCATAGGCAGCCATTCGATAATGTCTGCTTCCACTCTGTCTTTTGCCGGCTCTCTTAGGCGGACCAGCGCCTCGCGGCTCATGCCGTCGCTGACAATGACTTGATCGCCTGCCTTGGCACGCATGACGCGGCTCAAATGGTGGGCATCATCTCCGACTATGGCTACGGACGATTCCAGGAAAAGCTCGGGTGCAATAAAGTAACGTTGCATGGTCTTCTCTACTTTCTCTTTCACATATCAACTGCTTGGAGCATCAAATTTCATCATACAACTTTTTTTATGAAAAAGCCACCGTTTACAGCAATACCCGAATGACGGCAGCTGTTTCCTGTACGTTGCTATTTCCCGAATATGAACAAGACTACGCGGTTCAGCGCGTCCAATATATCCCACTGCAGAGCAAAAACCGGTCCTATCGTTACGCGGCGAATCGGCGGAATGAAGAACATCAGCAATATAGCGTAAAACAGCCATTGCTCATAGGCCTTTATCTTCATCATGATAGAGGTCGGGAGCAAATCCTCGACAATCCGGTAGCCGTCCAACGGAGGCAGCGGCAGCAGATTCAGGATAAACAGAAAAATATTTTGCAATATCATCAGATTGAAAAACAATTTCACCGCCATACCGACGCCGTTCGATGCATGGTCCAGCGCTTGGTATTTCATCAGCAAATAAAAAATAATAAGACTGATAAAGGCAAGAACAAGATTGCTGACCGGACCGGCGGCCGATACGATAATCCCCATGAGACGCGGATTTTTGAAGCGGGAACGGTTCACCAGCACCGGCTTCGCCCACCCGATTCCAATGATCAGAAAAAAGATCATCCCGAGCCAATCCAGATGAACCCTCGGGTTTAACGTAAGCCGACCCATGGAACGGGGAGTCGGGTCCCCGAACCGGTCAGCGAAAAATGCGTGTGCAAATTCATGCACCGTAAAGCCGATCAGCAGCACAACAAATACAAACGGAAGCTGCTCGACCGGAAAAGGCAAGAACGAATTCCAATCCATAGACTCCACCTACAGCTTTCGGGCGATGATAACGACCCAATCTTGGTCTTCATGGCATTCGGTTACCGTGAATCCGGCCTCCGCCAGCCCTTTTTCTACGTCATCCTGCTTGCTCTTGATAATCCCGGAAACCACATAGGTGCCTCCAGGGGCCAATACATCGTAGACATCCTTCACAAACAGGAGGATGATCTCCGCCAAAATATTAGCGACAACCACCTGAACCGGGATTTTCACGCCCAGAGATGCCTCCGAGCCTTCCGCTTCGCTTTCTCTCAAAACCCCAAGCAAGTCGGACAATTTGACGGTTATGTTTGACTCCAATCCATTCAACCTTGCGTTCTCCGTAGCACTTGATACAGCTACCGGGTCCAGGTCCACGGCTAATACATGCTTGGCCCCCAGCTTGGATGCTGCAATAGCAAGGACGCCGGAGCCTGTTCCTACGTCGATAACGTCCTCCCCGCCTTGAATAACCTTCTCCAGCGTTCTCAGGCAGAGGGAGGTAGTAGCGTGAGTCCCCGTACCAAATGCCATGCCAGGATCAAGCTCGATAATCAGCTCCTCAGGGGTTGGCTGATAGTCCTCCCAGGTCGGCTTGATCGTCAATCGTTCGGAAATGCGCAAAGGCTTGAAATACTGCTTCCACGCGTTAGCCCAATCCTCGTCGTCCACTTCTTTCAGCTCATAAGTCGGGCTTCCCGTATCGATATCATAATCAGCCAGCTGCTCTACCGACCGCTTCAGTGATTCCATAATGGAATCCATCTCTGTCGTGTCGGAAAAATAGCCCTTGATAACGGCACGTCCTTCCGGGATATCGTTAAGAGGAAGCTCATACCATTGCCCAAGGGAAGTATCTCTTTGTTTGTTCAAGGTCCCCGATTCCTCTATCGATACTCCGCCCGCTCCGAGCTCATGGATAAAATTCGTAATCATCTCAATTGCTTCTTCTGTCGTATGTACGGTAACTTCATGCCAACGCATGTCTAAAATCCTCCCTAAACGTTCAACTATGGCAATGCACATGATTCCCAGTATACAATAATTCCGGCAAACAAAAAAGCTTCCCCATTAAGGAAGCTTTGATTGGTCTTATAATTTCCCCCCGGCCTCGGTAATGACGCGAAGGGCTTGCTCATAATAAGGTTCGTTCACAACAACCGTTAGTACGGCATCCATTCTGTCAGTTCCGTTAAAGCCCCCGCCGAACACTTCTTCCATAGGCGCGCTCATTCCGCTGGCATCGACGCTAGCCGCAGTAAGAATGCGTTCGTCTATCCCTTGACCTTCGTTTCCATAGGTTAAAAAGGAAAGCCCGGGAAACGTTCCTGTCGCCGGATTCATCGATTCGCTGACACCTGCGGCAGCGTTATGATGAATTGCATCCACGGAAACGTCGACGACCCTAAGAGCCTTTAGCTTCGGAACGATACGTTCCGCTTGATCGGGGGATTGAAAGAAAGCCATAATACTCTTCTCAGCCATAATCAGCTTGCCTCCTGTCGGCTTGCCTAGGACTGCTGACGTGCATCCGCCTGCTCTGCGCGTTCACGAGCCTCCAGATCCTCTTCGTCAGCAAATTCGGCATTGTATTCAACATCTTCGTTTTTGGCAACGGGAAGCTTCTTGTTAGATTGAAGCGGCTGCTTCTTTCCAGGCATCATGCATCTCTCCTTCCGAGTAAGTGAATGCGAATGTGGATTAAGACTCCTTCTATTGTCCGCAAAAACATGGTTTCTATGCATAAGAAGTCCCAAATAAGCTGGGTCATGGCTGCGGAGCCGATTCAGGTATTTTACGGAGAGATCTGAAAATAATAAAAAACACACTGACAGGTGCCCCTGTCAGTGTGTTCAGCTTATTCGCCTAAAAACGCTTTTTTCATGCGTTCAAAAATGGACTGCTGCTGCTCGTGAGTATTTTCTCCGTTGAGCCGCGAAAACTCGCGAAGCAGCTCTTTTTGTTCGTCGTTCAGATGGGTAGGCGTTACGACGACGACCTTCACATGCTGGTCCCCTTGCCCGTAGCCTCTTAAGCGGGGCACGCCTTTCCCCTTCAGACGGAAATACGTATCGGTCTGCGTTCCGGCCGGGATTTTCAGCTTCACCTTTTCCGTCAGCGTAGGAATTTCAATCTCATCACCCAATGCCGCTTGTGCGAACGTCAGCGGAATTTCGCAATAAATATCGTCACCCTCGCGTTCGAAGAAATCATGCGGCTTTACGCGAATAACCACATACAAGTCTCCCGGAGGACCTCCGCGAGTCCCTGCTTCCCCTTCGCCGGAAACACGAAGCTGTGCTCCATCGTCCACACCCGCAGGAATATTCAGGTGAATCGTGCGCTGCTTCTTCACCTTTCCGGAGCCGTGGCAGGTACCGCATTTTTCCTTGATCGTTACGCCTTGACCGCCGCAGGCCGAACATACACGGCGGTTGACGATCCGGCCAAATGCCGTGTTCTGAACCACTTCCTGTTGACCTGTACCTTTACAAACCGTACATGTCTCCGGCTTGGTTCCAGGCTTCGCACCGTTGCCGTGGCAAGTATCGCAGGTTTCCGTGCGAGGAATATGAATATCGGTTTCTTTACCGAATACGGCCTCTTTAAATTCGATGGTCAGCGTGTACTGCAAGTCGTTCCCCCGCTGAGGAGCGTTCGGGTTACGACGCTGCCCGCCCCCGCCAAAGAACATATCGAACAGATCGCCAAAGCCGCCAAAATCCGCGCCTGCACCGCCGCCCATGCCCTGGTTCGGGTCTACATGGCCGAAACGGTCGTACTGCGCTTTCTTTTGATCATCGCTCAGAACGTCATAGGCTTCCTTCGCTTCCTTGAACTTTTGTTCGGCGTCTGGAGCTTTATTAACGTCCGGATGGAATTTTCGGGCCATTTGGCGATAAGCCTTCTTGATCTCGTCTTGCGAAGCATTCTTGCTTACCCCAAGTACCTCGTAATAATCGCGTTTGCTCATTGTTCCACTCCCATTCTTAAAGCCATGAGAAAACGTCTAACGACGTTCTTTCATAGATGCGCGACTCGTTCATCGCGGTTTTTATCGCCAATAGGAAATCCTTTCACCGGGCAAATCATCGTAGTGAAACAGCATTTCCTATATGGTGATAATTGCTAACCAGGCAGGATGAACGACCTGAACGTGTGTGCTGCAGTCTGTATTCCAAGCATGACGTTATCGCCGATAGCCGAAATTCCTAATCAACATACGGAAAGTCAAAGCCGACAGGCAGCTTTGACCTTTCCATACGCTATAGGGTTGAACTACCGTGAATTAGCCTTGCTTCTTGTCGTCTACGACTTCAAAATCCGCGTCTACGACATTCTCTTTTTTAGGCGCGCCTTCTGCTCCGGCTGCACCCGCATTGCCTGCTTGCGCTTGCTGAGCTTGCTCATACAGCTTGACGGAAAGCTGTTGAACAACTTCAGTCAGCTCATCCGTTGCCGCTTTGATTTCGTCCAGGTTATCGCCTTCCAGAGCTTTTTTCACTTTTTCTTTTGCGGCATTCGCTTTATCGATTTCACCTTGGTCTACTTTGTCGCCAAGATCTTTAATCGTTTTATCTACAGAGTATACCAGCTGATCGGCATTGTTGCGAGCCTCTACCAACTCTTTCCGTTTGCGGTCCTCATCAGCATGAGCTTCCGCATCCTTCATCATGCGGTCGATTTCTTCATCCGACAAGCCGCTGGAGGAGGTGATGGTAATTTTTTGGCTCTTGCCTGTTCCTTTATCCGTAGCGTTTACGTTAACGATACCGTTGGCGTCGATATCGAAGGTAACTTCGATTTGCGGGATTCCGCGCGGAGCCGGAGGAATATCGCCCAGAATGAAGCGGCCCAATGTCTTGTTGTCGCTAGCCATGGAGCGCTCCCCTTGGAGCACGTGAATTTCAACGCTAGGCTGATTGTCAGCATATGTGGTGAACACCTGCGATTTGGTTGTAGGGATCGTCGTATTGCGCTCGATCATTTTCGTAAATACGCCGCCTGCAGTTTCGATACCCAAAGACAATGGAGTTACGTCCAGAAGAACAACGTCTTTTACGTCGCCTGTCAATACGCCTGCTTGAACGGCAGCGCCCAATGCAACGACTTCGTCAGGGTTAACACCTTTATGCGGCTCTTTGCCGATCAAACGTTTTACAGCTTCTTGAACGGCAGGAATACGAGTAGATCCGCCGACAAGTACCACTTTGTCGATTTGGCTTGCAGACAAGCCAGCATCGCTTAGCGCTTGGCGAGTAGGCCCCATAGTTCTTTCAACTAGGGAAGCGGAGATCTCTTCGAATTTGGCACGAGTCAGGTTGATCTCCAAGTGCTGAGGAACTCCATCCACTACCGTGATGAACGGCAGGGAAATCGTCGTCGTCAACACGCCGGAAAGCTCTTTCTTCGCTTTTTCCGCAGCGTCCTTCAAACGTTGAACTGCCGCTTTATCTTTGCTCAGGTCGATTCCTTGCTCTTTTTTGAACTCGGCTACCAAATAATCGATGATGACTTGGTCGAAGTCGTCACCGCCCAGACGGTTGTCACCGCTGGTTGCTTTAACTTCGAAGAAGCCGTCGCCCAGCTCAAGAATAGAAACGTCGAACGTACCGCCGCCCAAGTCGTATACGAGGATCGTTTGGTCTTCGGATTTCTCCATACCGTATGCCAATGCAGCCGCAGTAGGCTCGTTGACGATACGAAGAACTTCAAGACCTGCAATTTTGCCGGCATCCTTCGTTGCTTGACGCTGGCTGTCGTTGAAATAAGCCGGAACGGTAATAACCGCTTGGGTTACCGTAGTTCCAAGGTATGCTTCTGCATCAGCTTTCAGCTTTTGCAAAATCATTGCGGAAATTTCTTGAGGTGTATATTCTTTACCGTCAATCACTTCTTTATGGTTTGTACCCATATGACGTTTAATCGAAATGACCGTACGGTCCGGATTCGTGATGGCTTGACGCTTTGCCGTCTCCCCAACGATACGCTCTCCGTCTTTTTTGAAGCCGACTACGGATGGAGTTGTACGGTTGCCTTCCGCATTGGGAATAACAACAGCTTCTCCGCCTTCCATTACGGCCACGCAAGAGTTTGTTGTTCCTAAGTCAATACCGATAACTTTACTCATGTTGGATTAAACCTCCTTTAATTTACAAACGGTCGCATGATGCGCTGATGAAGCATTGATGTCATGATAGATGACGGTGAAAAATGCGTTTCCTTAGGCAATAAAGGAATGGGGTTCGCGTTAAGCCATAGGTCCTCTTACTTAAACTGGGTCTAGGAGCTTACTTTCACCATGGCAGGACGCAGTACTTTATCCTTCAGCATGTAGCCTTTTTGTACTTCCTCCACTACGATGCCTTCCTCGTGCTCATCGGATTCCACCTGCATAATCGCTTGGTGGAACTCGGGATTAAACGGTTGTCCTACGGCATCCATAGCTTTCAAGCCTTCGTTTGCTAGAACTTGATCCAATTGGCGGAAAATCATATCGACGCCCTTCAGCAGCGCATCGTAATCTTTACTGTCTCTGCCAACAGCCAAAGCTCTATCGAAGTTATCTACTACCGGAAGAAGCTGCTCAACCAGCTTCATGGAAGCATACTTGGCGAACTCCTCTTTCTCCTGACGCGTGCGTCTTCTGAAGTTATCAAAATCCGCTTGCGCACGAAGGAGACGCTGGTAATTCTCTTCTGCCTGCTGGCGAAGCTGCTCCAGCTCGTTCGATGGCTCGCTTGCTGCTTCTGCTTGTTCTGCTTCAGTTCCGGCATTTTCGTTATATGTAGCGTCAACCTCTTGCCCGTTGTCCGCTTGTTCTTCGAATTGGTTTTTGTGTTCAGTACTCAATCTCTGTCACCTCCTTAATCTGAATCCGATAAGGTTCTATTTATTTATTTTAACCAAGCCATCCCTGATGTAAGCAATCATAGATGATGGAGCTGCGGGTGACCGGATAAAAGCTATTCTTCAGCGCGGGCCTGCTTCATCTTGATAACCGTATGAATGCGAAGCACTGCCGCGGCCACCTCTCCCGCTGCCTGCAGAGCATGCAGCTTCACATGAGCGGGATCGACGATGCCGTGCTCCAGCATGTCGATAACCAATCCGGTATCGCAATCGACGCCGAGTGCATCGGAGCCCGCGTTAATCTGCGCCGCCTTGACCTCTTCGACCTTCTCCAGCGGGTTATATCCCGCGTTGACAACGATCTGGGCCAGCGGCTTGCGAAGCGCTTGAGCTACGGCGGCTACGCCGAAGCCTTCCATGCCCTGGATCGTCTCTCTCAAGCGATCCAGCTCATAGGCCGCGGCCATTTCGGCTGCGCCCCCGCCAGGCAGACAGCCGCCGCGCAGTGCGGCCTGTACCGCCGAAGCGGCGTCCTTGGCGATGCGCAGGCGTTCGCCTACCACTTCGCTTGTGCTGGCGCCGACGACGATCGTCACCTGCGTCCTGCCTTTGCCCTCGGCCATCCGGACGCATTCAAGCCGCTCATCGTACGAGACACGGCCCGCGAAGCCGAGATAGCCTGCCAGCTCGGAGGACGGCTTGCGCAGCCCGCTGCGCCGAATCGGGCGGGCCCCCGTATATTCGCAGATCAGTCTCAAGTCCGATCTCGGCACGCGCTGTACGACCATAATGCCATGGTCCGTACAGAACTGCTCCGCCTCGGCGTTCACACCCCGATCGGCAACAATAAGTCCAACCTGCAGCTCTACGAGCTTCTCGAGCGATTTGCGGAACTGCTCCTTCAGCTGCATTTGCTTCTGGAAGCCCGCTTCGGTCATCAGCGCTTCCTCATCGATCGTTTCCGGCTCGAATGCGTCCTGAAACACCAGAACCGAAGCGGCGTCCGGCGGGAATTCGAGCTGGGAATTGATCGGCTTCTTCTGAATCAGGAGGCCGGGCCACACTTCGCTAACCGCCCGGCTGTGAGAAATCACGACATCCGCATAACGGAAGTTTTCCTCCTGCAGCTTATGAACCCCGAGCCGTCGGACTCCCTCCAGGACCAGCTCTGCCAGGTCGGAATGCTCGCGGCCGGCAATATAGCCTATGCGATACAACAGCGGATCCTTTAAGCCCTCGATCCGCCTGCTCCGCTTGGCAAGGGATTCCAGCGCTGCAGCGACCCCCTGCTGAATCCCTTTAACGACTTTGGCTACAGGCACCCCGCGCGTCACCTGATTGACTCCCTCGGCTACCAGCGCTCCGGCCAGAACCGTAGCTGTCGTCGTTCCATCGCCGACCTGCTGCTGCTGCGAGCGTGCGACCTGAATCAGGAGGCGCGCCGCCGGGTGCGTAACGTCCATCTTCTCCAGTATGGTCACGCCGTCATTCGTAATAATGACCTCGCCCTGTCCGCCGACCAGCATCGTATCAAGTCCTTTGGGCCCGAGCGTACCTTCGACAGCCGAACAAATTGCGCGGATGGCCCCCGCGTTATTCAACAGCGTAGCATACGTATCATCGCTTTCGTGCGTGACAGGTTTCATCTGACTCATTTATACCATCGCTCCAGCATCAAGGTCATATCTTTGGACAAGTGATCGAGCAAATTGATCACTTTGCCGTAATCCATCCGGGTAGGTCCGAGAATCCCTACGGTGCCGAGGTGCTTGCCTTCAAACGAATAGGATGCGGTTATCAAGGAGCAATCGTTGATAGCCTCGAACGAGTTTTCGCTGCCGATTCTGACTTGTATACCTGTAGGCGTCCCTGTAATGAGCTTAGCAAGTACAGGTGTCTCCGCCAGCAGATCGAGAATGCTCTTGACCTTCTCCATATTCTGGAATTCAGGCTGGGTCAGCATATTGGTTGTGCCGCCCAGCACGATACGGTTCTCATCGTCGTGCTCGACGACATTGTTCAGCATCGCTATCAGCTCTTCATAGCCTGTCACGTAGCTGCGCATTTCTTCTCCAATCTCGCTGAACAGCTTGGATTTGAAATGCAGCAGCGGTACGTTTTGCATCCTGATATTAAGCAGATTGACGAATTTCTCAATCTCCGAAACCGATATTCCTTCCGGAATCGTCACCGTCTTGTTCTCGACATGTCCCGTATTCGTAACAATAATAGCGACAGCCGTACGGTCGTTCAACGGAACGATCTGCAGATGGCGCAGCGTAGTGCTGAACATTTCCGGACCCATAACAATCGATGTATAATTAGTAAGATTGGACAACATCATCGCCACATGCTGGATGACTTGCTCCATCTCTTGCATCTTTTCTGAAAAGAACGATTTGAGCGCCTCCACCTCATGCTGCGCAAGGCTGCCGAAGGTGACCAGATGGTCAACGTAATAACGGTAGCCTTTGTGGGACGGTATTCGTCCTGCAGATGTATGCGGCTGCTCCAAATAGCCCATTTCCTCCAAATCGGACATTTCATTGCGAATGGTGGCAGGGCTGAATCCCACATTTCCGCGCTTGGAAATACTGCGGGAGCCTACCGGCTCTGCTGAACGAATATAATCATCTACGATAGCACTTAAAATTTGCCGCTGGCGTTCGGTCAACATATTCAACCCTCCCAAATGATTACCAGGATTTACATGATTATTTCGCCGTTAGCACTCCGAACTGTTGAGTGCTAAATCATAATACAAAAATAACAGACCCGAAGGTCTGTGTCAAGTCAATCCAGCCGCTTCAAAACGGCTATTTCATCGCAGCAATGCTGCTTTTTGCAGTGAATGCAGTCGCGCCATACCTTCTCGGGAAAAATCTCCTTCTGTACGACCGTAAAGCCGTTTTTCTCAAAGAAGGATACTTCGTAGGTCAATGCCATCACCTTAGGGATTTCCTGGCGTCTTGCTTCTTCGATCAGAGTGTCGACCAGGGAGCTTCCGATTCCTTGTCCCTTGTATCCTCCCGTCACGCCCAGCGAGCGAATCTCAACCAGATCCTGTCCTAACCGCGTTAAGGAACCGCAGCCGACCAAACGGTCTTCTATAACAGCCACAACAAAGGTATCCAGCTGCTCGATCAAGGTTTCTCTCGATCTTGGCAGCATAATCCCTTGCTCTGCATATCCTTGTATAATTTCATATAACGTTTCAATATCGTCTTCTGTTGCTTTTCTGCATGTGACTGCCATAGAAAACCCACCATTCATAGAAAAAATAAGATATGAATAAATATACAACAAGACGTATAAAGAATTCAATAAGAAAAATGCTCACTCCTGAAAATTTCAGGAAAGGACCGACCGAGCAAAGCTCAGTCCCTCTTTACGGTTCCTCCGCCGGGATATACTCCTAATGACGAGGGGTTGTCCCCCCTGCTATTCGCTTAAAAACGCCCCGAATACTTCATTTCCGAGCAATATCCCTTGCGGCGACAAACGGTATCCGCTCTCCGTCAATTCCAGCAGGTTCTGCCCGATAAGCCTGTTCAACTCGGTCCCGAAGACCGATTCCAGCTCCCGCCCGAATTGCCGCTGAAAGTCCGCCCGGTTAACGCCGCGAAGCAGACGCAGACCGACCATCATGAAATCCTCCATGGCATCCTGCTCGCTGATCTCATACCTTTCAAGGATTGGCAGTCCTTCACGCGTTGCATCGATATAAGGCTGTACCCCTTTAATATTGATGTGGCGGTTGCCGTACGTATAGCCGTGAGCGCCGGCACCGATGCCGTAGTAGCTGCGGTTCAGCCAGTACATGCTGTTGTGGCGACTCTCAAAGCCGGGCTTGGCAAAATTGCTGATCTCATACTGCGAATATCCCGCATTCTTCAAACGATCCATAATAAGCAGGAACATACTCAGCTCTTCATCCTCCTCTGGCAAAGGAAGCTGATTTTTCTGGTAGAGCGTATGGAACAGCGTATTCTCCTCCACCTTCAGGCTGTAAATGGAGTAATGAGGCAAATTCAACGCCAGAGCCTTGTCTATAGTATCGTTCAAAATGCCAACTGTCTGCTTCGGAAGTCCGAACATCAAATCGATGGACATGTTGGTGAAGCCGACCTTGCGGGCATTTTCCAGACTGCGGTGCACATCGTCGGTATTATGAATGCGTCCGATCCCTTCCAGCAGCCCGTTATCAAACGACTGCACGCCGAAGCTGATCCGATTGACGCCGCCTTCCTTCATGGCCTGAAGCTTCTCCAAGTCCGTTGTTCCCGGGTTCGCCTCCATTGAAAATTCGATGTGCGGGGACCGGTTAGGGAAATACGTTCGGACTCTTCGCAAAAAGCTCTCCATTTGATCTGGCAGCAATACGGTCGGAGTTCCGCCCCCAACAAAGATCGTCTCAATTTCGCCGGGCGGTACTGCAGCTACGGTCTGCTCCATCTCCCTCTCCAGCGCATCCAAATAATCCATCACCGGCTGGCCCTTCAATACGAACGAGTTAAAATCGCAGTAATGGCATTTATTCGTGCAAAACGGGATGTGAATATATACAGCCTGCGGCGTTTCCTGACGCTGGTACATCATTTCGCGTCTCCCTCCCTTCTAATGTGAAAAGCAGATGCGCTTGCTTGGCGCACCTGCCTGTACCTACTACTCGTCTATTCTCAAAACGGCCATGAACGCTTCCTGCGGAACCTCAACGCTTCCGACCTGCTTCATCCGCTTTTTACCTTCCTTTTGCTTTTCCAAAAGCTTCCGTTTACGCGATATATCACCGCCGTAACACTTGGCCAATACGTTTTTGCGCATGGCCTTGACGGTTTCCCGGGAAATAATTTTTTGTCCGATTGCGGCCTGGATAGGCACTTCGAACATTTGGCGAGGAATCAGCTCCTTGAGCTTCTCACAAATGATGCGTCCCCGGTTATAGGCGCGGTCGCGGTGAACGATAAACGACAAGGCATCCACCTGTTCCCCGTTCAGCAGAATATCCATCTTCACCAGATTAGATCTTCTGTAGCCGGATAGCTCATAATCGAAGGAGGCGTAACCTTTGGTGCTCGATTTCAATTGGTCGAAGAAATCGTACACGATTTCGGCCAGCGGAATCTGGTACGTCAGCGTAACCCTCGTTGTATCGAGATACTCCATATTGACAAACTCGCCGCGCTTGTTTTGGCACAGCTCCATAATCGCTCCTACGTAATCGTTAGGAACAATGATGGCCGCTTTGACGTAAGGCTCTTCCACAAAATCGATCTTGCCCACTTCCGGGAATAAGGAAGGGTTCTCGATGCTCAGAACGTCGCCGTTGGTCAAAGTCACCTTGAACACAACGCTCGGTGCGGTCGTAATCAACGGGATATTGAATTCCCGCTCAATCCTTTCCTGGATAACGTCCATGTGCAGAAGCCCCAGGAAGCCGCAGCGGAAGCCGAAGCCAAGAGCGGTCGACGTTTCCGGTTCAAAGCTCAGCGAAGCGTCATTCAGCTGAAGCTTCTCCAGCGCTTCGCGCAAATCGTTATAATCGCTGGTTTCAATCGGATATAATCCGCAGAATACCATCGGGTTGATTTTGCGGTACCCCGGCAGTGCCTCCGGAGCCGGATTCTTGGCATCCGTCACCGTATCCCCGACCCGGGTGTCACCGACGTTTTTAATTCCGGCTACAATGAACCCTACATCGCCGATATCCAGGGAGTCGACGATCGTCATGCGCGGCTTGAATGCGCCGACCTCAATCACCTCGAATACTTTCTCGGTCGCCATGAACTTGATCTTGGAGCCGGCACGGATCGAGCCGTCAATGACACGAACGTAAACGATAACCCCTTTGTACGGGTCATAGTGCGAGTCGAAAATCAGCGCCTTCAAAGGTTCGTCCGGATTTCCTGAAGGGGCAGGAACCTTCTGAACGACCTGCTCCAATATTTCCTTAATCCCGATTCCTGCTTTCGCTGACGCTAGAACCGCTTCGCTTGCATCCAATCCGATAACATCCTCAACTTCTTGCTTGACCCGCTCCGGATCTGCACTCGGCAGATCAATCTTGTTAATCACCGGCAGGATCTCCAGGTTGTTATCCAGAGCCAGATACACGTTAGCCAACGTTTGTGCCTCTATGCCTTGGGCTGCGTCCACCACGAGCAAAGCGCCTTCACAGGCGGCCAAGCTTCGCGATACCTCATACGTAAAATCGACGTGTCCCGGCGTATCGATCAAATTTAAAATATATTCTTCCCCGTCATCCGCACGATAGTTTAAACGTACGGCCTGCAGCTTAATCGTAATGCCCCGTTCCCGCTCCAGATCCATCTGGTCCAGAACCTGCTCCTGCATCTCGCGTGAGGAGAGCGCTCCGGTATACTCCAGAATCCGGTCGGCCAAGGTCGACTTGCCGTGGTCGATATGGGCAATAATCGAAAAGTTTCTAATCTTCTTCTGTCTTGCTTGAATATCCATCTGCGGAGACCCTCACTAACCTACAAATTTACAATACCTCTAATTATAGCAGTTGTGAGGGTGCACAGCAATGGATCGTTGCCGTAAACCTGATTAAGTAATCGTATCAAATAGCGCAACAAACCACCTTATGCCGTGGAAGGCAATGATTTGCAGCAGCTCGCCTATTTTGTTGCCTAACCGGTTAATCCCGGTTGCTTTGGAAATTTCCGTTTTGGGCTCGGCAGGCTCCACCTGTTCCTTTGCCTTTTCTTCCTTGGGGGAGGAAGAGTCTGCTGACTTGGAGCCGGTAGTGTTCGGCTTCTGCTCCTGCGTTTTGCCACCCGGCTGCCATGGCTTGACAATGGCTGCGTCCGAGGAGATCGGCCCCTGAATTCTCTCGACCCCTCGCGTAGCCATATCGACGCCGAAAAAGATGCAAAACCCGATACCAAGAACGATAATCAGCAATCTTACATAAAACTTTTTCATGGAATCCGCCCCCGCTGGTTCAAACACCCATTAATTTTTCTTGGCTTCCTTGGCATCGTTCTGAACTCCGCCGTCCACCTTCTGCACGTTCAGTACAACCTCCGTAATAGCGTTGGCCAGTAAATCCACCGTTCGATAGCATTCTTCCAGCGTATTGTCCACACCGCCTACTTCGATCAGCACGCTGTTAGGAGAAAAGTTCTGATTGTACACGCCATTGCCTTCCGCCGCTTTAGCGAACATTCCTTTCGAGATTCCCGGATATTTGGCTTCCAAAGCCGAATGAATTTGAGAAGCGAATTGCTCGTTTTCCTTCCAATCCGGGTTTTTCCCCCCAATGATGAAGTACAGCTGTGCATAATCTTTGCCGTTAAGGGTTACCGTCGTTTTCTCGCGGCGCTGCGAATCACGGTGAATATCAAAATAAAATTTCAAATCCGGGTGAGATGTCGTCGCTTCCTGCAAAGTTTTCAAAGAGTATTTATAGGAATAGGGATAATAGAATTTCTTTTCTACTGCCGGATAGTTAATATCTGAGTGAACGGCGCCAATACCGTCCTCCTCCAGCTTCTGTGCCAGTCGCAAGCCGACCAGCGTGACGTTCTTTTTGGAGTCGTATGCTTTATCCGGGTCCGTTACACCGGGCAATTCCGGTAAATAGGATTCGGTATTATGAGTTTGATAGATGAAGGCTACATTTTTGCCGGCTGTCTTTGGAGGCTGTGCCGAAGGGGCAGGAACGGCAGGCCCGATCACGGCAGCATCTCCTTCTTTAGGGGCTGTGGGGTTGGCAGTTATCGAGCCTTCAGCTCCTTCGCCGATTTTTGGAAGAGCATCGCCTTTGGGGCTGTAATCCTCCGGACCATCGTTGCCAGTCGTGCTGCTCTTGCGCAGAACCACCGACCGGTCCTCTGTTAACCCCGGCATCTCTCTCGCGATAAACGTCTTGGGATCCTTCATATTGAGATCCGTAACCAAAGAAAAGAGAAACCCGGATACGTTAGCCTGGGAAAAGGTGAACGATTGCCGATTTTTTTGCAAGTGCGGCATTTCCATCCCCATCATATCCATAAAAAATTGACTCGATACCGCCGCAGCCAATCCTTTCATGGAGGACGACGGCGTCGTATTGCTCCATCTCGCCTGAGCGTATCCAAGCAAGCCTAGCGCTATGAAAAAGAACAGGCAGCCTGCTACTAAAAAACTGATGATACGAACGTATACTCCCAGGTCTTGTCCTGCTTTGCGATATTTGTTCAGATTTACCGTTACTGCAGTCCATTTCATTTGGTTCCCTCCTCAGAGCTTTCCGCAGGAAAGCTGTCTTCGTAAGCGTTACAGAGCTTTCCGCAGGAAAGCTATCTTCGTAAGCGTTACAGAGCTTTCCGCAGGAAAGCTCTCTTCGTAAGCGTTGCTGCGCTTTCCGCAGGAAAGCTAGTTTGTTAAAAAACACAGCACTTGAACTATTGCCCATATACTCCGGTGGGGTATCCTGTTGAAACCCGTGAAATGTCATTATATTTAGCGGTATTTTCACGGGTTTCAAAGGCGGACGTAAACTCCTCCGAGGCATACCCCACCTCCGTTTGCAGTGTAGTTCTCGCAAATCAAGGTTTTCTAACAATCCAAGCTTTCCAAAGGAAAGCTGTCTTTCGTAAGCGTTACAAGCTTTCCTTTCTGGAAAACTATCATCATATTCGCTGCAAGCCATCGAAGCATCCTCTGCCTAGTAACTAGCACCCATCCTTCATCCATCGTCCTGCCTTCTAATTTAAATCTATGAGAGGATGCTAGAAGATAGAACTGCTATTTCATAGTCATAGGCTTTTTTTGAGATTCCTTTTTAATAGAGAGCATAAAACAACAGCAATAGGGACACCCGCCCTAAGCCGTAGAACGGCTTGACCGAATGTCCCTATGGTAAAGCAGGATTAATGTGTATAAGCCGCTACATTATCGGCGTCGATGGCCTCATGGAGAGCTGCATTCAAGCCGCTCGCAATAATATTGGCAATGTCCTCAATGAACTGGTCGATTTCTTTCGGGGTTACCAGCAGATCATGCCCGAGCGGATTTAATACCTCTCTAACCAGCTCCAGACGTTCATTTTCCTGCATTTTATCCAGAAGACCCAATATGGTTCCCGTATTATCGGTCTGTCTCCGAAAATGATTGTGCATCATGTCGAACGCATTATTGACGATGGTGGAGGCAAAGACTACCGTCGGCACCCCGATCGCAATAACCGGTACACCCAGGGTTTGCAGTGTCAATCCTTTGCGTTTATTTCCGATTCCGGACCCGGGATGGATGCCCGTATCGGCTATTTGGATCGTCGTATTGACTCTTTCGAGGGATAGAGAGGCAAGAGCATCGACGGCTATGACCAAATCCGGCTTGGACTTCTCCACAATCCCTTGGACGATATCCCCTGTCTCGATCCCGGTAATTCCAAGCACCCCGGGTGCCACGGCACTGACAGGACGGTACCCCGGACTTACCTGATCAGGCATCAGCTCAAAATAATGGCGGGTGACCATTATATTTTCAACGACAATAGGGCCTAACGCGTCCGGCGTCACATTCCAGTTGCCCAGCCCGATAACAAGAACCTTGGCGTTCGGACTTATGTTGAGCTTTTTCAAAAACGCCTCAAATTCCTTGGCTATCACCATGGCAACACGGTCCTGCAGATCGGTGTTTTTTTGACGAAGCTCGGGAGCCTCGATGGTGATGTAATGACCGGGAAGCTTGCCGATTGCTTGGGCGCCTTCATTCGAAGTTATATCGATCGTGCTGATCCGAATGCCATCCTGATTATCTACAGACCTATGTACTCCCGGGATGAGCTGCTCGCCTGAAGAAGCCAAATCATGCGCTTCGAGAGCCAGGTCAGTCCGGACCGAATAAGCGCTTAAATCCATCGGGCATATCTCCTTTCATCATAAGCATGCATCGTTAGTGTGTGATAAAGGAATGAGCGCTATTCAAAATTGTCAGACCCGCCCAAATGACTCTATTGCAATTTGATATGGGGCATGTTAGAATATCAAGAGTTGTCAACAAATAGGCATCGAATGTAGGAATGCAAGTCGTATTAGGAGGTGAACGTCAATGCCGAACATTAAATCCGCGATTAAAAGAGTAAAAGTAAGTGAAAAGCGTCGTCTTCGCAACGCATCTCACAAATCCGCTCTTCGCACTGCAGTTAAGAGCTTTGAAACTGCTGCAGCCAGCAACAATGTGGAAACTGCAAAAGCAGCCTTGATTGCTGCCAGCAAAAAACTGGACAAAGCAGCAACTAAAGGTTTAATCCATAAAAATGCCGCTGCCCGCAAAAAATCCCGTTTAGCGAAAAAACTGAACGCGATTTCTGCTCAGGCTTAATTAAAAAGACCGGTTCCCATTGGGAATCGGTCTTTTTTTACTCCTGTAGAATGGATAAGCTCTAAGGGCATCGGTTGTAATTATCATCCGAGCTATCGGAGTATATCTTTCCCCCTCCAGCTCAGATGTCCCACACTTTAAGCAATCAGCTTCAATAAAAACATTTCAAGCCCCAGTACCTTGTCGATTTTGCCGCTCTTCATCTGATAATCCAAATCGGATAATTGATCCAAAATGTTCGCGAGCCGCTTCAGCTCAAAACGGCTGCTTTGGCCTGCCGCAATTTTCACTGCATATGGATGCAGCCCCAGCTGGGAAGCCATCTGCTGCTGGGAGTAGCCTTGCTGCTGCAAGTCCTTTACCTGGAACATGATGCGGAACTGACGGGCAATTAAAGCCATAATCTTGATCGGCTCTTCTTTTCTGCGCAGCAGCTCGGAAAGCATCGTAAATGCTTTTTCCAATTGCAGCTGTACAATATGCTCTATCAGGATAAAAATATTTTGCTCTATCGTACGCGTGACCAGCTGCTCCAATGCATCCTCCGTCAAAACCCCTCCGCGCCCGACGAAGAGCGCGCATTTTTCCAGCTCGCTCGATAAAGCCTGAAGGCTTGTCCCCGTATACATAATGAACTGCTCGATGACACCCGGCGCGAACGAGAAGCCTGCCTTCTCAGCCTCCTGCTTCACCCAATGGGACAGGTCGTCCGCCGATAATGAAGCGCAGGAAACGAGGCAATCCGCCTCCTTCAAGCTCTTGACCACCTTCTTTCTCTCATCGAGCTTATCCGCATCCACCGTCAGCACAATGACGGAGAAGTCGGCCGGCGTCTTCAAATATTGGGTTAGACGTTCGGGCTTATGCTCCACCTTGGCACTTTCCTTGGCCCCAGTAAGGAACAAGGCATTAGAGGCCACAACAAGCTTGCGGGGCACCATAAAAGGGAGTGTCTCTGCTTCCTCAATGACGGTATCGAGCGGTGTCTCCGACAGGTCATATTTGGTTACGGCAAAAGGCTTTTGCTCCGGATCGATCATTTTGTCCGTCAGCTTTTCTATCAAGGCGTGAATCAGGTAAGATTCAGCACCGTAGCACACATAAACAGGAGCAAACCTCCCCTGTTGAATTTGTTTTAATGCCGCTTTATAATCCATCTCCGCCACCCCTACATTCTTCTTTTGCCATTGTAGCAACAACAAAGGGATTACGTCAAAACCTGCAGGTTTTAGACATAATCCCTTTGCACGAAACCCCATCTATATAAACACTTAGAGGAAAGCTCTAGAAACCTTCCCCGTGGTGGTCATACGACGCGCTCGTAGAGTGACGGTACACCATATTATATTACGCCGCGACAATTTGGTGACTGCCGCGGCATAATCCTTATTTTTTTATTTCCGTTTTGTCTTTTAAATGAATGACATAAGTCGTTGTTCCTGAATCGTTACTTACACGGTAAGTCAGCAGATTGCCTTCCGTCCATTCCACCAATTCGATCTTGTCTTTATCCGTCCACTTGTTGGGTGAAGTATAGAGAACCTTCTGCTGATTATCGGTAATAATAACCTGATGGTTATCATTGACAGACGCGATATAAGCCTTATCCTGAGAGGCCAATGCGGTCGGAGTACCCGCAGAGGCTGCCGAATACAGCCGATTATATCCTGGCTCCTCCTGATTCGTCTTGTCTTCGGAATCATGATTCGTTATCCCCATCATTCCTGCCTTTTGATCGGGAGCTGGCATAGAAGATCTGCTATCGTTCTCTTCCCCGCTGGAATCCGGGTGTCCGTGGTCAGGAGCCACGATCTTGCTGACGGCACCGCCGGTTCGCTCCGGTGAAGCACTGACAGGAGGAGGGGCCATCCCCTCATTCACAGGGGCTTCTGACGGCTGTACCTCGGGCTCGGACGCCGGAGCTTGATCACCCGCATCCGGCAGCTTAGGCTCTTCTGCTGCGCCCGCAGGAGGAGCTTGCTGCTGCTGATTTACCTGCTGCTCTTGTACAGGAGCTGTATCTACTGATTTCTTCAGTTGATCTGTCAACGCCCCCGATTCATTGCCACCGCCATTGGCCGAAACCTTTGGCTCCGCATCCTTAGGTGCAGGAGAAGCCGCCGGGGCTGTCGGAACGGAATCCGGCTTTGGTGCTTCCTTTGCCACATTCCTATCCAAAAACGGTTCGGCCGCTCCTGCCGCCTTCGGCTGCGTCGAATTCCCTGCCCCCGAAGAAGCCGCGGAGTCCGCGCTTTCCGTTTTGGACTGCGAAGAAGATAACAGCATGGGTCCCGCATCCTGCATGCTGCTGTTTTTCTCCTGCTGCTCAAATACGAAGAACCCGAGAACCAGACCGGCAGCAACCACACCGCCGACAATACGCATGGAAACGAGCCCGCGAATTCTTTTCCGCCATCCCGCTGCCTGGTCTATAGATACGGCAGCTTTCTCGTTGTTGTTCTTCTCATTATATTGTTCAGGCTGTGCCATGACAGGAGCCGCCGGATATTCCACGGCCGGGAAGCCCTCATCAATTCTTTGCAGCTTAGGCATAATGGCATCCACCAGGCTGTAGGCTGGGGTTACCTTCGGCAGCTGCTCCAGCTCCTCAGACAATGCCACCAGCCGTTGAAACAGCTCTGTGCATTCCGAGCACTGCTGCAAATGCCCGAGCATTTGTTCATATTCCAATTCATCGAGATCCTGATCGAGGTATCTCTGCATGAGTTCGATCACCTCTTGACACATCATCCCGCACACTACCTTTCTAAACAATTCACAATTGATATTTTTACAAAGACGAAAGCAGAATCCTTATTGTCTGTTATTATCCGTTCCGCCGCGCATAACGATCTACCCTCTGACCGTATCGCTTTTGGTTTTTTTGTAATCCTGCAACAACGTTTGTAACTGCTGCCTTGCCCTGAATAAATAGGACTTCACCGTGTTGATGGGCAAATCTAAAGATTCGGCAATTTCGTTGTAGGAAAAATCCTGCAAATATCGCAGTACAACCACCGATCGATGATGTTCCGGCAGCCTATCAATCGCCTCTTTTATATCTTGGGCAACATATGCGGACATTACCTCATCTTCTACCGTCTTGTTTGCAGTAAAATTCAGCTCATGCTCCTCAATGGAAATTGTAGGCTTGGTTCTTCTGAATTTGTCTATACATAGATTAGTGACAATCCGTTGTACCCATGTCTTGAACTGAGCCTTCTCTTCGTATGAGTTGATTTTCGTATAAATCCGTATTAACGCTTCCTGTGCGGCATCCATAGCGTCCTGCTCATTGCCCAGAATATAATAAGCAGTCCGATATACATGATTCTCTATTTCACGCAGTAGGGTAATTAGAGCGTCGCGATCGCCCGACTGGGCAGCCTTTATCAGTTCTGGCGCTACCACTGGGATCCCCCTCTCTTGCAACTATATAAACGAACGCAATGAATAAAATGTTGCACCTCATGAACTCTACTTAGAATATCAAATTTTGGCTTGCAGGTATACTAGGATCGCTTCCCTTTTGTCCTGCAAAAACAGGTCCGATCCCGGGAGCTTTAGAGAAGAACTTATTTCTGCCAAGAACCGCTTTTTCCCACAAAGATTATTGTCAGGTTCACCAATGACCCCTGTCGTAAATTGATGTAAAATGATGTGAAAATGAGATGGATGCTTGTCTTATAAGGAGAGGGGATTGTGGCTATGTCCGTTGGAAGTGAAGACCGCATTTTTTGGCTCGATACTATGAGCAGAATTGCACAGCCTGTGCTTTATCATTTAAATCAACGGCAGTTAAAGGCTAAAATGCCAATCGAGCGCAAGGTGGACGACAGACACCTGTTCACTTATTTGGAGGCGCTCGGACGTCTATTAACGGGAATGGCTCCCTGGCTGGAACACGGGGCTCGTACCGGTGAGGAAGGCAGATTGCGTGAGCGCTATGCCGAGCTGGCCCGAGGGGCGATTGAAGCTGCCACGGATCCGTCCTCACCGGATTTCATGAATTTCTCCGAAGGCTATCAGCCGATCGTTGACGCAGCTTTCCTGTCGCATGCTTTGCTACGCGCACCGGAGGAACTGTGGAACAAGCTGAACCCGGATGTGAAGCAGAATGTTATCCGGGCGCTGCAATCCACACGTACACGTAAACCTTTCTTTAATAACTGGCTGCTGTTCTCCGCCATGATTGAGACGGCATTATATCGTGCCGGGGCGGAGTGGGACCGAATGCGTGTCGATTATGCGCTTAAACAGCATGAGCAGTGGTATAAGGGAGACGGCGTCTATGGGGACGGACCGGACTTCCATGCCGATTATTACAACAGCTTCGTTATCCAGCCTATGCTGGTCGATATTATAGCCGCGCTTAAGGGTGAAGACCCGACTTGGGCTGAGATGGAAGAGAACGTCATTCGCCGTGCAAGGCGCTATACCGTTCAACAGGAAAGATCCATCTCGCCGGAAGGAACCTTCCCTGCTATCGGGCGTTCGTTGGCATACCGTTTCGGAGCCTTCCAGCTGCTCAGTCAAATGGCTCTGCAGCATCAGCTGGACCCCAGCCTGGAGCCTGCTCAGGTGCGATGCGCGCTGACAGCCGTTATGAAGCGAATGATTCAAGCGCCGGGGACTTTCGACGAGGAAGGGTGGCTTACGATCGGTTTTTGCGGGCATCAGCCGGAGGTCGGGGAAACTTACATTTCTACCGGAAGCCTCTACTTGTGCTCTGCTGTATTTCTGCCGCTGGGCTTGCCCGAGGAGGACCCGTTCTGGCAAGGAGCAGCGGATTGGACGAACAAGAAGGCATGGGGCTCTCAAAGCTTCCCTATTGATAAAGCACTTTATTAATTATGTTGCAACATAACCCCTGGAAGAATGGGCGTTGCCTTATAAAGCTGAATCCAAATAGTTGGCTGGGTACCCCGAAATATAACAAAGCAAAAAAAGCAGCATCCTGTTTAATCGTACAGGTGCTGCTTTTTTGTATAAGTCGTTACATCAAAGCCCCTATGAATAGTGGCTAATCAAGCTTTTTCACCGGACGGTGATGCCGTCTTTCGTTCTGAAACGAATACTCCGAGCAGAATGATCGCTATTCCGATCCACTGCAGCAGATATGTCTGCTCATGAAGCAGCAGGGCGGAACAAATTATGACCACTGGCAGCTCAACAGAACCCAGCACGGCCGCTAATCCGGTCTCGATAAAAGGCGCGCCCTTGGCATACAAAAACGGAGGCAGAATCATACCAAACACGGCTAGTAAGATTCCCCATTTCCACAGTCCTTGAGCAAGCGAGCCGTTCCACAGAAATTGCGGCGGCATCAGGATCAGCACAATCAATGCAGCCCCCGTGATCATCCACGTACTGCGAAACAGTGCCGGCAAATGCGTCGCCACTCTGCCGCTGAAGAAGATAAACATCGTATAGCAGCAGGCCGCCAATAAACCGAGTCCGATCCCGCTAGCGCTTGGACGCGATACCGTACCCGAAACAATACCAGAGGCAAGCACCGTGCCTGCCAAGGTCAGCACCATGGCGATCCATTGGAACAGAGTCGGCAACCTTTTCTCTACCAGCCAATCCAGCAGCATCCCCATCCAGGTAAACTGGAACAGGAGCAAAACGGCGAATGATGCATCAAGCACCTGCAGCGATTGGTAGTAAAAATAGCCTGTCAGTCCTGTAAACGTTCCGCCTGCCACGAGCTTCAGGATGATCCCTGGTGTAATTCCCTTCATCTGCCGAAGCTTCGTTAGGCTTAAGAGCCAAAGGACGATAAAGCCAAAAGATACCTGGCTGCCGGTAATTTCCGCTGCCGAGAATCCGCTCTGGTAACCGAGCTTCACGAAAGTTGACAACACGCCGTAAGAGGCGGCGCCCAACAAGACGAACCAAATGGCTTTCCAACGGTTCTTAGATGTCATGTCTTTTCCTTCTTTTTCAATTCCCTCACCCACCCATGAAGTCTTTTACAAGACTCACACAATCTTACACTATAAGGGAACGGTCGAAAATATTCAAGCGATTGTTTCATTTTTCAACAACCGCCATATATTGGCCCCCCCGTTTTTTTGAATGACCGGAACGAATTTGCATGCTGTACGTATTATAGAGCATTTTATTTGGTATAGTGATGTGCTAGCTGAGCTCACCCATTTTCTGCCGAAAGGACGTTTTCCTATGGACTTTGCCTTATACGCCACCCTCTCGCTTATCGTGCCCATTCTTGTGTTGTTAGGAATCATCACAGCAAAAATAATTTCAGGAAAAGGCATTCCAAACAGTGACTACACCCCTTTCGATGCCATAACAGGGCATACTCCCGTTGAAATTCATAAAGAGAAGCAGGAGAAGGAGGAGCGGGATGATCAAGGGGATGACAAGGATAAGCACCTAATCCGCCAAAAAGATAAACCTTGAGAGGAGAAGCCTCCTCTCGGCGAGTTACTGGCCGCGGTTTAGGAAGGTTAAGATCTTTTCCATAATCAGATCCAACGGCTCGGTGGTGTCTACAACTAGTGATAATTATTTCAAATCCGGAGCCGTGACGACCGATAGCTGACCTTGCTGTAAGGTTTGCCCCGTCGGGGACTTGGAATCCGTCTGGACGACCTGCACATAAACACGATTTTCAAAATAACCTGTCGTCCGGGCGGTCTGCAGCAGCTTGTCGGGCCATGTTCCCGCCCATGCGTAGCCATTTCGTCTTTCTTCATCAATTTCACTTAAATCATGCTTGATGACCGAGTCACGACCGGAAAAAATCGGAAGATTCGTGCCGATCTCATAAAAACGGTACCAGGTTGAGCTTTTGGCATCAGGAACTAAGTACACTTTGTTAGGATCGCGCGGAACGTATTTGATCCCTTTTAAGCGGACTTCTTCGAACCAGTTCAGAGCACCTTCTATCGCGTCCTTCACTTCCTCCGAAGGCTTCTGCAGCGACATTAAATATTGAACGATTGCAACCGATTCCGACCCTGAAATAGATGGAAATTCATAGGCACGCGCCGGCCTTGGCTCATACGTGACCGGATCATGCTGCGCGCACCAGGCGGTTCTTTTGCCGTCGACTATGATCTGGGACTTCAGAATATATTCCAGCCCCCGGTCAAGCGAATGCTGAATGGCCTGGCGCCTGTCATCGTCAATCAAGTCGGTATCGAAAGGATATTTCTTCTTAACCGCAAGAGCAAGCACATTCATGACTCGCATCATGGCATTGTCGTTGAAAGTTACATAATCGGAATAATTGCCTCTTGCCGGGTATACCTGCGGCCACCCTCCGCTTGAATACTGCATTTTCAATAAAAAATCGATGGCACGGAGAGCCGATGCTTTGAATTTCGAATCCCCTGTATCCTTATATACCATGGCCATGAAGAGCAGCTCGTTCGTCGTACCTTCGTTATCGATCGTCCCGATGTCCTGTCCGTCCTTCGTGCGCCATTCGGAGCGAAGCACTTTCCCATCCCAAGGCTTTTTGTATTCTTTGGACATGTTTTTAAACCAGCCGCCGTTGTCCATCTGCCAGGAGATCAGGTGATTCGCCTGCTCGATATTTTGCTCCCTGCTCCCCGTATAATAATCTGCTGTGAAATAAGGGGCTTTTCCCGGCAGGATAACCTCCTCTTTGCTAAACGTCGCATCCGGGTTCAGCGCTTGCTCCAGCTCCATTACGGCAACCGTTTGGTGGCTTTTATTCTCCTTGGTCGTTACTTTGTTAACCGGGAGACTGGAGCTTAATAGCGGTTCCAGCCCGTACCAGGTTCCCTGGGCTTTTTTGATGGCCAAATCGGAGGCGCTGAAAGAGCTGAGCTTACCGCCGAATGTAATCTCTACTGTTGACGGGTTAGTTAATACGCTGCTGACGATAGGCAATTCTTGAGTAGACTTGTCCGAACCGGCGGAAGGGAGTGCTGCAGCCATCTGATCATTCCGGTGCTTATCCATAACGAACAGCAAAGCTACTATTCCCAGGCAAATAGCAGCTCCCGCCGCAATAAGAGGCTTGCGTCTAGATTGTCTTCTCATGCTTCTTCCCTTTACTATGAAATTGTTGTAGCTGGCATGGTCGTATGTTGCAGATTTCATTGTAAACCCTGCCATTTCCAATTTCTATGCGATTCGATGCTCAATAACAGCAAATATTTGTCATTTTTGCTCTGAGTCTTCAAGAAATCTCGTTCGCATCCGGATAGCGCCATCGTTGATCCGCATTTGAACCTCGCCGTGGCCATCCGTACGCAAAATACGAATGTCCCTCGCTTCTAATCGGCCTAATATAGTAGGATGAGGATGACCGTATACATTATTGGGGCCGACGGAAATAACCGCGTACCTGGGCTGCCATGCATCCAGCCATGCTTCGGTCGTCGAGGTTTTGCTGCCGTGGTGCGCGACCTTCAGAACATCAATCGGACCTATAGATTCCGATTTTTGGCGATCCCCTGAAGGGATAACATCCAATCCTGAAGCACTCGCTCCTTCCAGCATTCGAAGCACAGCTGCTTCTGAGGCTTGCTCCATATCCCCCGTAAACAGCCACCTCGTTCCCTGCATGTCCATTAAAAAAACGACAGACTCCGCATTCTGCTCCTTCTCTACCCGAATCCCTGCATTGCCCTGCTGCGAAGGAAGGGGAAATAAAAATTGAAGACGCGTCTCCTCATCGACCTTAAGGACGTCGCCCGCATAAGCTTTAACCAGCTGGACACCGTAATCCAATGCTGTCTGAAATAAAGTCTCGGCCCCGGTTGTCGGCTTCGCCGTTCCGTTAAAAATAAGCTGCTTGACCGGAATTTGCTCCAATACAGCCTGGAGTCCTCCAATATGGTCCGCGTCCTGATGCGTCACGATCAAGTAATCGATCTGCTGAACCCCTCTTTTCTTCAGCATGGGCACCAGCAGCTTGCGTCCTACCTCATACGGATCCGAGCGCTGCTTCCATTCCTCGCCCGGCTTGCGGAAGGTGACCGTCCCACCTCCATCGACTAAAATAATCCTGCCGCTCTGCGGAGAGCGGATCATGATGCTGTCACCCTGCCCCACATCCATAAAGTTCACCTGCCCCTCCCGGCTCCATCGATCCGGCTGATAGGCATAAAGCAGCAGCAGGATGAGACCTGCGGAAGCCGCTGGAAACAGAAGGGCTTTGATGGACTTCACGGCTTTTTCCCTTGAAAAGCGGAAGGGCTTGTTCCCTGCAGGCACGCCAGTCAGCATGGGTCCGGCCTTCGCCTCTCCCGTCTGGTCAAGCCCGCTCCCCTTTCTATTGAGCCAGCCGTAAATAACCAATGCCCAGGCCGCATAATAAGCGATAATCCATACAATACCCGGAGTAGGCCATATCGTCTGAAATAGATGCCATGGACTCACCGCAGCAACAAGCATAAAAATCCATTCATTTCCTTTGGCGACCAGCCAAGCCAGTGCTTGCCCGACTGTTGA
Organism: Paenibacillus sp. OAS669; assembly: GCF_014873645.1. Taxonomy (NCBI): domain Bacteria; kingdom Bacillati; phylum Bacillota; class Bacilli; order Caryophanales; family Paenibacillaceae; genus Paenibacillus; species Paenibacillus sp. OAS669. Next base: position 211,003 of record NZ_JADBDR010000005.1, read on the forward strand.
GGACAGAAAGCTGATTAACAAGGCTGCCGTCCCCGCTGGCATCGTAAACATGCTAAACACGGGTACCAAGGCGAAGTTAGCGGCGAGGGAAAGCAGAGAAAATTGATTGAAATAATAGATCGAAACCGGAAAAGATATGCACTGGGCCACTATCGTTATGGACAATGCATCCCTCAGGGAGCGTGAACGAATGGGCAGCAGCTTGTTAGCGTACGGAACGCCAAGAATAAGACCGATCGTTACGAGAAATGAGAGCTGGAAGCTTACATCCAGCAAATAATAAGGCTCCCACAGCAGCATCAGCCACCCGACAATCAACACGGTATGAAGCCCGTCCTTCAAAGTATGCCGGTAGGCGGCGTACAACCCCAGCATGGCCATTAAGCCTGCACGGATAATGGAAGGAGATGCTCCGGTGACGGCAATGTAAACGGGCATCATGATCATCCCTGTGATCAGATATGTCTCGCGGGTGAAGCCTAATCGGCGCATAATCCACAATAAACAAGCCAAAAAAATAGCCACATTCAGCCCGGAAATGGCTATGATATGGGTTAGTCCAAGCTGGGAGAACTGCTGGAACTGCTCGGGATCTATATCGTCCGTTAAACCAATCAGCATGCCTTTCATAAACCCTGCCTGCTCCTTCGGAAACAACCGTTCTACCCCATCCCCCAGCATGGAGCGAAACTGGTCATTCCATCGAAGCACCTGAGTCCATGTCCAGGCCTCGGGTTCTGTTCTCTCGACATTGGAGGCCCCTTTGACGGTTAGCTGCCAATGAATGTGCTGATAACGCAAGTAATGGCGGTAATCAAATCCGCCAAAATTACGTGCTTCGTTCGGAGCCTGCAGAGCTCCCTGCAGCCGGACGTGATCTCCACGCCGCCATGTCATTGCCTCCTGCTGTTCCTGCTTCGAGAGAAGCTTGACGGATACAGCGAACCTCTCCCCAGCCTTATCGTCCATTCGTACGGTAAAAGCGGCTTTATCGCCGTCTACCTCGACTTGATTACTGATAACCCCCTTTAGCTCGAAGCTTGAGCTTGCCGTGTTGTTAGGCTCTAAATCCAGCGCGCTCCGATTGCGACGGTCATAATCCTCGTAATATCCTGCGGAGATCCCTATGACCAGCAGCATACATACGAGTGGAGTCCAGGGACGGCGCGTCATCCATAGGATTATGGCGGCAATGGCTCCAGCAAGGCTGGTATACAATGAAAGCCATGGAATATCCGCCGTATAGCCCACAATATAGCCGAACGTCCAAAGCAGCGTAAAAAGTACAACAGGACGGTTCACACGCTCTTCTCCTTTCCCGATAAATAGCCATAAAAAAAGAAGAACCCCCTTCGATCATCATCGAAAGAGGTTCTTCCCCCTTGTTTCAGCTTATGGCTGAACTTCCGTCATAGTCCCCGTCGGAGGCTCGTAGGCCTCCAATTGTCTCAGTGTGATCCCTTTTTGCGCCATGAGTGACTTTACCTTTTCGCTGTCCTTCGGATAGGAGCGATGGTAGACAATTTCACTGATTCCGCTGTTAGCCAGCATATTGGCGCAGGTCCAGCACGGCTGATCGGTAACGTACACGGCGGAGCCTTCCCTGTCCTTAGGGTCGGTGAATAACAGCAGGTTTTGCTCGGCGTGAATCGTGCGGATGCATCGCTGTTTTTTGACAACCTGCTCGGCACCGCCCTGTTCTACCATTTCGTACTCTTCAACCAGCATGCATCCGGCCTCCGAGCAATCCGGAACTCCCATAGGCGCTCCGTTATAGGCGGCACCTAACAGCTTCTTCCCTTGCACGAGCACGGCTCCAACATGCCTGCGGCTGCATTGGGATCGTGTCGATGCCATATACGCCATATCCAAGAAGTAAGTATCCCAATCTTTGCGAGTTGTCATGTCTTATTAGCTCCGTTTATTTCTGGCTTGCTTGAATCGCTTGATCCAAGTCATAAATAATATCATCAATGGATTCGGTTCCGATGGACAAGCGGATCATTCCCGGAGTTACGCCTGCAGCCGCCTGTTCCTCCTCGGACAGCTGCTGATGCGTAGTGCTCGCAGGATGGATAATCAACGATTTGGAATCGCCGACATTGGCGAGATGCGAGAACAGCTTGACATTGTTAATAACCTCACGTCCCGCTTCAACTCCGCCTTTAATGCCAAAGGTCATGATGGCGCCTTGGCCTCTAGGCATATATTTTTGAGCAAGCTCATAGGAAGGGTGGCTTGGCAGACCAGCGTAGCTTACCCATTCTACCGCTTCATGCTCCTCGAGGAATTGAGCCACCTTCAATGCATTCGAGCTGTGACGCTCCATACGCAGGTGCAGTGTCTCCAGCCCTTGAAGAAGCTGGAAGGAGTTGAATGGAGAGATCGCCGCTCCCATATCTCTCAGCAGCTGTACACGGGCCTTGATAATGTAGGCGATAGGTCCTACGGCATCGGTATAAACTACGCCGTGGTAGCTTGGATCCGGTTCCGTCAAGCCTGGGAACTTGCCGCTTGCCTTCCAGTCAAATTTGCCGCCGTCCACGATAATACCGCCGATGGAGGTACCATGGCCGCCGATAAATTTGGTTGCCGAATGAACTACGATATCCGCTCCGTGCTCAATAGGACGAAGCAGGTACGGGCTCGGGAACGTATTATCGACAATAAGAGGTATTCCGTTCTCGTGCGCGATTGCCGCTACGGCTTCGATATCGAGAACGTCTCCTTTGGGATTGCCGATCGTTTCCGCAAACAATGCTTTCGTTTTGGGCGTGATGGCGCTGCGGAAATTTTCCGGATTGGACGGGTCCACGAACTTGACGGTAATGCCAAGCTTCGCCAATGTGGTGGAGAACAAATTGTATGTACCGCCGTACAAGCTGGCTGCAGATACGATCTCATCGCCGGAGCCCGCGATATTCAAAATCGAATAAGTGATCGCAGCTTGTCCGGAAGCTGTTGCCAGAGCAGCAGGAGCACCTTCCAATGCCGCAACCCTTTTCTCAAAAACATCCGTTGTCGGATTCATTAAGCGAGTGTAGATATTGCCGAATTCTTTCAAAGCGAACAAATTAGCCGCATGATCCGTGTCGCGAAAGCCATAGGAAGTCGTTTGATATAATGGCACTGCGCGGGACAGGGTAGCGGGATCAATCTCCTGACCGGCATGAACTGCCAGCGTTTCCAAACCAAGCTTACGTTCATTAGACATTCGTTAAATCCTCCCTAACTAAATAATGTATGAAGTCTATCCTATTTTCTCATATATTGTAAGAAAACAAAAGAGGATTCATAGGACTAAGGCTCTACGGTAATATAAGGCTTCATTTTGGCCAGCATCTTGTCCCCTATCCCTTTGACTTCCTTCAGCTGATCGACCGATTTGAAGCGCCCTCCGATCTTCTCGCGGTAAGCAACGATCGCCTTCGCCTTGCTTTCTCCTATGCCTGGCAGCGCATCAAGCTCCTTCTCTGTAGCATGGTTTATGTTCAACTTGCTTTCTTTGGATGACGATGACCCGCTGCTATTGGCCGCCGCTGCAGGAGCCGGAGCAGGCTGAGCTGCGGAGCCCGACACGTTACCGGGCAGCTCACCGCCCTTAATATCGTTCGCTTGATCCGGGATTCCTGAACCGGGTTGTACGGTTGAATCAGGATTCTTTGATCCCGAGCCCGCCTCCTTGCTCTCGGTATTTGCCGGATTGCTCTTGGATGACGACGCATGGTTCTCCTTGCGTCCGGCATCCCCGTTCGGCAGCTGTCCCTTCTCCGATTGCTCTGTTAGCAGACGCTGCATATCCTCATTCGCCAATCGCCACTGTCCCGCTTCACGGGCCGCTTCCTTCCAAGCGGTATAACCAAACCATCCTCCCAGCGCAACCGTTAATGATACGACTAGGAGAACCGTCCCGGATTTTGTTTTATTCACAAATGGGAGAGCCACTCGCCGTTCCCTCCTTAACGTACTTATTCATAAATTGTTGTTGTACTTTGTTCAAACGAATGGACATCACGATAATCCCGGCAATCATATTTATTGACTACCGTGCATAAGGATTAAGAAGGCTGCACTTTTCAGGGGGGATAGTCATGAAAGTAGGATTCATAGGAACAGGCAGCATGGGCAGTATTCTGATAGAAGCATTTATCCAATCCGGGGCTTTGAATCCAGATCAGATCGTCGCTACTAACCGGACCATTACTAAAGTGGAGCATTTGGCCGCGGCTTATCCGGGCCTTCAGGTGGCCCATTCCAATATAGAAGTCGTTACCTCTTCTTCTCTTATTTTCTTATGCGTAAAGCCTGCCGATTACAAGGTGGTTCTGTCAGAAATCAAGGAATCAGCCGACCCGGATCAGCTGCTGGTTTCGATCACGAGCCCTGTGCAAATACGCCTGCTGGAAGAGCAGCTGCGCTGCAAGGTGGCCAAGATCATCCCAAGCATTACCAATTACGTTTTTAGCGGAGCGACCTTATGTATCTTCGGAGACCGTTTGGATGTCGAGGATAAGGAGCTGCTGGAAAATTTGCTGTCCTATATCAGTGCACCGATACGAGTCTCCGAGAATTACACGCGCATTTCCTCTGATTTGTCCAGCTGCGGCCCGGCGTTCCTGGCATATTTCATTCAGAAGTTCATTCAGGCCTCCGTGGAGGAAACCGGTATTTCAGAAGAAGAGGCGACACAGCTGGCCAGCGAAATGACGCTCGGCACAGGCAAGCTCCTGACAACCGGCGGCTTTACTCCTGCCTCCCTGCAAAAAAGGGTTTCGGTCCCCGGCGGTATTACCGCAGAAGGACTCCGTGTAATGGAAAAAGAGCTGCACGGGATGTTCAACAGCCTCATCCGTACAACTCATTCCAAGTACCAAGAAGATCTGGAAAAGGTGGAAGCCCTGTTTCATGAATCGAAGGACGATTAAGAACGTGATGCTTTCACGCTTTTCCCTATGAACCGCCTGCCGCAGCAGAGCGGTTATTTATTTGAATGATTATCCAACTACGATGTTAACCAGCTTGCCTTTAACGGCAATCACTTTGCGAACGGCTTTGCCGCTCATCGCTTCCTGCACCTTGCTCATCCCGAGCGCCAGCTCTTGAAGCTCAGCTTCGTTGGCATCCTTGGAAACCAATGTACGATCGACGATTTTGCCGTTCACCTGAACGACGATTTCTACCTCGTTATCGACCGTCCAAGCTTCGTCGTATTCAGGCCATTTCGCATAAGTAACCGTATCGGTATGACCCAGCTTCTCCCACAGCTCTTCAGCCAAATGCGGAGCAATCGGGGACAGCATTTGCACGAAATGCTCCATCGCTTGCTTAGGCAGCGTGTCGGTTTTGTAAGCCTCGTTAACGAAAATCATCAGCTGGCTGATCGCCGTATTAAAGCGCAGCGCCTCGAGGTCTTCCGTAATTTTCTTAATCGTACGGTGCCAGGTCCGTTTGAAGCTGTCGCTTCCCAGTGTCTCGTCGGCGCTGATTTTCGGATGAAGCTGACTGTTCTCCCCGACAAACAAACGCCAGATCCGATTCAAGAAACGGTAGGTTCCTTCAACTCCGTTCACGTTCCAAGGCTTGGTTGCTTCCAAAGGTCCCATGAACATTTCGTACATCCGAAGCGTATCCGCGCCGAATTCATTAACAATGACATCCGGATTAATGACGTTGCCGCGGGACTTACTCATTTTCTCATTATTTTCACCCAGGATCATGCCCTGGTTTACAAGCTTATAGAACGGCTCCTTCGTCGATACGACGCCCAGATCGTACAGCACTTTATGCCAGAAACGCGCATACAGCAAATGAAGCACCGCATGCTCCGCGCCACCGATGTACAGATCGACAGGAAGCCATTTTTGCTGAAGGTCCTTGGAGCACAGCTCTTTGTCGTTCTTAGGATCGATAAAACGCAGGTAGTACCAGCAGCTTCCCGCCCATTGCGGCATCGTGTTTGTTTCGCGGCGGGCTTTCATGCCCGTCTCCGGATCAACGGTTTCCACCCATTCCGTTACGTTCGCCAGCGGAGATTCGCCTGTGCCCGACGGAGCGATTTGATCGACATCCGGCAGCAAGAGCGGCAGCTGATCCTCCGGAATAGTTTTCATAGTGCCGTCTTCCAGATGCAGGATCGGGATCGGCTCGCCCCAATAACGCTGACGGCTGAACAGCCAATCGCGCAGACGGTAGGTCACCTTGCCCTGACCCTTGCCGTTTGCCTCCAGCCATTCGATCATCGCGGCGATAGCCTGCTCGTTATTCAAGCCGTTCAGCTGCTCGGAGTTCACATGCTCTCCGTCTCCCGCATAGGCTTCCTTCGTCACGTCGCCGCCCTTCACGACTTCGATGATCGGCAGGTCGAATTGCTTCGCGAATTCCCAGTCGCGCTGGTCATGGCCCGGCACGGCCATAATCGCCCCGGTGCCGTACCCTGCAAGCACATAGTCGGCAATCCAGATCGGAGTTTTCTTGCCGTTCACCGGATTGATCGCATACGCTCCCGTGAATACCCCGGTCTTATCCTTGGCCAGATCGGTACGCTCCAGATCGCTCTTGCGAGCGGCTTTCTCCTGATATTCCTTCACGGCAGCCGCCTGGTCTGCAGTCGTTATAGTGTCTACCAGCTCATGCTCAGGAGCCATCACGCAGTAGGTTGCGCCGAACAAGGTATCCGGACGTGTCGTAAATACTTTCAGGCTTGCATCCGCATGGCCGTCGATCGCAAATACAACCTCCGCACCCTTGGATTTCCCGATCCAGTTGCGCTGCATATCCTTGATGGATTCGGACCAATCCAGCTCCTCCAAATCTTCAAGCAAGCGCTCCGCATATTCCGTAATTTTCAATACCCATTGACGCATAGGCTTACGGATTACCGGATGGTTACCGCGCTCGCTCAAGCCGTCAATGACTTCTTCGTTAGCCAATACCGTGCCCAATGCCGGACACCAGTTCACCGGAACCTCGTCTACATAGGCAAGACCCTTTTTGTACAGCTGGATAAAGATCCATTGCGTCCATTTGTAATATTCGGGATCGGTCGTGCTGATCTCGCGGTCCCAATCGTAGGAGAAGCCCAGAGACTTGATCTGGCGGCGGAAATTATTGATGTTCTTGATCGTAATATCCCGCGGATGTTCTCCGGTATCCAACGCGTGCTGTTCGGCAGGCAGACCGAATGCGTCCCAGCCCATCGGATGAAGCACATTATATCCGCGCATCCGCTTATAGCGGGATACGATATCCGTAGCCGTATAGCCTTCCGGATGTCCTACGTGCAGACCTGCGCCGGATGGATAAGGAAACATATCCAATGCGTAAAATTTAGGCAGACTGTCGTCGTCCAGCACTTTGAACGTTTTATGGTTTTCCCAATATTGTTGCCATTTCGGCTCGATGAAGAGCGGGTTATAGCCCTGCTGTTCTTTTGCTTCCTGTGTCATTCGGTTGTGCCCCCTTCAATAGATCAACATCTCAATATAAAAGCCCCTCATCGCTAGCGCAACGCTAGGGACGAGAGGCATGATTCCCGTGGTACCACCCTAGTTAGCAGCAGACATGCTTTGTCTGTGCTCACTCTTCCCCTTAACGCGGGGGCGACGATCCGGCTAAGCTCAGCTGACCGAGTGTGAAAAACCCCGGCTGCTCATGCATGAACTTCACCTTCTGGCTCCAAGACGAGTTCGCTCTTCCCCTACGCCGGCTCTCACCAACCGCCGACTCTCTGAAAAGCAGGGGATGGAGTTACTACTTCTTATCCCAGCCGTTAGCAGCATATAAAGCGATTATATGTAAAAAACGGCAGCGGTGTCAAGTATGCATGCGCTGACCTGACAATCGAGTCCACTGGAGAAGTACTATGATTAAATTACACCGATGCTGGAAATACTAGGTTCATAGAATGCGCCGATGGCAGAGGTGAGAACATGACAGGTCTTTTGAATGGCATTGCATTATCCCTTCCTTTGTGGGGGATTATTTTGGGCGTCGTCCAGATATTGCTCAGGTAGCTTCCCGAAAGATATCAGGACGTTATTTTCGCGCTACGAAAAAAGCACGCTGCGTCGTATCCGTAACGGATTTCCACATAAAATCCGCATAGCAGTCCACCTCACGGAAGCCCGCTGCCAGCACCTGCTCCTTGATCCACGCCAACGGGTACGCCCGCTGCACATGCACCTCATCGACTCTTCGAAACCTTTCCGGTGAATCACTGTCGTCTTCCCGTCCGCTTTCACGGACAAATATGGTTAAGGCGTGCTCTATCTCGCACCGGTCCGTATCCAGCTCACTTGTCCAGATATAGGCAATATCGTCTTCATTCAAAAAAAACGGCTGCTCCTCCGCGTAGGACTCCAGCTGATACGGGGTATGAACATCGAATACGAAGATACCCCCTTCTTTTAAGCCGCCATAAGCTTGTCCCAGAGCTTCTATAATCTCTTCTTCTTCCAGCAAATAGTTCATGCAATCGCAGAGCGAGATCACCGCGTCGACCGGCTGAAGCAGGCCCCAATCCCTAAGATCCTGCTGCATCCAGGTAACGCTCCCTTTGCCTGGAAAAGCAAGGGCGCGTTCCGCTTCATGCGCTTTTTGCTGCGCGACAGCCAGCATATCCTCCGACAGATCGATGCCATACACCTCATAGCCCTGCTGCGCCAGCGGTATGGCTATATTACCGGTCCCGCACCCCAAATCCGCAATCGTTCCCGGTCTTCCATATCGGTCCCAGCATCGATTCAAAAAGTCAAGCCATTCTGCATACGGCATATCTTCCATCAAGCGATCGTAATGATATGCAAACAGCTCGTAAGCCATAACATTCAACCTCCATGTTGAAATAGGTAAGCTCACCGTAAAAGGGAATGCCCCTAGTAAGCCTGTCATCTTCCGCTTTGTCCCGCACCCAGGTCATGACAACCGCATCACTGTTCCAAAGCGTGAAAAAAGCCGGCATTCCTGCAGCTTGCGGACCGTTGAAGTCTAACCCGCATGGAATGTCCGGCTGCTGCCGGTTGGAGAATTATTCTCCGCCTTTATGTTCTTCCTTCAAGTGAGTCCAGCTGCCTTCCTGGTATACCAGGCCTTCCTTCATCAGCTTGCCGACAGCACGCTTAAAGGCCGATTTGCTTATTTTGAACCTCTGCATAATGACATCCGCCGGAGTTTCATCCGAATACGGCATGGAACCATTCGGTCTTTCGCGCAAAAATTGCAGCAGCTTCTCTGCATCCTCATCGCGTCCTACTTCTTTGGGAGCACGCATCGAGAGATTGATCTTTCCGTCTTCCCGGATAAAGCTCACCCGAACATCTACTTCTTCGCCAAGACGCAGCAATCGGGTCCGTTCGGAAGCATGAATCATGCCGATCACGCCGAAACCGACCACACCGCCGTCACAGACGACGAAGGTGCCCATTTGCAGCGTTTTGTACACCCTGCCCTTAACCCATTTATTTCTCCAGGCAGCCGGGGCATCGAAGCATAGCGGACCCAGGTCCGCCTCTCCTGCAAGCTTGGCCACCAGCCGTCCTTGCCGGTCATGGTCCAGCAGGACGAATACTTTATCCCCAATTTGCGGTCTGAGCTCAGGCAGCTCGGGAAGCTCCCGGAAGGGGAGCAGCAGATTGCGGCCCAGACCCATTTCTAGAAAGCAGCCGAAGCGGCGATGGATATCAACCACTTCCAGCAGCGCCACCTCGCCAAGCTGAATGAGCGGCTCGCGCATCGTAGCGGCCAGACGATCCTCCGTATCATAGAACAAAAACACGTCCACACGGTCTCCTGCCTTGATCTCTCCGATCACTTCGCTGTAATGCAGCAGAACATCCTGATGGCCATCTGTCAGAAAATATCCGTTAGGCGGGACTTCTCTTGCTACCTCCAGATTGATACGCGTTCCCGCTTCAAGCCTCATACCCGCTCAACCACTTTCGCGTCAGACCATAGTCTCTCAATATTGTAATACTCCCGGTCGTCGCGGTGGAATACATGAATAACCACGTCGCCTAAGTCAACTAGTACCCAACGCGCCGTATCCATTCCTTCCATACCGCGAACTCGTATGCCCTTCTCTTCGGCACGCTTGCGAATTTCCGTAGCGATGGACTGTACCTGGGTCTCCGAATTCCCGTGGCAGATCACAAAATAATCGGCGATCAGGGAGATTCCCTGCAGATCCAGCGTCACCACATTCATCGCTTTTTTATCTTCAGCTGCCTCAACAACAAGGGCCATCAATTTATCCGGGGTTAAACTCATTCATTTTCCTCCTCTATATGTGAACCAATAATAGTAGACCAATGTATTCCTACTGTACTTTATCCAAATTTCCGGCAGCTTGCTCCTGCCTTTTGATTTCATCAATAAGACTATTTCTTGAAAGCATGGTTAAAGGATACACCTTTTTCCCCTTTTCCAATAGAAAACGGATCGTACCGTCAAATGCGGCAACTAATGCCTTCTCTACACTATGTTCGGCGATTTCACGGATATTATTCACACCCGGAAAATCGCGTCCCGGCTCGATATAATCGGCGAGACAAACCACCTTCTCCAGCAGGGTCATGCCTGCTCTGCCGGAGGTATGATAGCGGATCGCATCCAGGATTTCCTCGTCATCGATGCCATAATCTCTCTGGGCGACAAAAGCTCCGGCAAAGGAATGCCACAGCTCTTTATCATAATCGAGCAGATCGGCGGGCAGGCCGTTTTCCCTGATGATGCTCTCCTGATCCTTGACCGGCCAAAATTTGCATACATCGTGTAGAATGGCCGCTAAATACGCCTTATCGGGATCACATCCGTATTGACGCGCCAGCATCACTGCGGATTCCATTACACCTAGCGTATGCTCCCAACGCTTGGCAGGCATTTGGGCTTTCACCGACTCCATCAGCTGTTTACGATCCATAGATCCCGCTCTCCTCAATATAATCGTATACACGGTCCGGAACCATGTACCGTATTGTTTTTCCTGCCGCCACCCGTTCCCGGATGTAGGTCGAAGACAGCTCCATAAGCGGCATCGTCACAAAGGTGACAGAGCCTTTCACCGGATCGGGAAGCTCCCCGATATCCAGGGGGTAACCAGGCCGCTGCAATCCGATAAAAGAAATCAGCTGCAGCAGCTCTTCGAATTTATACCATTTGGGCAAAAATTGGACCATATCGGCACCGATAATATAGGAGAAGCGGATGTCCGGATGCTGCTGCTTTAACAGCTTCACCGTATCGATACTGTAGGAAACGCCGCCCTTTTGCAGCTCTATATCGAGAGGGCGAAAGGAAGGATGTCCTTCAACGGCTCTGCATACCATTTCCCATCGTTGCTCCGGTGTTGCGCCGGGAGCCTGCCGTTTGTGAGGGGGAACGTTGGTCGGCATGAACCAGACCTGATCCAGCCCCGCCTGTTCGAATGCGCATTGCGCGGCAATTAAGTGGCCGATATGAATCGGATCAAAGGTGCCTCCCATGATGCCAACCTTCATGCTTCCACCTCGTTTTCGCTCCATTTATGAAAAATGCAAGAAAGCCCCTGGCAGCGAGGCTTCATGTCTGCCGATCTACGGCAGCTCGATCGTTTTGTTATCCTTGGATTCCTTATACAACACGATAATTTTACCGATAACCTGTACCAGCTCGGCTCCGGATTGTTCCGCCAGCTGCTCGGCAACCTCGCCGCGATCCTCCATACAGTTGTTCAAAACCGTAATCTTAATCAATTCGCGGACCTCTAGAGCTTCCTCGATATGACGGATCAGATGATCATTGACGCCGCCTTTTCCCACTTGGAAGATAGGGTTTAAATGATGCGCCAAAGAGCGCAAATACCGTTTCTGTTTGCCTGTTAACATATGCTTGCCTCAATTCTAATGTAATGCGTGCTGAGCGATGGTTTGAACATAGAAAGGAAAAAAATCCAAACAATCGCTCAACCCGTGTGTTATTTAAAAGATTGTTCGACCACCTGACGCATAGCGGTAATCGGCGCAGGAGCTCCTGTCCAGTATTCAAACGCGTAAGCTCCCTGGTAGATGAACATGCCTAGACCGCAATGAATCTTCGCACCTCTGGCCTCCGATTCGCGCAGGAACCTGGTTACTAATGGGGTATAGACCGTATCGCTGACGACAAGCCGATCGTGAATCAAAGAAGTATCCATCGGCACTGTATCTACATTGGGATGCATGCCGGCAGGCGTTATATTGACCACAAGGCTAACATCGCCGATCACATCCGGAATCGCGTCCGTTCCCATGCCCGTCGTTTCGGTAAATTGGGACAGCGAATGCGCCAAATCCACCGCCTTCTCCGGGTTCCGGTTGGAAATATACATGTGGGAAGCGCCCTCCTTGGCCAAGGCGTAGCCTACGCCGCGCGCGGCCCCCCCTGCGCCCAGTATAAGCACCTTTTTCCCCTTCAAATCCAGTCCGGTCTCTTCCTTTAAGGAACGAACATAGCCGATGCCGTCCGTGTTATACCCCGTGAGGCGTCCGTTATCATTGACTATGGTATTGACGGCGCCGATAACACGAGCCCCTTCGTCAATAACGTCCATGTAATCCATGACTTCCACTTTATGAGGAATCGTCACGTTGACGCCCCGGAACTGCAAAGCTCTGATGCCCGCCACGGCGTCCTTCAGCTGACCTGGCAAAATGTGAAACGCCGCATAAGCAGCGTTAATTCCAGCCACTTCGAAAGCACGGTTCAGCATAATCGGCGATTTGGAATGACGAATCGGATCACCGAAAACCCCGTACATGATCGTGTGACTGTCCAAATGACTGTTCCCCATGCTCTCTTACTCCCCGTCCCCCAGATTATATCATCGACTCGCGTACGGCTACTTTAACGCCCTTGGGCACATGAATCATAAGATCGGCCCCAACGTCGCTGTTCACTTTCACCCATCCCAGCCCGGAAATCGAAACATCATAATGTTTCCCTTTGGCAATCCTTACAGGATGCTTGGACAGCTTCGGCAGTAATTCCAGCTCTTCGAGGCTAGGCGGAGCCAAGAGCTCTCCCTTATGTTCCTCATACAGCTCATCGGCGCGCTCCAGCTTGGTACGGTGCGGCGATAGCACGTTAGAGACATAGAAGGTGAACGATTGACGCTGCCCCTGAACGAAATCAAACCGGACATAGCCGCCAAAAAAGATCGTCTGCCCCTCGTTCAACTGAAAGACCAAAGGCTTGACCGGCTTCTCCGGCATAAGCTTCTGCAAATCCTTCTTGCCGACCAGCTCCGTCAGGCGATGCGAATAAACAATCCCTGGGGTATCAATAATGAACGTGCCATCATCCAGCGGAATTTTCACCAAGTCGAGCGTGGTTCCCGGATATTGGGAAGTCGTAAGCTCGGCGTCAAGGTCGCTGTAGTCGCGGATGAGCCGGTTGATCAGCGTCGATTTGCCGACATTGGTCGCCCCGACGACATAAATATCGCGTCCGTCGCGATGCTTGTCCAACGACTCGATAACCCGGTCAAATCCCATATTCTGCTTAGCCGAGCATAGCACGACGTCAACAACCTTAAGTCCAAACTCCTTGGCCTGCCGCTGGACCCAGTTGACAATTCTATTGAAATTCGTCACCTTCGGCAGCAGGTCGATTTTGTTCACGACTAGCACTACAGGATTGTTTCCTATAAAACGGGGAAGTCCGCTGATCAGCGTCCCTTCGAAATCAAATATATCGACGATATTGACGACCAGGGATTTCGTGCTTCCAACGTGGCCCAGAAGCTTCAAGAAATCGTCCTGATTGAGCGTAATCCCTGCCATATCGTTATAGTGCTTGATCCGGAAGCAGCGCTGGCATATGACCGGCGTGCGCTTTAGCGCCTGGTCCGGGACGTACCCCAGCTTATCGGCACTCTCGGTTTGAAGCTTTACTCCGCAGCCTGCACAGGCTTCTTGTTCCAAATGCAATTCTGTCATCTTCTGTGTGTACCTACTTTCTCATCCAGGTTAAAGCGGCCTTTTCCAACGAACGGTTGACCACTTTGGTAAACAAGCCTTCATCCCGCCGTTCGATCGGCAATACCAAGATCGTATACAAGCCCATCCGGTTCCCGCCAAGAACATCGGTCATCATTTGATCCCCGATCACGACCGTTTCCTCCGGCCCGAGCTTCATGAGATGCATGGCTTTATGAAATGCAGCTCTGGTCGGTTTCTTGGCCCGATAAATAAAAGGCAGCGATAACGGCTCGGCAAATTTGCTTACGCGCAGCTTATTGTTGTTGGATACAATGACAACTTGAAAGCCGATTTGTCCAACTACCTTCAGCCAGTCGATTAACTCAGGCGTTGCCAGCGGCGCCTTGGCTCCGACCAGCGTGTTGTCCAGATCTGTTATGATGCCGCGTTTGCCTTCATTCCATAATTTCTGCAGATCAATATCGTAAATGGTATTCACTTGTAACCGTGGAACCAGCTTCTTCAGCAACCATATTCACCTCAAAACAAGCATATATACGCAAACTATACCATAATTGACCTTTTTGTTGCAAAAAGATTAACGGCTGTCCTGCCATCATTTCCTGAACAAAAAAAGCACCCGATTCTATTCGTCGGATGCCCGCTTTTACGATTCGTCCATTTCCTGTTTCAGCTTCATCAGCTCTTCCTTACGAGAAGGGTCTTTTCTGAAATATTCAATTAGCGTCTCGATACATGTGATGGAATCCCAGCTCAAGTGATGTTCAATACCCTCTACATCTTTATAAATGGTATCCTCCGAAACGCCGATTAACGTTAAAAACTCTTCGAGCAATTGATGCCGGTCGACAAGTCGTTTTCCCATCTTCTGGCCCTTGGAAGTCAATACGAGACCGCGGTATTTTTCATAAACCAAATAATTGTCTTTATCCAATTTCTGGATCATTTTCGTAACGGAAGAAGGATGCACTTCCAGGCCTTCGGCGATATCGGACACACGAGCATATCCCTTCTCGTCGATCAGCTTGTAGATCCTCTCCAGATAGTCCTCCATACTTGGTGTAGCCATTTGCTTTCCTCCCGTACCTCTTAAACCATACGTATGCAGCCCGGTAAAGATGGGTCACCATTGCAAAAAGCGCTCATCGATTCTGTTATTTCCCACGAGTGAGCGTCAACGTTCAGGTTCAAACTATGGTCATTATAAGCGCCTTTTACTATATCACAGCCGGATGCCCGAAGCAAGTTAAGGTTGGAAAATGAAACCGATCTATGCCACCTGAAAAGGAGAACTGGTATGACATTAGAAACGTTAACGCCCCCTCTTCGGCAGACCGAGGTGTTCGTCCCGGAGCTTGTATATTTTGAGCCGGACGCATTGCAATATCCGAAAGGCCAGAAAATTATGGAATGGGCCAAGCAGCAGGGGCTGCCGATCCGAATGACAACTTCCCACAACCGGATAACGAATCTGCCCGGAGACAGCGATCTGGAGAAGTACCGCATAGCCAAACGAACGCTCGTTGTCGGAATCCGCAAGACATTAAAGTTCGATACATCCAAGCCCTCGGCCGAATATGCAATCCCGATAGCGACGGGGTGCATGGCACATTGCCATTACTGCTACCTGCAAACGACACTTGGAGCAAAGCCCTATATTCGAGTGTATGTCAATACCGATGATATATTGAAAGTAGCCAAGCAATATATTGAAGAACGGGCTCCGGAGATCACCCGGTTCGAGGCCGCGTGTACATCGGATCCGGTCGGTTTGGAGCACATAAGCGGTTCTTTGAAGGAGCTTATTGAGTTTATGGGGAAAGAGCCGCTCGGACGGCTGCGTTTTGTGACCAAATTCCATCATGTAGAGCCGCTGCTGGATGCCAAGCATAATAAGCATACCCGATTCCGCTTCAGCGTCAACGCCGATTATGTCATCAAAAACTTCGAGCCTGCAACCTCCAGCTTCTACGAGCGGATTACCGCGGCAGGGAAAGTGGCCAAAGCGGGATATCCTTTGGGATTCATTATCGCTCCTATCATATGGCATGAGGGCTGGGAGGACGGGTACCGGGAGCTTCTGGAAAAATTAAAAGAGGCGCTTCCCGAAGAAGCTGCCTCTGATTTGACCTTTGAGCTTATTCAGCACCGCTTCACCAAAACAGCCAAGACCGTCATTCAGCAAAGATACCCGAAGACGAAGCTGGAGCTAGACGAAACGAAGCGCAAATATAAATGGGGCCGCTGGGGCCAAGGCAAATATGTATATCCTGATGAACAGGCAACGGCGCTTCGTGAGTTTATAACCGAACAAATTTTCGAGAAATTCCCTAAGTCCAGCATCGACTATTTCACTTAAAATTTCAGATAATCGGGGGTAATGGAGTTCAGCCAGATCGTGATCCGGGTCATCTGATCCGTATATAACAGAACGGCCATGACAATCATCAGGCCCCCGCCTATCTTCATAATCTTTGAGGAGTACCGAAGAATCCATTTGGTGCTGCCGATGAAAAAGGCAAGGATAAAAAACGGTATGGCAAAGCCCAAGGAATATGCCGTAATTAATGGCAGCCACGAATCCGGACTGGTCGCAGCCAAAGCCAAAATAGCCGACAGGATCGGACCGATACAGGGACTCCAGCCTGCTGCAAAGCCCATGCCGATCAGGACGGAGCCCAAATACCCCGCAGGCTTAAACTTCCACTGCAGCTTGCGTTCCTTCATCAGCCATTGCGGCTGAAATATCCCTACCAAAAACAATCCCATCGCAAAAATTAAAATCGCTGCAATCTGACGAAGCAGATCTTTATAATCGATGAATAGATTGGATACGAGTCCGGCACCCCAGCCGAGGCTGTAAAAGATAATGGAGAAGCCCACAATAAAGCATAGGGTGTGAAGAACGGTTCTCTTGCGGACGCCGACATTCGAGCCTTCCCTCAGCTGGCTGACGGAGATTCCGGTTATGTAGGACAAATAAGATGGATACAAGGGTAAACAGCAGGGCGATATAAACGATGCCACGCCAGCCCATAGCGCGATCCATATATTAACTTCCATGATGACTCCTTTCTTACGGCTTTCTATGTACTAGGTCCTTTCTACAAGACATCCATTAGAAAAGCCTTCGCGGAATCGTACTTACATACGAAAGCCGCGCTTGATGAACATACTGATAATCAGTAGTACAATAAGGCACAGGACGACAGTGGCGCCTGGCGCCGTGCTCCAGATCCCTGCGGCAACCAGGCCGCCGACCACGGCAATCTCTGAGAACAGCACGGACCAGAACAGCGAGTTGCGAAAGCTCTTGGCTACAAGCAGGCTGCAGGCGACCGGTATCGTCAATAACGAGGATACAAGAAGCGCGCCGACGATCTTGATAGCCACCGTTATGACCAGTGCCGTCAATATGGTAATCATCATGTTATAGAAGCGAAGCGGCAAACCGCTGACTCCTGCAGCGTCCTCATCAAAGAACATCAGGAACAGCTCCTTGTAGTTTGCCAAAATGACAGCTACTACGATAACCGTTACCCCTAGAACGACCCATAAATCCATCGAGTCCAAAGTATAAATGCTCCCGAAAAAGTAACTCATGACGTTGATATTAAAGCCCTTCCCCAATGTGAACAACAGGGTAGCCAAAGCAACGCCGCCGGACATGATAATAGCAATGGAAAGCTCCGCATAAGTCTTATAGGCCTTGCGGAGCCATTCGATCGCGAAGGATGCTAGTACAGCGAATAAAAGCCCTACGCCGATCGGATATACATTGATCAGGAAGCCCAGAGCAATCCCTGCTATAGATACGTGCGCAAGGGTGTCTCCGATCATCGAGAGCCTTCTCAGCACCAGAAAGACTCCCATCATAGGGGCCGCAAGTCCGATGAGCAGACCGCCCAACAAAGCGCGTTGAAAAAAATATTCCGTAAAAATATCCACCTGTTTCTCTCCTAGCTTCAGCTTCCGTGCATGTCTTTCTTACGATAATACCTCAATTTGTTCCCTTAGCTGCTGGATGGAATGAGTCAAATTCGTCTCCTTGCAATTTTCGGGCTCGTGAGTATGCTTTACATAGAATGAAAGCGAGCCGTTTTTTTGAATCGGCTCCTTACCAATATAAGATTGTACCATATCCATATCGTGGGATACCATAATAAACGTAATATGGTGATGCTCATGCATGTGACGGATCATTTTGAAAAAGCCGGCCTGCGTCTCCGCATCAATCCCCACTGTAGGCTCGTCTAGGATAAGAAGCTCCGGATTGTTGATCAGCGCCCGCGCCAAAAACACACGCTGCTGCTGTCCTCCTGACAGCTGGCCGATACGCCGGTCGGCCAAATCCTCAATCCGCATGACGTACAGCGCATCCTCGCATTTCTGGTAATCCTCTTTGGTCAAGCGGCGGAACATTTTCTTTTTCCCGTACAAGCCGGAAAGGACGACCTCGCGCACGGTGGCCGGGAACAGCGGATTGAACGCATTTTTCTGCGGCACATATCCGATTCTCTCCCAATCCCGAAAGGTGGAGAGAGGCTCCCCGAACAACCGGATTTCGCCTTGCGTCGGCTTCAACAATCCCACTATCATTTTGAGCAAAGTGGTTTTCCCAGCTCCGTTCGATCCGATCAAACCGATAAAATCGCGCTCGAGGACGGTAAAACTGAGGTTTTCAATCACCTTTTTATTTTCGTAGAAAAAAAAGACGTCATCCATCGAGACAATGCTCTGATGACATCCTGCATTCACTGGCTTCATAGCGTAAGCTCCTTCTTTTGTGCAGGTTCCTACTTCTATTGTAATGCTTTTATTAAATTATTCAAATTGGCTTCCATCAGCGAAATATAGTCCGCTCCGGATTTCAGCTGCTCTTCCGTCAAGCCCTCTATCGGATTCAGCACCATTGTCTCTACTTTGGCATCTTTCGCTAATGTCTTGGCCAACCGGTCGGAGACAAGCTCCTCGAAGAAAATGTATTTAATGTTGTTCGCGCGAATAAATTCGTTAATTTCTTTCAAGTCCTTGGAGGTCGGCTCGGAGTCTGGAGATAAACCCATGATCGCCTTTTGCGTCAAGCCGTACTCATTCGCCAAATATGCGAAGGACTGGTGTGTGACAACGATATCTTTCTTCGATGCTTTGGCCAGCGCGTCTTTATATTTGTTATGAAGCTGATCGAGATTGTCTGCGAGCTTCTTGAAGTTAGCCTCGTAGTCCGCTTGGTTGGCAGGATCGACCTTTACCAGCTGGTCCTTGATGTTCTGGGCCATGATTTTCGCATTAACCGGGCTCAGCCAAACATGAGGATCGTAATGAGCATCGTGTTTGTGATCGTGATCTTCTTTCTTGCCCTGCTCTGCATGGTCATCTTCGGTTGAAGCGATCAGCTGAATCCCTTTGCTGGCTTCTACTACGGAAACTTTGGAATCCTTAGGCAAGCTGTCCAGCGTGTCCTGAACCCAGCCCTCGAATCCTGCTCCAAGATATACAAACATCTGAGCCTTGGACAAGTTCTGCATGTCCCGGCTTTTTGGCGACCAATCGTGAGGCTCTACGCCTGCGGGTACCAGGTTGATGGCATTGACATGGTCACCGCCTATTTTTTTCGCAAAATCATATAACGGATAAAAGCTGGCTACGACATTCACCTTACCGTTGACCAGCGTCGCCTGCGACTTGCCGCAGCCTGCGAGAACGACTGAAATCAGCAATGTAAGCAAAAAAGGAATCATAACACTTTTCTTGCGTAACGACATGGAAAACGCTCCCCCTGAAATGTAAATCGTAAACTTTTTTATTAGTCGTTAACGATTATACGTCCGGCCCCCGCCCATGTCAACAGTTAATAATATTTACGATTAACGGGGTTCATTAACAGCATTTGCCGATTCATTGCATCAATGAAAAAGCAGACTGCCGCGGCAGCCTGCTCGTATAACTACAGGTTTGTTTGTTGTACAAGAATCAAGCGGAGGCCCATGCCGATCAAGAAGCCGACACATAGCCCGAATATTCCAAGCCAAATCGCCCCTAAGAAGTCACTTGAATAAACAACCCCGATCGTCCCGAAAAAAGCCCCGAAGGTAAAGGGCACTACCGCGTACGGCTTCGTGCCTCCCCCAGCATCCTTATAAGCGTCCCAAATTCCGAACATATAGACACAAGGGTAGAACATGAACCAATGGTAATTCGTCTGGTCGATCGTTGCCTGGATATCCCCGTGGAAACTGGAGATGATGATCATATTCAAGTTGGACTTCAGGTTAATGAAAAACTCCAAAACGATGAGCAAAATACCCTTGATATATTTGCCGTTAAGAAGCTGACCGAATCCCGGGAGAGCGATGCTCCATAATATCGCCTCAACGCGTGACGCTTTGGCCATGGCCTTAATGTGCAGATAATGCGTCACGATCCGCCGCTTGCGGAGGTTGTTCCATCCAGCCTAAATCGATCAAAATATTGGCTCCGTCTTCCGCGTAATTGCCCACCTCCGCTATAAACCTCGCGTAAGTGGCCGCCACGTCATGTCTGCTGCCGAAGGCTAGAGCATTGCCGTATGTCCGGACTCGCATTGAAAACATATCAAGTTTATGGGAAACCATCAATTTATCGGAAAACGGCGACACTGTGGAATCCGTAACCAAATGGTCCAGGAGGGTGTGAGACGGCAAATCTTCTTTAAGCAGCATTTTGCTTAAAATATCGAATTGCTTGGAAGCGATCTCCTTCCCTCTTCGGAAATAATCCCGTGTCTGATCGAGCCTTGCCGATTGACAGAAGCCAACCAATACGGCTCTGCTGACCGCATTGTTCTGAACGTTATCATAGAGATGAGTAATTTCCAACGCATTGAGCGGACGGACATCTCCGAAGAACCCGTTCAAATACCCCTGCTTTTTCACGATATCGATTTTTTTGGGGACGGGAAGATACGGAGATTTGATCAAAAAGCCTTTCGCGTACAGCAAATCATTGACGTCGTTCATCAATTTAATCGTCGTCACAAGGCAGTCGGTAAAAAATTCCCGTATGTCCGGACGGCTCATCAACGGCACGGCGATCCCGTAAATGTTGATCCCCGCTTTGCCGGTATACTTCAAGTAATGCAAGTAGAACTCATCTGCAAACAACCGGGGCGCCCCCAAATTGACGTCATCTTCGGTAAAGCCGACAGGCATCGGATGCTGTTCCTTAGTAAAGATATCTGTGACGGTTTGCGCGAACCGATTAGCTAATTGTAGCGCCTCCTCCAGAACGTGTCGGATTTCTGTGTCATCCACATGCTGAAGAAAATAGCGCAGCACGCATCGAGCCATACTATTCCCCGAAAAGGTCACCCACAATTTACCAATCTCAGCAGAAGTCAACTTATCAGACAGATCTCCTTGCTTAACGCTTGTGTTCTCGAGTTCGGTTTTCATCATAAGAAGCTAGCCACCTTTTTTTTCTTTAAGATACCATTGTGGCGTTTTATTTATTCAGATGAAAGACAAAAAAGCCCCCATACCCGAAAAATCGGGAGGATGGGGACTTCCATTCGTTCACTACTCTACGCGCACGGCTTGCATTTGCGCCTTGATGCACAGCTCCGCCGCTTTGAAGGCGTGCTCCTGGGTCATTGCATTCTCCGTACGGTTAATGCAGTCCAGGATCAGCTGGCCAAAGAACGGATAGCCTACTTGGCCTTTCAGCGAATAGTGCTTCTCGCCTTCCTGGTTAACCAAATACAGATGGTCGCCTTTCGGATCACGGGCGATGTCGATGTATTTACGGATTTCAATATATCCCTCCGTACCCAGGATCGTCATACGTCCGTCGCCCCAAGTGCCAAGGCCATCCGGAGTCAACCAGTCGACACGGAAGTAGTTGGTCGCGCCGTTATCGGCAACCAGGGTAGCGTCGCCGAAATCTTCAAGCTCAGGATAATCCTTGTTGTTATAATTGGCAACTTTACTGTGAAGCACCTTCGCATCCTTCGCACCAGTGAAGAACAGGAACTGCTCGATTTGATGGCTGCCGATATCGCACAAGATGCCGCCATATTTTTCATGCTGGAAGAACCATTCCGGTCTGGACGGCGCATTCAAGCGATGAGGACCAAAGCCGATAACCTGGACTACGCGGCCGATAGCACCCTGCTCGATCAATTGACCTGCAAAGACAGCACTCTCTACGTGAAGACGTTCACTGTAGTAAACCATGTACTTTTTGCCGGTTGCCTTCACCTTGGCTTTAGCTTGTTCAATCTGCTCCAAGGTGGTGAAAGGCGTTTTATCCGTGAAGTAGTCTTTTCCGTGATCCATAGCGCGAAGACCTAGCGCGGCGCGTTCCGAAGGCACAGCAGCGCCGGCGATCAGCTTGATGGATGGATCGTTCAAAATTTCAGCCTCGGAAGAAGCTGCTTTGGCTTGCGGAAATTTCTTGATAAATGCTTCCACCTTGGCAGGATCGGGGTCATACACGGCAACAAGATCGGCTCCCGCTTCGATCAAGCCGTTGCACATGCCATATATGTGGCCGTGATCCAGTGCGATTGCGGCGAATGCAAATTCTCCCTTAGCTACAACCGGATTCGGTTTGCCTTGCGGCGCGTAATTCATTCCGTCTTTGGTTTGCATAATGGTTAGGCCTCCTGGTAAGAGTCATGAATTATTCATAGTTCATTGTTAACGTGAACAATCCTCATTTTACCACAGATCCGTTAGGAAGTGCATCAGAAATTGCAGCTAAAGTTAATTGATCTCCATGGGATGCTGCCAGAATCATGCCTTGCGACAATTCGCCCCGCAATTTCACCGGCTTCAGGTTCGTTACGCAGATGACCTTACGGCCGACCATTTGCTCCGGTGTATAAAATTTGGCGATACCCGATACAACCTGACGCTGCTCGGTCCCCAGATCCAACTGAAGCTTCAGCAGCTTGTCTGCCCCTTTGACCGGCTCAGCGGCGATGACTTCCGCGACGCGAAGCTCGACCTTGAAGAAGTCGTCGATCGAGATTTCCTGAACACCTTCAACAGCTTCTTTCTTCTCGGCTGCTTTTGCCGGCTTCTCCTCCGTCTTCACCGATGCAGGCGCCGCTTCAGCTCCGCCACCCATAGCTTGAACAATGTAGGACACCTCTTTGTCTACCTCCAGACGAGGGAACATCACTTCCCCTTTCTCTACGCGGGTACCGCTCGGGAGAGATCCGAATTGGTGAATCGTATCCCAAGCCGTCAGCGGACCTTCCTGGATGCCGAGCTGCTGCCACATTTTCCGCGGGGTCTGCGTCAGGAACGGCTGCAGCAACACCGATGCGATGCGAAGCGATTCCGCCAAGCAATAGAGCACGGAGCCGAGCGTCGAGCGCTTGCTTTCATCCTTCACCAGCGCCCATGGCTGGGTCTCATCAATATATTTGTTCGTCCGGCTGACCATCTGCCAGATCGCGCCCAGAGCAACGGAAAACTCCATGTTTTCCATAGCTTCCTCTACCTTGCGGGCGGTCGAACGAATCGTATCGAGAAGCGCTGCGTCAAATTCCGTTGCGTTCTCGATATATTCCGGTACGGTGCCGCCAAAGTATTTGTCGATCATGACGACCGTCCGGCTGAGCAGGTTACCCAAATCGTTCGCCAGATCGAAGTTGATCCGTTCCACGAAGCTTTCCGGTGTGAACGTACCGTCGGAACCGAACGGAACCTCACGAAGCAAGTAGTAGCGAAGCGCATCCAGACCGTAACGGTCGATCAGCGTTACCGGGTCTACGACGTTGCCTTTGGATTTAGACATCTTACCGTCCTTCATTAAGAGCCAGCCGTGTCCGAATACCTTTGTAGGCAAAGGTAGATCCAAAGCCATCAGCATAATAGGCCAATAAATCGTATGGAAGCGGACGATTTCCTTTCCGACCAGATGCACGTCGGCAGGCCAATATTTCTTGTATTTGCTGTCGTCCTCGCTGCCGTAACCAAGCGCCGTAATATAGTTGGATAGCGCGTCGATCCAGACATAGATGACATGCTTCGGATCCTTCGGCACCTTAATGCCCCAATCAAATGTCGTGCGGGATACCGCCAGGTCTTCAAGACCTGGTTTGATGAAGTTGTTGATCATCTCGTTTTTACGCGATTCCGGCTGGATGAAGTCAGGGTTTTCCTCGTAATATTTCAGCAGGCGGTCAGCGTATTTGCTCATGCGGAAGAAATAGCTTTCTTCCTTGATGAGTTCTACAGGACGTCCGCAGTCCGGACAGTTACCGTTAACCAGCTTGTTTTCCAGGAAGAAGGACTCGCAAGGCGTACAATACCAGCCTTCGTAGGTCCCTAGATAAATATCGTCCTGCTCGATCAGGCGGGCGAAAATGTTCTCAACGGAAAGCTTGTGCCGCGGTTCCGTCGTGCGGATAAAATCGTCGTAAGAGATGTCGAGCTTGCTCCACAGCTCTTTGATCCCGGCAACGATGCCGTCGACAAATTGCTGGGGTGTAACGCCCTTCTCCTGCGCCTTGCGCTCAATCTTTTGACCGTGCTCATCCGTACCTGTCAGGTACATCACGTCATAACCGCGCAGCCGCTTGTAACGCGACATGGCATCGCCGGCCACAGTCGTGTAGGCATGCCCGATATGAAGTTTATCGCTCGGATAATAAATCGGGGTCGTAATGTAAAACGTTTTGTTCTGTTCTGGCATTGTAATCGCTCCTTTGATTCTTTTTGGAAAACAAAAAAAGCCCTGTCCAGCTTGGGACGAGAGCTTGTGCTCACGCGGTACCACCCAACTTCCCCCGCTAACAGATTGGCTGCCAGCAAGGCTCAGTAGTCATATGCGACCTTCCGTTAACGCCGGAACTACGACGATGGCTTACGGCTTACGACGCACCACGCTCACCATCATTACCTCCCGGACCATCTTCCCCTGCTTCCGTCAACCGGCTCTCAGCCAACCCGGCTCTCTGTGTGACATCCGCAAGCTACTTATCCGTTCATAGGCTATATACAAATATAGGGTTAAGGCAAATATAGCGATAAAGAAGACCCGTGTCAAGTGAGGGCTTACGTATTATTGCTGCCGCTTCGTCCCGGTTTCTAAACGTCGGTCCTCCGCTTGACTAGCCGGGCCGCTCTCCGCCGCAGCATCAGCCTCCTGCTTCCGGGCAGGAGGAACATAATCTATCCCTCCGGGATGAAACGGATGACATTTGCAAATCCGTTTGACCGCAAGCCAGCTTCCCTTCGCGGCACCGTGGATTTCCAGAGCTTCGAGCGCATACTGGGAGCAAGTAGGGTAGAAGCGGCATGTCGGCGGCTTCAAGGGTGAAATGAATTTGCGATAAAAGCGGACTCCGCCCTGAAGCAGTTTTTTCATGAGAAGCGCCTCCCGATCGTTAGCAGACTCTATTCGCCATCCAAACACGGACCAGAATATGCTCCTTCAGATGTCGGCAAAGTCTTTAAGAGTATCATGCCCGATCATCCTTTCTGCGTCAAGGTGACCGCACTGGACTGAAGACGCCGTCAATATACGCTACTTTTTCATAGAAGCAATGTCCTTGGACGCACCTTCCTGAGCCTCGCGCAGCGCGCTGATGGAGTCTTTCTCCCCGGACACAATGGCGTTAAATGCGGTCGTCATCCGCTTGGCGACGATATCGTCATACTTGGTCACGAAGGAAGGCTTGGCTCTTTCTTTGGCGAAGAAGGCTCCGACATGTTTCCCTTTAAAATTTCTTCCATTAGATCCATCGGCCGATTGACCGAACGCCTTGATAACCTCCGGCGTCGTAACGACAGGCAGGGTGCCGGCTTTGGATATTTTCATTTGATACTCGTCGGACGTCAATGCCTTCAATATCTCAAAGGCAAGATCCTTATTCTTGCTTGTACTCGCTATGTTCATATAGGTTGCGTAATCCTGCGGACCGATCCCCGGCGCTTCCCTAAACGTTGGCATACTGACCATATCCCAGCTGTCAAAGTCCCATCGGCCGATCTGGTAGGCCATCATCGCGACGTTCTTCTCTTTGCCGAACATGTCCGTATTCGCCTTCTCGTTGCCTGGAATTTGACTGAACCTCGTGAAATTTTCTATAAACAGCCTGAACTTGTCATCCGTAACCTGCACGCTTTGCGTTGTCGGGTTGTAGTAAGAGAGCGACAGCTGGTTCGTGTTATACATGAAAGGATAGCGGGTAGCAAAGCCGTAATAATTGGTTCCCGCGTCGGTTCGGGTCATCTTTTTGGCCAGCTCGTACGTCTCATCCCAGGTCATGCCCTCCTTTGGATACGGAACCCCGAATTTATCGAAAATATCCTTATTATAAAAAAGAGCTGTAGGTGCGCTTGCGACAGGAAAGCCGTATATCCCGCCGCCGAACTGCTTCTGAAACTCAACCGTATTCGGTCCCAAGCGATTCAGATCGTAGTTGTTCTTCTTTATCAGCTCGCTCATATCGTA
Organism: Paenibacillus sp. OAS669; assembly: GCF_014873645.1. Classification (NCBI taxonomy): domain Bacteria; kingdom Bacillati; phylum Bacillota; class Bacilli; order Caryophanales; family Paenibacillaceae; genus Paenibacillus; species Paenibacillus sp. OAS669. Next base: position 237,405 of record NZ_JADBDR010000005.1, read on the forward strand.
CAGCAGCTGGGTATCGGCAAGCGACGGGAATGAGAAGATGGAGCATACGATCAAGTCGACCGGTTGGCCGGATACGATCAGCTCGTTAGGCGTCGTTCCTTTCCCCGTTGCGATGAATTTGATCGTGACCTGCGGAAATTTGGCTTTAATCTCCTTCCCGATATCGCTATCCATGAACGCTTCAGCCGTTGCCGTCGAATTGGAAGCATTATAAACAACAAGCTCAACGGGCTCCTGGCTGTTCTTCACGGCGGGTGTCTCTTCCTTGGAGGTTGTTGCCGCTGGGTTAGATCCGGAGCTGCAAGCGGTTACAACTAGAGTTAGAGCCATGGCTATATAAGCCGCTGTACTAAATTTATGTAAACGTTTTCTTTTCATCGTGCACTCCCCCTTATTTTAAAGGACCTGATACAGCAGGGATTTGCTGAAGAGCAGAAGTACCGCATCGTACTCTCCAGCAAAATTTTTGCCTTAATCCAAATGGCTTGCTAGGATTACAGGCTAAAAGGATCCTGAAGCTTTGTGAGCCAAGCCTTTAATTCAAGCTCAAGCTCAGCCGCCGCCCCCTCCTTAGGTACACTATCCAGCATAATGGGATCCAGCTGATACGGATCATTTTCGTTGTCATAGCATAGTCTGAGGACCTTACTCTCGCCAAAATGACGCCGGGCTACATAGGTATAGCGGTTCGTTCGAACTCCTCGCCAGCCGTAGGCATTAATGTCCAACCCCATAGCACGCGCCTGCTCATGCTCCCCGATGGCTCCGGGGTAATGGCAAATAAAGGCGGAGGTCGGCTTCGCTCCCCCTTGGCCGAGAAGGACGGGTGATAAGTCGCTTCCCTGAATAGGGTCCGGAATCGGAAGGTTCATCAACCCTAGCAGCGTCGGCACGAGATCGGAGCTGTTAAATAGACAGTCCTCCGTACCGGATGCGACGCGTCCCGGATATCGTATGAAGCACGGAACCCCGATGGCTTCCTCGTACCAAATATTTTTGTGCTCAAGCCATCCGTGAGAGCCCATCATCTCCCCATGGTCGGAGGTAAGCACGACGATCGTGTCTTCCGCAAGCCCCTCCTCCTCCAGCACTTGAAGCAGGCGCCCGAACTGATCATCCGTTGCGGTCACGGCCGCATAATAATTACGAAGATGCTGCTCGGCTTGCTCAAGCCCTTTGCCTTGAACATTGGGCCGGTAGGTAATCGGCTTATCCGCATACAGAAGCTTATACATATCCGGCACCTGGTCGAAGGGCTGATGAGGCGGATTCCAGGATACATACAGGCAGAACGGCTGGTCCTGATTCCGGTTGCGGATGAAATCGATCGCTACGTCCGTCTCATGCCGGGTGGACCATTCTTCTGGTTCGATCATCTGCTGCGTATCCTTCCAATAGTGGGGCCGCATATGCTGATCGTAGGCGTTGTACGAGTACCAGAAATCGAAGCCAAACCGTCTCGGACCCGGCGGAATGTACGCGTCCCAGTGTCTCGCGCCCGACTCCGGCACTTCCACATAAGACTGCTCCGGCAAGTCAAGATGCCATTTCCCAATGTATCCGGTCTGGTAGCCTTCCTCCTTCAAAATATTTCCTATCGTAAGCTCCCCGTCGTTCATTTTCACAGGAAGACCCAGCTTGCAGTTCGTTGTCACGCCCGTCGACAGCGGATATCTCCCGGTCAGCATCACCGAACGGTTCGGCGAGCATAGGGGAAAACAGCTGACCGCCTGATTCAGGATCAGACTTTCCCGTGCAAAACGATCGATATGCGGCGTATACACTTCGTCTTCCTTGCGGTAACCTACCGCCTGCCTTCTCCATTGATCCGGGAAAACAAACAGCAGGTTCGGTTTCTTAGGACTCATGTTTCCTCTTCCCCTATCAGCTTCTAGATGGTTTCCTTGGCAGCATACTGCTTGATGGCCTGATTAATCTGCTCTCTTTTGTCCAAAAGCCATTCCATGGAGCGAGGGTATTCGCTAAAGGTAATCGGCTGCTCCAAGCCTTCTTCGAGCAAAGCGACGACCCTGTCTTTTCCTATATAGCTTTCCAGCAGTTGGAGTGCCCGTAAATCCTGCAGTGCTTCGTAAAACACTTCCATTCGAATCGATTCAATCGGTCCCTCGGGTCCCGGATATACAAGAAACGCGTCTCCCGAAGGGAAGGAATGATCGGCGTCCGTATTCTGGAACGGGTTGATCGGTTTCCTTGAGTACTGGGAGAACCAGAAGTTATAGCCCCAGTGAAGGAAGCCTTCCGCATCAAATTTATACAATTGCATCCCGATAATCCGGTTACGGGCCGAAGGCATGTTGAAGAAGCGATTGGACACGAGCCTTCTTTGGGAAACGCAGTAATAGGTCCAGAGAGGCTTCACCCCATTCTCAATAAACGGCTCGATATGATTGTTGGCAGGTATCGGTCTTTCCACGATCCCCTTCTCATAGAAGGCGTAGTCGGAGAGTGCATCGATAATCGGATAATCAGCCAAATGCGTTTTCGTAAATTCGCTGATTCGCTTGTACTGCTCCATATCCTCCATTCTCGGTTCATCCGAGTTATGGAAGTAGCTTCTTTGCTGCAGGCCATTATCCTCGATGAAAGCCACAAGCTCCTGCAAAAATTGCGTGAGGAAGCTGCGGTACGCATCGCTGTTGGCATCAGTCTCCCACCCGAAAATCTTCCGGTGCTCTCCGTTTTCTACAGCAACGATTTTGGGTGCATGCTTGGCACCCCATTGGGTAAACAGGTGAGAAAATTCGAAGTAACGTATGCCCCGGGCGGTACACAGGTCCACCCAGCGCTTCAGCTTGTCAAAATTAAACCGGTACGTCTCCCCTGCTTTCTCCACGTCCACCAGCTGGACCGTCGGTCTCTCGGCACCTACGGCCGTGTCCAGAGGAGGGGTAAAAATCGGTGTTAAAATCATATTCATCCCATGCTGAACGGCCGTATGCACATATTGATCGATCAGCTCCCAATGACGCTCCGAGAACACATCCACCCCATAATGCACAGCCAGACAATCGACGTGGAACCACTCGGTATGGATGAGCTTTTGCTCCGGCAAACAGGCATTTATCACTTCAAGCTCCAGCTTCCCTGCCCCCAGCTCCGTTCCTTGCTCCTGTTCAAAAACAACCTCGATTTCATAACCCCCCGGCTTTACACGTCCTTCCAGGGGAACAGTGATCCAGACGGATCGCCACTGCTCCGGAAACAGCGTCAGCCCTTCCTGGGAATCCATTGGATAGAGCGGGTCCGGGTAGAGGCCAGGCGTTGTGCGAAGAACATGCAAATCGGCATCATGCAGCCATGGAAGCTCCGAAGGAACCAGGCCGACCTTTCGTATGACAGCCGCTTCGGCCAGTTCTCCAAGCACCTTCACTTGGATGGACTTCATAAGCACAGGAGCTTGAACCGCCACTTGAAAGGAAAAGGTTTCATTCATGAATGCGCTTGCTTTATGCAGCTGCGGTTCGGATAAAGCTTCGTCTGCAAACACCTTGGACAACGAGCTCAGCACTTGGGTTTTCAATAAGATGGTCATTGGACTTACCTCCTCTTAGGTCCCGGCAAGCGCCGACCCTGTGTCTTAACACCTTCCTTGGTCGGCTCTTTGCCAGAATAATAAAATGGAATTCTATTTGTATATAAGCCATTTTTTACGGCATATGCCAAATTTGCACTGCGGCCCGAAAGCCTTCTACGCGTGGGAAACTCTCGGCATTGGCATCGGTTCCTTGCCGAGCTCAGCCCATATATATTTCATTAAGAGCTCCAGCTTAAGCTCCTTGTACCTCTCTTCATTCCACAAATTATGAACCTCACCGGGGTCCTCCGCCAGATCAAATAACTCGCCGTAGGTTTGGTTGTAGTACACCGTTATTTTATATCTTGCATCGACGTAGGTTTTCTGGTGAATCGTGGTCGGTTCATGACGAAATTCACAAATCGCATGATCCCGCACCCGGGTTACGGGGTCTTTCCACACAGGGGCCTGATTCACTCCGGTCATCGTTGGAGGAATGGAAACACCAGCGAAAGACAGGAAGGTCGGCGCCAGATCCACCAAGGATTGCAGTGAATCCGATTGCCGGCCAGCCGGCACTACACCAGGATACCTGACAATGAACGGCACCCGAATCAAATCCTCGTAATGGAAGCCGCCTTTGGCCTGCAGTCCATGATGCCCGAAGAAGTGACCATGATCGGTCGTAAAAATAACGATGGTGTCCTCGGCAAGGCCGAGCTCATCCAGTTTATCCAGAATGGAGCCGATATAGTTGTCCATGAAGCTGATCATGCCGTAATAGACAGCGACCGCCTTTTTATGCTCCGCTTCCGTCATTTTGACGTGGGAATGATAACCGTGAATGCCGAAGCCCGTTTCCTTGTATGCCGAAAAGTCGGGATCGTGCTCTTGCGTCATCCCGAAATGAGGCGGATTGCCGTCATGCTCTCCCGGTGTTATTCCTGGGATCGTCAAACTCTCCGGGTCATACATGCTGGTCCACGGCTCCGGAGCCAGATACGGAGGATGGGGGTCCGGGAAGCTCGCCCATAGAAAGAACGCCTCATCCGCCTGCCGGTACTGCTGCAGCAGATCGTTCGCCCTCTCCGCAATCCAGGTATTGTAATGATATTTCTCGGGAATCGGCCAATGAAACTGCGCGCTCGCATCCATGGTTCCGATTGGAGGTGTGAAGTAATCCCGCCAGTTCGTGCAGCCCTTCTCCTCCATCCATAAGGCGTAATGCTGTCCCACAAGCCACTCATTCGTATGATTGCGGAGCAGCTCGGCACGTTCGAAGCCATAGTACGGGCCGGTAAACGAACTCCAGAAATCAAAATCATGCAGCCGCTCCTTGCCCTCCAGAGACGAGTATTGCCCGGTCGACCCGATAGGCTGAAAGTGGGCCTTCCCGATTAACGCGGTTCTATAGCTCCCTTCGCTGCTGAGCAATTCCCCTACCGTTTCTCTATCCTCCAGCAGCTTGGTGCCCAACGTCCACGCCCCGTGCTGACTCGGATACATTCCCGTTACAATGGAGGCTCTAGTCGGAGTGCAAGTCGGATTCGGACAGTACGCTCTCTCGAACGTAGTTCCTTCACGGACGAGACGGTCCAAATTCGGCGTCATAAGCTCGCTGTTGAAAGCCCCGATCGTATTCCAAAGCTGCTGATCGCTTGTAATAAGAAGGATATTCGGTTTCTTACGCTTCATTGCTTTAGCTACCTCCGTTTGTTCTGGATGTACTTCCGTTGGAAGATCCCCTCCCGGCGTTCTAGGAAAATGCCTTCCTGCCTTTCCCCGCCGTGCCTGCCAGCGTCAGCTGTCCTCCCCCGCTTACAGGCTCGCGGACGCCATCCAGATCAGGGTTCACATACCGCACGAACCATTCATCCAGCTCGGCCTTCAGCCGAACCGCATGCTCGTTATCCTCGCCGGCAAGCATCAGATTATTGCGCTCATCCGGGTCGTTCTTCAAGTCGTAAAGCTCATGAGGTCCGTATGGATAGCGGTGAATATACTTCCAGTCGCGGCTGCGAATCATCCGTACCGGACCGTACTCATCAAAAACAAAGATGTGCTCCCGCTCCTCCGCCTGCTTGCCCAAGAGCAGTGATGCAAAGCTATGACCGGGAAGCCGAATCCCATCAGCCTTCCCCTCAGGATTCCTGACATGAAGATAGTCCAGCAGGGTCGGCATAAAGTCGTACCCGCTCAGCATGGAGGAGGAAACGATTCCTTCTGGAATGGTTCCCGGTTGGCTGAATAGAGCGGGGACCTTCACAGAGGTATCGTACATATTTTGCGGGAATGTTCCGTTTCCTTTGCCCCAAAATCCGTGATGGCCGCAGTTGAATCCGTTATCTCCCATGAATACGATGAGCGTGTGCTCACGCATGCCCTTTTCCTCCAGTTTATCGATCAGCCGCCCTATCTGGATGTCCATAGCAGTAACAGCGGCGAAGTAGCCCTTCAAATTGGCCTTCCAGTCATCACCCCACGGCGCATCGGGAATCGTCCATGGATGAGCGGGCTCTTGGGGACAAGATTCAAATTCGCAATCATCATAGAGCGCAACGATGTCTTCCGGATGATTATCGATCCAGGGACTGTGCGGCGCCGTATAATGAACGCTTAAATAGAACGGCTGCTCCCCCATCTGTCTATCCAGAAATTGAAGAGCATCCTCCGTAATCACGTCGGTTACATAACCGGGCTCCTTGCCGGGCTTGCCGTCCCGAATCATCGGAGCATCATAATAAGGGCTCCCTCCGGATTGATGCACGAACCAGTGGGTAAAGCCGTGCTGCGGCTTCAAGCTGTCGCCCAAATGCCACTTGCCGCTGATTCCGCAGCAATATCCTTCAGCGGCCAAAATATCCGTATAGGTCGTCTGCCCCTCCAGATATGCAAGAGCGTTCGGCCCCATGCTGCCTTCCTTAATCCAGTCGTGCACGCCATGCTGTGACGGGATACGTCCCGTCAGCAAGGTAGCTCGGGCCGGAGAACAGACCGGGGAGGTGCAGAAAAAGTTATCGAAACGGATGCCTGTAGCTGCAAGCCGGTCCAGATTGGGCGTACGTATTTCTTTGTTGCCTGCGCAGCCCATCGCCCAGGCTCCTTGATCATCCGAAAGAATGAATAAGACATTAGTGCGAGTCATTGGCCAATAATCCTCTCATGTTCGTAATGGTTGCGTCCTAGCACCACTATATCGCCATCTTGAGGACCATTACAATGACATAATGTCCTTTTGGATTTGCATTTTGTCAGGTAGGGAGTATACTGAAAGGAAACAGCAAAAGCGGGGATCAGCATGCAGGAATTCGCTCAGGAATTTGCAGATACGATGTATTTCACTCCAGATGAGACAGATAAAGCGCTGGGGCTCTGGCTGGTTCGGTCGGGACGCAACAAAGCGAAGCCCAACTACAACGCCGGGCCTCGCGCCTCCGGGCATTACAGCATGCATTTTGTCAGGTCTGGAACCGTTCGCCTGCAATATGACGATACGACGGTCTTTTTAAATAAAGGCGATATGTTTTGCTTATTTCCGGATTTGATCTATTCTTACCGTCCTGCGAATCTGGACGTCGTCCTGGAGATGACCTGGATTGGCATCCATGGGCCGCAGGCTCCGATATTGCTTTCGCTGGCAGGCATCTCCCCGGACAAACCCTATGCAAGAGGCGTCGTTACTTCGGAGGTTGAATTAACGCTTCAGCACTTCTGGTCCGCCGGCGCTCTTCATCCGGGGCGTACGCGATTCATGTTTTTAAGCCTGCTGTACCAACTATTTGACCTTATGCAGCGTCAAACGAACCCGGCAGCAGAAACACACAGGGACAGTCAGAAGGAATGGATTCAAAAAAGTCTTGATTATATGAACACGCACTACTGCGAGCCCATCGACGTTCATCATGTTGCCGAGCATGTCGGTATACATCGCTCCTATTTTTCCAAAGTGTTTACGGAGCACCTTGGCTTAACTCCGGTTAAGTATTTAATAAAGCTTAGAATGAATAAAGCCATGGAACTGCTGAAGGAAACGCCGCTTACCGTAGCGGAGATCGCCTATACCCTTCACTACTCCGATTCGGCGTCCTTTTCTCGCTCGTTCAGCCTCTATTTCGGCGCACCGCCAAGCCGCTTCCGCTAAAACGGCAAGGTGCAGTACCTTGGTGCCCCAACAACACAAAAACGGCAGCGCCCTCCTAGGCACTGCCGTTCCTCTATGTATACCCGCCGATTATTGCACCGACGCTTTTTTCTTCTTGTCTGTATGCTTTTGCGCCGCCAATTCCTTGTGCTTCGCTTTGATGGCTTGTCCAAGCTCCTTTGCCGTCTTACCGGCAGGGTCGATTCCAAGCTTTCCTGCTTCCTGCTGCAGCTTCTCTAGCAGCGCTTGCCGCTTTTGCTCCCGGTTTTGCTTTTGTTTCTCATGGATTTCCGCCGACAGCTCCTTCGCCGATTTTTGCCCCGGCTCGATTCCAAGCTTGGCCGCTTCCTCCTGGAGCTTCTTCAACCGCTCCTCCTGCTTCTGCTTTGCCAGCTCGGCAGCTTTTTGCTTGATCAGCTCCTGTACTTCCTTGTCCGTCTTGCCCTCCGTGCTGATACCAAGCTTCTCCGCCTTGGCCGCAATCAGCTGCTTGCGCTCTTCTGCCGAAAGCTTCTTCTTCGTATGGGCGCTCTTTTGGACACTGTCTGCTGTCGGCTGTACAGCCTGTGTCTCCGCTGATTCAGCCGCACTCGCCAATCCGCAGCTCAGCAGTAAGCTCCCTGCAATACTGATCGCCGCTATTTTTCTCATGAACATTCGTTATTCCCTCCGCCTGCTTCTAATTGGATAAAATCCAGGTAACGGGACCATTGTAACGAGAAATTATGACATATTTATGAAGAAAAGCGGATCGTTCAGCCGTCGTTCGGCAAAATTATCGTATGCTCCCTGCAGCCGAGGCCATTCCTTCTCTAACGAGCTGCAGCATCGCCTCTTTTCTATCCGGATGACAGGCTATGATACAAGGCTCCGGGCTCATGCCATGGAACGGTTGACCGTCAAAATCCATGACAAGCCCGCCTGCTTCGCGAACCAGCAGCAGCCCGGAATACAAATCGTCGCCCTCCGATTGATACAGGACAACGCCGTCGATTTGGCCGCGTGCCAGCATCGTCCACTGCAGGGTAGGCGCCCAGAGCCTCAGCATTCGCTTCGTATGGGACTCTATATGCCCCCTTAAACGGAGGGCAGACTCATCCCGCTGCACCAGATGGCCTTGGATCCAGCCGACGGTCAGCCGTTTGGGCTCCGGCTTCCATGGCATTCGAAGCTCTTCTGTATTGCAGGTTGCTCCCGATCCCTGCTTGGCAACGTAAACCTTATCCTGCATCGTATCATAAATAACACCAAGCACCGGTACGGATCGATGAATCAATGTAATAGACACGCCAAACAAAGGCAGCCCTATGGCGAAATTATTCGTACCGTCCAGCGGATCGACCATCCAGAGCCAATCTCCTTCGGTCCCGGACAAACCCGCTTCTTCGCTATGTATTTGATGATCCGGGAATACGGTTCTAATGCTGTGCAAAATAATTTGTTCAGCCAATAAGTCGGCTTCCGTCAGCAAATCCCCGTTATCGTCCTTCTCCTCGACCGCAAAGCCCTGCTGGAAAAAATTTCTTGCTACCGCTCCCGCCGCTTTCGCGGCTTGAACCGCAATCTCCTCCGCTAACGTTATGACAGGCTCCATTCACAACCGTCCTCCCTTCGGATTAGTATTCCTTGTCTAGATCTGTCCCCATTCGGCATGGGAATCTCTGGGATCCGACATCTCCACCAGCGAAATACGCGCGCCGAGCGAGCTAAATAACCCGATGGCGTCCTCATAGCCTCGTTCAATGTGCTCGATGCCGGTAATGTTCGTGCTTCCTTCCGCAGCCAGTCCCGCTAAGATGAGGCAGGTTCCGGCACGTACATCCGTGGCGTGCACCCAATCCCCCTTCAACGGGACGCCGCCTCGAATATAGGCGCTTTCCTTACGGATCGACACGTCCGCGCCCATTCGTTTCAGCTGCATAATATGATTAAATCGTTGAGTGAAAACTCTTTCCGTAATAATACTTTTTCCCGGCGCCTGTGTCAGCAGAGCGGTCAACGGCTGCTGAAGATCGGTTGCAAAAGCCGGATACATGCCGGTCCTCACGCGCGTGGCGCGCAGCCGCCCGTAGGAATGGGCCGTTACGCTTTGGTCCTTGATCTCAAGCTCCATTCCGATTTCCTTCAGCTTGGAAAGACAAGCCCCCATATGCTCGGGGATTACATTGTTCACGGTTATGCTTCCGCCCCGCATCCCCGCCGCCATCAGAAACGAGCCTGCAATGAGACGGTCCGGGATAACCGAATATTTTCCTCCGCCCAAATAAGGCACACCATCGATGCGGATCTGATCGGTGCCCGCTCCGACAATTCTAGCCCCCAGCTGGTTCAAGAAATTGGCGGTATCGACGACCTCCGGATCCATTGCCGCGTTGTACAGACGGGTGCGGCCTTTGGCGCGAACCGCCGCCAGCATGCAATTAATCGTAGCCCCGGAAGTGATCATGTCGAAATAAATGTCGGCCCCATGAAGCTCCTTCGCTTCCACGACATAATGATCATCATAAGTCGTAATATGCGCCCCCATGGCTCTTAGTCCCTTGAGATGCTGATCGATCGGCCTGGAGACAAAATCATCGCCGCCAGGGAAGCCTACCGTCACCTTGCCGAACTTGGCCAGGAGCGACCCTACAAAATAATACGATGCCCGATATGCGGAGGATTTGCCGGGATCGATAAAGGCGCTGTGAATAAAACGGGGATCGATATGCATCTCTCCGTTGGCCTGACGCTCAATCTTGAGGCCGATATCCTTGCCGATTTGGCGAATGGTCTTAAAGTCATTGTTATTGGGTATCCCCTCAAGCACGACTGCGGCATCCGCCAAGCAGGTTGCGGCGAGTAAAGCCTGAGAGCTGTTCTTGGAGCCTTGAATCGTTACCGAGCCATGAAGCGGTCCCGACGTTTGCACTTGAATATATCTCACAGTCGTTCCTTCTTTCCTTATACAATGCTCGCGGATAGCGGGCATAGGATTGCGGATCAATCCTTCTCCAGAACATAGCCGCTTCCGCGGACGGCACTGATGGTAAAAGTGTCTTTTCCGTATTTTTTGCGAATCCGGTAGATCAAAGCATTCAATTCATCCATGCTGACATCCGGAACGCCGTCGGCGCCGGACGTCCTCTCCGGCCATACCGTCTTCTTGATCTCGTCGAACGGGACGAGCTGATTGGCCCGGTCATAGAGCAGCTTGATTAGGCCGTATTCTTTCTCCGACATGACGATGCGCTGTCCTTCCACCGTACATTCCCGCTTCTCCCAGTTGATCGAAAAGCCCAGCTCCTGAAAGTTAAATTGCTGAGTATAGCTAATGGGCTCGAACTCTAACGTTTGATCGGCGAACAAGTAGGAGAAGTGGATGACAACCATCCCTTTGGCAAGCTTGATAATATCGAAGGATTGCAGGGGATGCGGGGTATGGGGCTCAATACGCACTCCGTTGACTTCTGTGCCGTGCCTGCTGCCCATATCGTACAGAACCGCTTTCTCCCCTTCCTTACGAATCATCAAATGCTTACGTGAAATAAAGGCAGTAGAAAAAGAGAGGTCCGGAACCTCATCATTGGACGCACGGCCGACAACCCATTCATCCGCGCTTAAGTTGATGCAGGTTCCTGCCCTATGGGGCTCCCCCCGGATAATATAAAGACAAGCGTAAGTGTCCAGCTTGATTCCCTCCGATGCCATGCTGTCAATCTAGCAATACTTGATAGTGTCTATTATTATTCGATGATACCCATGATAGTAGGGAGCTTCATAGGGAACCATCGAAGTACCCGCAATGATGCGTACTATGTTATTGTACCTTATTTTCAATTCTTATGGTAATCCTCGCATACTGACAAATCCCTTATGTTTTGCTGATATGTTAGATTTACCAGAAAGCAAACAGAAAGATGGGCCCCTCCTCAAAGTCGGGCGATTCTGTTTTGTAGACTCCGGTTTTTGCGGGGGGACACGAAATTTATGAAGCACTATAAGGGTGCTAAAAAAGCCCCATAACTCCCGCTGATAACGGAAGCCTGGGGCTGCATTGACTGTTTGCTTAAATAGAACACTCTATTAGGAAATAACTGTTAATCTGATTAGATCCCAAACCGGCTTCAGCTTATGCTATGGATGTGGGTGCCCCAAAGGGCGATTGGTATCCGCTGATTGCGCTCAGAATGCGGACGGTCTCTTCATCGCTCATGGAACCGTAACGCTCGACCGCATCGACAATTTTAGGGAATAAGTGGATGTCTCCGGCGCTGGCGAAGCCGGCAACCCCTTGGAACGACAATACAAAATGGACACAGGCATCGATAATTTCCTGGCGGTCGAACGGCTCGTACCACGTTGCATAATTGCGCTCCTGCTGTTCGCCCCAAGGCCCCTTCGCAATAGCCTTGATCACCCTCACCGCTGTGTTCTGCCTTCCGGCCTCCTCCAGCAGTGCATCAAACGCTGTGCGGTACTCCGGAAGGGAATACAGATAATAATTTAACGGCAGCAGCACCGTATCGAATGGAAATCGGTTGAGCGCCTCCTGATGGGTTGACGGAGCCAAATGCCCATGGCCTGTAATGCCGATAGCCCTCACGACACCTTCCTCCTTGGCCTCAAGCAGCGCTTCCAGCGCACCACCCTTCGCTGTGCACTTATTCAGCTCCTCGATCGTTCCAACCGCATGCAGCTGCAGCAAATCGAGATGATCGGTTTGGAGCCGTTCCAGGGAGCGATAAATTTGTGCTTTCGCTTGTTCCTTCGTTCGTTCCCCGGTTTTGGTCGCCAGAAAAATATCGCTGCGGATTTTGGGTATCCATGGCCCCATTCTAAGCTCCGCATCACCGTAGCTTGCAGCGATATCAAAATGGTTGATACCGTGCTGCAAAGCGAACGAGATCGATTCATCCGCTTCATCCTGCGTCACATTGCCCAAGCTTGCTGCCCCAAACATCACGACGGAGCTCTGATGTCCCAATCGGCCGACTTGACGAGTCAACATATCTTTAAGCCTCCTCTTCATTCCTGTGATTTCCTAGATTACCAACCTTTATGTCTAGGATCGTTGAGCGCCTAATGCATTTCGCATACTAAGAATATATTTCGCCGTATCGAGCGGATTGACTCCCCGGCGCGGTCTAGTAATCTCCATACCCGCCGGACATTCTCTATAGCCGTCAAAGCGTGTCGTGAAGGTTCCCCTGCCGCCTGTTAACGTACTTAGCTTAACAGGAAAATCAAGCGATGTAGCTGCCGGAATCGTGCCTTCTACCGTAAACCGCTCGCCATGAATGACCGGATAGTCGAATACGGCACGCATCAGTACGAGCTCGTGCATAATTTTACCGTTCGCTTCCTCCGGTGCGGTAATTCGAAAATGCAGATACGGCTCCATCAGGGTTGTCCCCGTGTTGGCCAAACCATCCATGATCCCCATCGGGGCTGCTAGTACGAAATCAAGCGGATGCGTATGCCAGACGTGATGTTCTCCATCGACCAGCGTCACTTTCAGATCGGTTACCTCCCACCCCCGCAGTCCCTGCTGCAGCGCCTCGGGAACTCTCCGGGCCACCTCGTTCTGATAGCCGGGCAGCAGCCTCTCCGGCTTCACCATCGACCGGTACGCAAGCCCGCTTCCTCTCGGTCCAGGCTCGATGTGAAACTTCAATATAGCCCAGCAAGGCTTAGGCATGGTATAAGCGACGAAGCCGAAGCCGGAGCGCGACGGCGTTTCCTTGTATATGACAGTCGGCTGTCCGAAAGCCGCCTGCAAACCGAATCGGGTCTGCAAGGCATGAGTCAGCACCTCCAGCTGGATCGGGCCCATAATTTTGATATGCAGCTCCCGTTCCTCCTGATGCCATTGCAGGTCCAGCAGCGGGTCCTCGTCGGAAAGCTCCTGCAAAGCAGCTACAAGCTGAGGATAGTCCGATGATTGAACAGGACTTACCTGCACCGTCAGCAGCGGCGTAGTGAGCCTGTGGGCCGGAGGAACAGCGCCGGGACCCCCAATGACATCCCCGATTCGGACACGGCTTAGCCCGCATACGCCCGCAATATCCCCGGCTTCGAGAATCCCTACATCCTCATGATGCCCTGCATGAACTTTGCGGATTTGGGTTACCTTCTCGTCCATCTCTTGGGTCGTATTGCGAACAACGTCCCGATTTTGTATACGTCCCCCGTACAAACGGACCATCGCAATTTTTCCCATCGCCTTATCCCGTTCCAGACGGAATACGACTCCCGAGAGCGGATTCTCCGGTTTCCCCGCAGGCGGGGGCAAGTAGTCGACAATGGCATTCATCAGCTCCCGTATGCCTACCCCTTTGCTGGCCGCACCGAACAGAACCGGATAAACAACCGCTTGGCGGGTAAGACCGGTTAATCGCTCGAATAATGCCGATTCCGGCACCGCTTCTCCGCTAATATAGGAATGCAGCAGCGACTCGTCGTGTTCGGCCAATCGCTCCAGCACGCCTTCATAAAGCTGCTGCATCGCCTTCATTCGATGAGGCTCTTCGGTTTCTAGACCTTCCCTCAGTCCCCGTACGCCATGAAAGGATTCCTCGACTCCATCGTACAGCTGGACGGGAATAAGATCCGGCGATAAATATTGGTTCATTTCCTTCAAGACGCGTTGTGCGTCGGCGCCGATTCGATCCATTTTGTTGATCAGGATTATCGTCGGGATTCGCAGCGTGCGAAGCGCATTCCACAGCGTTTCCGTATGGGCTTGAACGCCCTCGACCGCCGAAACGATAAGAATGGCACCGTCCAGTACCCGCAGCGACCGCTCCACCTCCGATGAAAAATCGACGTGTCCCGGCGTATCGATCAAATTCACCGTGCATCCGTTCCATTGAAATACGGTGGTCGCTGCACGAACGGATATGCCCCGTTCCCGCTCCACATCCAGCCAGTCGGTCTGGGCTGTCCCTGCGTCTACCCTGCCAAGGGAACGAATCCGTCCGCTCTCGAACAGCATATGTTCGGTCGTTGTTGTCTTCCCGGCGTCGACGTGAGCAACAATGCCGATATTTCTAATTGAATTAGGTAAGCTCATGCTGCCGCTTCTTTAAGCGGTTCACCTCATCTTTCTTCGCTTCGGTCTGTAGCCGGAGGAGGAGCCACGGATAACGCTGATATCTCCTCCCGCCATTCCTGTGTCATCGGAATATTCAGTGCTGCCAGGGACGGCTCCAGCTGCTCCACACTCCGTGCTCCGATGATGGGAGCCGTAACGGCGGGATGGCTCATAACCCATGCTACAGCCAACGACGCCGGATGCACGTCATGCTCCAGCGCATAATCCGTAAACTTATCGGCAATGGCATAATAAACTTCATCCCGGTAACGCTCGGTATAATTTTTCTGATCGACCAAGCGCCCTTCGGCAGGCTTCCGGTCCTTCCCGTATTTTCCTGTCAGCAATCCTCCGCCAAGTGGGCTGTATGAAATGACGCCGATTTGCTCCGAAGCGGCTAATGGCAGGATTTCAACCTCCGCCTGGCGCTTGGCCAGGTTATACATCGGCTGGATGCATTCGAACCGGGCAAGCCCCTCTTTCGCTGAAATCCCCTGTGCCTTCGCTATCTGCCAGGCTGCCCAGTTGCTGACGGCGGGAAACAGGATTTTTCCCTGCCTTTGAAGGTCGTCCAGCGCCCGCAGCGTCTCCTCCATCGGGGTCTTGGGATCAAAGTGATGAACAAAATATAAATCGAGCCGGTCCGTACCAAGCCGCTTCAAGCTTTGCTCCACCGCAAGCATAATATGACGGCGAGACAGCCCTTTGGCGTTCACATCCTGTCCCATCGCGAAGTTCACCTTGGACGTCAGCACAATCTCATCACGGCAATCCGCGATGCATCTTCCCAATATTTCTTCCGATAGCCCCCGGTTATACACGTTGGCCGTATCGAAGAAATTAATGCCTGCTTCTCTGCAGCGGCGAAACATGGCCCTGGACTCTTCTTCATCCGCCGGACCCCCGAATGACATCGTACCGAAGCAAAGGCTGGATACTTGAATGCCTGTTTTACCTAATGTCCGATATTCCATTTCTTCCTACCTCCTGGTTATTTGATCATTGCTCAAGCTCACTCTGATGCCCTCTCATTTGCGGCGAGCCAGGCATCAGCTGCATAAATTCGATCCGGTTTCCGTCCGGGTCTCTTGCCCAGCATTGGTAGTTCGTATCCTTCCCTTGCTTGGGCTCAACGTCCAAAGGAATCCCGTGCTTTTTTAAATGACCGGCAATCTCATCAATATTCTCTACTTCCAAACAAAGATGATTAAATCCAATAGGCCGATGAACGGGCTCCGGCTTGTTCAAGCCGCCGTAAAACAGCTCAAGAAACTGCCCCTCACACACCCGCAAGTAAACGATCCAAGGCTTGTCCTCTGCATCATGCAGCTCAAAGGCTTTGGCAAATCCAAGCACATCGCAATAAAAATGAAGCGATTTCACCATATCCTCCACCGTAAGCGCCAAATGTCCGATCCGTTTGATTAGCATCCTTACTACCTCCCGTTATCTGAATCCGTCTCCTGCAGGTGTTGTATGAAACTATGGCTGCCTCTTATCATCATATAAAATATTTCGAAGAAATATAAGGACTGACGATGACTTCATTTAGTTACTTCAAGGTAAGGATGCCTGGCGCTATATGATTGCTTCCTCCTCAGCAGGTTAAAACAAAAAACCCGGTCATGGACCGGGCTGCTTCACTTATCGTTTCCCTTTTATCGGGTATGCCGTTTTTCGGCCTCTTCTCGGCCTGACGCTTGCTGTTGAAGCCTTCGCGCCGCCGAATGAGCTGATCAATTTAAAAATCGGGCCCATTTGTTGAAACAGCTTGAACATTTGCTGCGCCTTGGTCATCATCGATATGATGCCGTCAATGCCTCCAAAGCCGCTCAAAAAAGATCCTAAGCCTCTTGTATTTCCGGCTTCTGCGGCAGCCGTTTCCTGGGCTACAGGCAGGGCGCCGGCAGCTCCGCCTCCTCCATCAAAAAAGCCGTTGATGCCTGCTGATCTTGAAGACATAATGTCACTGTCGGTAAACGTATCTCTAGACATGCTGTTTCTTGTTGGTCTTGTCCTCGATGATGGTGCTTTGCGAGGGCTCGCCGTTCTCTTCAGTCCGCGGGCCGACGTCCTTGCCGAAGGTTTGGAGGCATGCATAGATGGCCTCGTCGTTCTGGACACCATGGTCTTTTTCATACGAATCCCTTTCCTTTGCAGTATCCTCATTTTGTACGGGAGTGGAATGCCGCCTGATACTCTCCCACTTGGTTCTGTACTGTACACTATGCGGTAATGGCCGCGATAGCTTGGGTACATGAACCGCCTGCCGATAATTGTGTGTCTGTCCATCGGATGAGGAAGGAGCAATATCTGATCTGCATCTCCTTGTCAAAGCCTTAACCCTTGGGCAGGCAAGGGCGGGGAACCGGATATGGAAGGATTCGCTTGAAATACCTCTTGTTCCAGGATACATGCTCCCTGAGGTCAAAAAAAGATCACCGGAATTCCGGCGATCTCTCAATGTCTCTCCAGAGGATAGACGCTGCTAGCTCTGCGAAGGAACGGTAACCCAGCCCTGGTAGATAGAATAATAGAACATGAATGTGGAGATGGCTCCCAAAACCAGCATAAGGAAGCCGAGCTTTGTTTTTTTCTGGAAAAACAACACGACCGCACCGCTAAAAAAGGACCCCATAATTAAAATAAACAAGATGAACAATACTATCATTCCTGCGAATCTCCTTTTTCGAACCGTTTCTCATTTCTTGCATCAACCCTACTTTACCATTTTTTTCGCTAAAAGCCAAAAAAGCCAGGAGGCATAAGCTTTCCCTGCATCCTAGACTCGGTTATCCTGAATAAGCAAAAACAGTCCGGAACGCTGCTCCGAACGGTTCTCCTCCACATGCAGGCCCCACAGCTGGTTATTGAAGACTCTCCGCCATGCTTACCAGCTGCCTGTCGTCAATATCTCTTCCCGAGATACTGGTATAGGTATCTCCTTCCAGCCAATCGAGCCGGGAATAATTGTCCTTCGTTTTGACGAGAAGCGCCTTGCTGCCTCTTAAAAAGATCTCCTCCATGCTCTCGGGCAGCGTAACGCCTGTAGACAGCGCACTGCGGGGAACCAGCTTATTGTACAAAACCCTCAGCAAATAGTTCTCTTCATTGGTATATACCAAAACAATGTTCCTGGATTTGGTTTCCTGTCCGCTCAAGAATACCAAAGCCTCTTCAAAATGGTAGCCATCCGGCAAAATCTGCGGAATCCCCAGCTGAAAATCCGCATACTGCCGCGCCTCCTCAGCTGTCACCTTCAAAGGATGTTGAATGCCGCTAACGGGCTGCGTTAGCTCCGATCCATCCGATTCTTTATTCGGCGGTGCAGCGACTTTGGCTGATTTTTGCGCCGGAGTCGTCGTACCAAACGCAAAGCCGCCAATGATCAAAATGACCGCAAACGAGCATACGGACAGCATCAGCCTGAAACGTCTGCGGCGCAGCACCTTCCTTTGGAGAACAGGGGCTATATCGTTCCATGCCTCCATTAGCTGTTCCGCTTGAACTCCGGCATCAGACTTACAGCCAGCAGCCGTTTGATGCTTCAAGACCGCTCCTTCAATCATTCGCATTAAATGCTCTTTGATCTGAATTTCATTCTTGTCTGCAAAACGTCTTGACGCCGCCTGCAGAAAGACCGTCTTGACGACAAGCCTCGCGTTCGTCTCGTTCAGCCCCAAGAGCAGACCCGATGCAGCAGCCAGTCGGACATACTCCTCGAACAAAGCGTACTGGACGGAAGACTTGAGAGCAGTGATATCCTCCTTAAATAACAGCAGCCATCCCGTATTCATAAGACCTCCCCAAAGCTTATTCGCTCAAATTCATGCCATCGATAATCCGATTCAGCACGCCTGCCTCAAGCGCACCCTTAACAATGACATTGATTTCCCCAACATTAAGCTCCAGCTCATTGACAGCTGCAGCGGGCTTTGTTAATTCCCGCTTGCCGTCCGGCAAATCCGCATGATCACTATAGGAGCGTTTGCGGACCAGGATCGAGAGCTGCTCAGGCACGTTCTCCTTAACGTAGACCAGCTTGGCAGCGCTGGCCTTGGGCTGGCCGATGGTTATATGGATCGTGACCTCTTGTAATGTATAGCCATCGGGAATATATTTCGGCTCAGGCAGCGCGAACTGCGTTCTGGCCGCCGCTTCCTCCATCGTCACCTTCTCCCGCCGAAAGGCGTTTTCTTCCGGCAAATCCCGATTATCCTTCACTGGTTGAACAGGAAGCTCGTCATCTGGCGGCGGCGGAGCCGTCTTGGCTCCGGCCGTTGATTGGTCCGTACTAGCCACATTCAGGCTCACCGAGCCGCCTTTTACTTTATAGACCATCTCAAACATCGGACGAAATGCTTCCGTAGGCTGCAGGGATTGAAATAAAAAGGTGCCCAAACCTAAAGATGCAGCGGCAAGCCCGCTCCATTTGGCTGCGCGAAGAAATCGGACCCTCTGCCGTTCCTTGCGAAGCTTGGAGCGAATTCGCTGCCACGAGGAATCGGCGTCAGGCACAGCAATCTCGTCAAGCTCACTCCTGCGGACAGCTTCTTCAAACATACGATCAAATTCAGCCTCAAAATCGGATCTGTTCAAGGCTCGTTCACCTTCCAATCACGCTGCAGTTTTTTCTTGATAGCTTCCCTGGAGCGGTGCAGCGTTTGACGGATCTTCTCCTCCGTGACGCCTAACCGATCCGCCATTTCCTTGTAGGATAAACATTCGGTCCAACGCATTTGGATCACCTGACGATAAATCGGCTTCAGCTGATGAATATAATGTATAATAGCCTCCTCGAGCAGCTTGGCCTCCACTTCGGATTCGGTAGAGAAAGCCGGATGATGCGGCAGAGGAACGGCATTTTCAATATAGACGTCATCAGAAAGAAGTTCGTCACGCCTTTTTTTATTTTTTCTTAAATAACTTATGGTTGCGTTGCGGGCAACAGCTCGAATCCAGGCATGAAGCCGGATTTCTTCGATATCATGGGGGCTTTTTCGAATAATGGTCAAAAAGGTATCCTGAATAATATCTTCGGTAGTCGGATGATCCTTCACAATATAGAGGATTAACGGGTAGACGAGCCTGTAAAACTCTTTATATACTTGCTCCTGCAGCATCGGGTCAATAGACCTGATATCGCCGGTCAATAGCAACAATATCGATTTTGACATGATTCCTCCGAAATAAGTACGGTTTACAATTCTGCTCCATCATATAATGCATCGATGGTGAATTGCAGTACTTTTTCAAACTTTTTCCATATCCGAAATCGATCCGTTCACAATTCGGACAAAATTTTCTATATTACCAACTCAATGAAAATTCCACTTTTATGTATAATCATGCACGACTCCCTGCAAAAAAGGCTGCCGAGATGATCTCAACAGCCTGATACAGCAGGAACAATACACTTCCTAACATGGAGCTATGCTTGAACGGCTTGCCGCAAAGAGATTTTGCCTTAGGAGAACAAAGACGCCTCCGCGTGTACCTTCCAGTTTATTCCCCTGATTCATCAAACCATTTGGCGTAAGCGCCGTAGCCTTCCTTCTCCAGCTGATCCTTCGGTATAAACCGAAGCGCGGCGGAATTGATGCAGTAGCGCAGTCCCCCCGCTTCCTTCGGCCCATCCGTAAATACGTGGCCCAAATGGGAGTCGGCCTCCCGGCTCCGAACTTCGGTACGAATCATAAAATGGCTGTAGTCCTGCTTTTCCTTAACGTTAGCCGATATCAGCGGTTTGGTAAAGCTCGGCCAGCCGCAGCCGGAATCGAACTTATCCCTGGAGCTGAACAGAGGCTCTCCCGATACGATATCTACATAAATTCCTTCTTCGTGATGGTCCCAGAACTCGTTTTGAAACGGGGGCTCGGTGGCGTTGTTTTGCGTTACCTCGTATTGCAGCGGGGTCAATTGGCCTTTGCGCTGCTCTTTATCCCGGGTCGTGTTCCAATGCTGTTCGATAAAAGCATCCCGCCCCGAGCCTTTTCTGTACATTTTGTAGCGAAGCGGATTTTTCACATAGTAATCCTGATGATATTCCTCCGCCTCATAAAATTCAGTGGCAGGCACAATCTCCGTCACAACCGGACGATCAAACCGGCCGCTCTGTTCGAGCGCAGCCTTCGATGCTTCCGCCTTCTGCCGCTGCTCCTCGGTATGGTAGAAAATGGCTGTGCGGTAAGACGGCCCTCTATCATGGAACTGGCCGCCGGTATCGGTCGGATCGATCTGGCGCCAGAACGTATCCAGCAGCTTTTCATATGGAAATATTTGCGGGTCAAACGTAATTTGAACCGCTTCGGCATGCCCTGTCGTCTCGGAGCATACCTCCTGGTAGGTCGGGTTCGGTTTATGTCCCCCCGTATACCCTGACACAACCTTCACGATGCCCGGCAGCTGGTCGAAAGGGGTGACCATGCACCAGAAGCATCCTCCCGCAAATGTAGCCAGTTCCAGCCCGCTTTCCTGATTTGTATTGGTTTCCACAGCTACTCACTCCTCTGTCTTAGGTACTTATCCATATACATACCATCATACCAAGAATTCGGCAAGCAACCAAATGGAATGCCGGCGCCTTTTACAGAGGTGCGGGATCAGCTTCCTGACGGTCCAAATGAAGACGGATCAGCATTCCTGCTTGGACAAGTCCGGCCCCAAACCCGTATAAAAGGGCGCTGTCCCCATTATGCACCTTGCCTTCTCTGAGTCCCAAATCCAGCGCAAGCGGGATAGTAGCTGCCGATGTATTGCCGAAATGCACCAGACTGTACAACGCTTTCTCCATAGGAATACCGCTCCGTTCGCAGAGAGGCTCTATCATTCTCAGGTTCGCGCTGTGAGGGATGAACCAATCGACCTGTTCCAAATCCATATGCGCCTTCCGGAGTACTTCCTTCATTCCATCCGGCACCGTCCTTACAACCCATTTGAATACTTCCCTGCCGTTCTGAACTAGCAGCTGCTTATCGATTAATTCAATCCCGTTCCACTGGTTAGCAATCCGGGTTTGATAAATATGTGTGCCGCCGCTGCCGTCCGTAGACAAATGGGCAGACAGGAAGCTGGACGGAAGGTCTCCATCCTCCCGTTCCACGAGCACGGCACCTGCACCGTCCCCGAACAATACGCATGTCGTCCGGTCTGTGTAGTCCGTAATTTTAGTCAGCGTCTCCGCTCCTATGACCAATATTTTGCGATGCAATCCCGATGCGATCAGTCCGTTCGCCATATGTAGACCGTAGACGAATCCGGCGCAGGCGGCACTAACATCGATAGCCCCAGTGGAAGCCGAAATGCCAAGACGGTCCTGCAAAATCGAAGCGGTGCTCGGAAAAGGAAAATCGGGAGTGCTGGTAGCAACGATAATAAAATCGACGTCGGATACGGACTTTCCGTACCGGTGCATCATATCTTTTACGGCAGCCTCGCACAAATCGCTTGTATATTGTTTGGGTTCACTGATTCTTCGCTCACGGATGCCTGTACGCTGAACGATCCATTCATCGCTGGTCTCCACCATGCCCTCCAAATCGTGATTCGTCAATCGTTTTTCAGGCACGTAGGTGCCAATTGCGGTTATTCTGGCTTTTTGGATTTCCACAGCCCATCATCCTTTTTTATTATCAAGTATTAGTACCTAGTACTAAGTTAAATATAACCTCCGCCACCTAATGTGTCAATGGACAATAACTTATGGAATGAAGCGGTACCCCGAGGAGCAAATTAAGGAAGATTCAAGTTCATTGATTCTATAAGGAGGGGACATCTATTGAGATGGTTGGGTCTGATTGCCATCGTGTGGTTCGGAATGTCCGGTCTTCTGCCTGCAGCGGATGCGTCACCGGAAACTCCCGTAAAAGCGGCGTTTATTCGAGGCGGCAATCTATGGGTAAAGGAAGGGGATACCGAGAAGCAGCTGACAAGAGACGGCGGGGCCTCCCATCCGAGATGGTCTTATGACGGGCAATGGATCGCCTATATGAAGGCATCCGGAGAACAAAACAACGAAATATGGGTCTATCACATCAACACCGGTCGTCATGAGCAAGCTTATGGAGGCCGCGGAAGCAACCTCCAGTGGTCGCCAACTTCTAATATTCTGGCCTTTCAGGATGAACTGATTTTGAATATTACCGACGCCGAGAAGGTAACCGGCAATCGCTTCGACAATGTTGCACTTGGGGTCAATAACTACTCTTGGCTGCCGGATGGAACAGGCTTCCTGGCTTCTTCTACCGCGGCTCGTCTGCCGGACGGCTGGACCCGGCCTATTCTGTACAAAATACCGGTCGACGCCAAGCTCGATGAAAAGAAGATCAAGCCCTTTTTCACCATCCCTTCTCAACTGACCCAAGGGAACGTCACGGTGCTCTCTATCGGCACAACCCTCTTCAAGTGGTCCTACGATCGGAAATGGATTGCTTTCGTCGTTCATCCTACGGCTTCGTGGTCGGCGGACAGCGACATGCTCTGCCTGCTTTCTTCCAATGGCAAAACATTTCTACCCCTCGATGAAATGCTGGCGAATACCGGCTGGTTTCAGTGGGCTCCCGTCAAAACACGGCTGGCCTATATTCAAGGCGGAGGAAGAATGGCATTGGAGAACAAGCATTTGAAAATCAAGGAGCTGCCGGCCTTGCACTCTCCGACACTAACACCTGAAGGCTTTGCCGACGGCAATTTTGCATGGCTGAATGAGGATACGATAGTGGTATCCCGTGCTACAGAGAGCAAATGGTCGACCGATCCTGCGGCACGTCCGGTCCCCGTCCTGGTTCGTTTAATGCTTCAGAGCGCCGTGCAGCGTCCTATTACCGCGCCTCCTGCCGGGTTCGGAGACTATTCGCCTGCCTATATTCCTGCAGCGAACAAGCTCGGATGGGTCCGTTCCGACCGTAACCTGGCATCCGTCATGCTGGGACAGCCGGACGGGTCTGGGGCAATTACATGGATCAGCTCCATTGATCTAGGCTCCAACTATTACGAGCAATGGGACTGGAGTGAGGTTCTAAGCTGGTACATAGCCGGTTTTCAAAACTAATTAGGTGACTGCTAACCCTGCCTTTCAAGTGAAATATGGATGACGGCCGTGGAATCTGAGGTATTGATGTAGGAATGGCTGTAATCGCCGCGAAAGCGAATGGAGTCGTACAGCCCCATCTCATAAGACGTATCGCATACATTGATCCGGACCGAGCCCGACATGACGGTCGCTGTCTCAATGAGACCGGCCGGATGATACTCGGAGGAATAGGAGCTGTCAGGCTGCAAAAATACACGATAGCTGTCGGCTATTCCATTCGAGGAACGAGTAAAAATCGGCTCCACCCGAAAAGGGCCGTCTGTAAAATGAATGCCTTCCCCCGAGCGTGACAGTTGAACGAATGTCTCATTCTCGAATAAAGAGGACATGGGAATGGATAATCCGTCGGCAATACGCCAAATGACAGCCAGGCTCGGATTCGTCTCCCCCCGCTCTATCTTCCCCAGTGTCAGCTTGCTGACGCCGGTGAGATCCGCAAGATCATCGAGGCTCAGCTTCCGTTCCTTGCGCATGTGCCTAAGCTGATGTCCAATTCTCCGCACCATCTCCATCATGTCCTGCTCCGTATCTTTCGGTAAATCCAATCCAGTCCACCTCACAAAAATAAATTATAGTTTACTTTTCTGCAATATAAGTATATTATAGTTTACTGTCAGAAGCAATCGTGATGCAGACCTAGAAGCCCATTTTTCTTTCGCTGCAGACTTATATTTTCTTAAGAAGGAGTCTTAATCATGAGCAATAATGCATCGTCCTCTTCCTTACAAGCCCAGGCAACTGGAACAGCTCGCAGCGGCAGCCTGCTGCTTATGCTCGGCGTCGTGCTGATAGCTTCGAATTTACGCGCATCCATCACGGTCGTAGGCCCTCTCACTTCGACCATTCGAGCGGAGACCGGCTTATCGAATGTGCTGGCCAGCTTACTGACGGCATTCCCGCTGCTCGCATTTGCCCTGCTGTCGCCATTGGCACCCGGAATAGCCAGGAGGATCGGAACGGAGAAAACTTTATTCGCAAGCCTTATCGCACTGACCTTAGGGATCCTGCTGCGCTCTGTTCCGGGCGTCGCCCCACTATTTATCGGCACAGCCGTCATGGGCGCGGGTATCGCAGTAGGCAATGTTCTGCTTCCCAGCCTCATTAAACGTGATTTTCCAGGCAAAGTCGGACTGCTGACCGGTCTCTACTCCATGTCCATGAGCACTTGGGCCGCCCTGGCTTCGGGTATCAGCGTTCCTATTTCCAGCGGGCTCGGTCTTGGTTGGCGAGGGTCGCTCGGCTGCTGGGCGGTACTCTCCATAGCGGGACTTATCGTTTGGCTGCCGCAGCTTCGTTCCACGCAGTCCAAGAGCACGGCGGCAGCCGCACAGAGCGCTTCCATCAGCTTGTGGCGTTCTCGCCTCGCTTGGCAGGTAACTCTGTTCATGGGGCTGCAGTCTCTGGCATTTTATGTAACGATCGCTTGGCTGCCTGCCATCCTGCATGACAGAGGGATGAGCCCGACCACGGCTGGCTGGATGTTATCCCTGATGCAAGCCGTCAGCTTGCCGTTCTCCTTCATCATGCCGACGTTAGCCGGCAGAAGGGCCAGTCAACGCGGATTGGTAGCCTTCAGCGCCTGCTCCGCTTTGCTGGGCTATGTCGGACTGCTGCTCACAAGCTCTCCATCCATTGCTCCGCTCTGGATCGTTCTGATCGGAATCGGGCAGGGAGGCAGCATCAGCTTGGCGCTTGCCTTCTTCGCGCTCAGGTCGGCAACTCCTGCTCAAGCTGCCGTGCTCTCGGGGATGGCCCAATCCTTGGGTTATCTGCTGGCCGCAGTAGGGCCTATCTTGATCGGTTGGCTGCATGACTTGACCGGCGCTTGGTCCGCTCCGCTGCTCGTGCTTATCATCGCAACTGCATTATACTTGATGTGCGGGATTGGGGCCGGCCGCAATATCCAGATTGGCTCCTCCGCTAAACGATAATTTTATGGAATGAAAAAAAGACATCGCCCTCAAACTCCAAAGCGATGTCTTTTTTTACATTCCATTTATGCGAAAAAGGTTTCCAATTGCTTCACCAGCTGCTGCTTTTCGTTATCAACAACGGTCTGGTACTGTGTTTTATCGAACAGGCCTTGGATTTCCAGCGGGAACGTCTGTTCGATACGAACCAGCTCGATGGACTCGTTGAACTTGGCCGGATGAGCGGTAGCGAATACGACACACACTTCGTCGTCGCCGCTGCAAGCTTCGTATGCGGAGACACCGCAGGCCGTATGCGGATCGAACAAGTAGCTGTATTGCTTGTAATACTTTTCGATAACCTGAAGACAATCTTTGCCTTGAACCCCTTTGGATTCAAAATCAGCTTGAACCTTTTGAAGCTCCTCGCCGGCTATCTCAATTTTGCCTTCGGAACGGAACTGGTTCATAAGAGAAGCTACCTTTTCCGAATTTTTCCCGGTCAAGTAGTACAAATACCGTTCGAAATTGCTGGCAATTTGAATATCCATGGAAGGGCTGTAGGTGCTGTGGAATTCTCCAGGCATATATACGCCTTCTTTAACGAAACGCTCCAGGATATTATTCTCATTGGTAGCCAAGATCAGCTTGCCTACCGGAAGACCCATTTGCTTCGCCAAATAGCCCGAGAAAATATTCCCGAAGTTGCCTGTAGGCACGCTGAAGTTGACCTTGCCTACCGGTTTGGATTTGGAAATTTGGAAATAAGCATAGAAGTAGTACACGGTTTGCGCCAAAATCCTTACAAAGTTGATGGAATTGATGGCACGCAAATGATATTTATGCTTGAAATCCACATCCGCGAACAGCTCTTTAATGAACTGCTGACAATCATCGAAGTTGCCTTTGACCGATAAGTTCAGCACATTTTCATCCTGCACCGTCGTCATCTGAAGCTCTTGAACCTTGCTTACCTTTTGATGAGGGTGGAGGATGCAAATCCGGATTCCTTCTTTGCCCCGTACGCCCTGAATGGCTGCCGCTCCGGTATCCCCTGAGGTTGCACCGAGAATATTAATGATTTCATTTCTTTTGGTCGCTACATAAGAATACAGATTGCCCATGAACTGAAGCGCGACGTCTTTGAATGCAAAGGTCGGCCCATGGAACAGCTCCAGCACATACAGCGAATCATTGATTGGTTTCAGAGGCGTTACGTTCTCATCCCTGAAGGTAGAGTAGCTGTCATAGATCAGCTTTCTCAGATCCTCATAAGGAATTTCGTCATTTGTAAAATAAGAGAATATTTCAAGCATCAGATCCTGGTAGGACAGGCTTTCCCATTCCTTCAGCTTCTGCTCCGAGATCACCGGAATTTCACTTGGAATGACCAGACCGCCGTCGTTGGCAAGCCCCATCAGGAAGGCGTCGATGAATCCACATTTCTCTACTTTTCCTCGCGTGCTAATATAGTCCATACTAATCCCCTTCGCGTACGAAAATTCACTTCATTATACCAAAAAGTCGGCTTATTATGAACAAGAAAAGCGTTAAAGTGCGAAAGGTTTACAAATTCGGCTGTTTATCGACTTTTTTCGTCAACTCTGGTAACGAAAAACATTACAAAAATAGGCCCTAAACGTGGTATGCTTGTACCAGGGGGTGAAAGAATGAATTATATCGTGATAGACCTCGAATTTAACGGAAGAAAGCATTACGATATTTATCCCATGGAAATCATCGAGATTGGAGCCGTCAAGCTGAACGAGCGGCTGGAGGTCATCGATACATTTCAAAGCTATATTAATCCTAATTTCTATATTAATAGATTTGCCCTGCAATTTTGCGGAATTTCCAAAGAAACGCTGCACCGAAGCAAACGCTTTGCCGAAGTGGTACAAGCCTTCCGGAAATTCTGCGGCGAGGAGTATACGATGCTAGCTTGGGGCGGAGGCGACTTTTTCCACCTGTTCCTGGATTGCAAGGTGAATCAGCTGAGCGATGAATGGCTCGTCAACCTGCTGGATGTGACCGCCTATTTCGAAGGCGGCCTGCAGCAAGCGCTGGCAGACCATCATCTCGAACCAATCGGGCAGCATCACTCGGCATTGGATGATGCGTTAAATACGGCCCAGCTGCTTCAATTGAAGCCTGAGGTGGTTGCTTCTACCGATTATTTTGTCCCTAATCAATTTAAGCTATGTACCGGGGGCATTAAAAAATGGATCACTCTATCGTTGGATAATGCGTTGGAAAAAGAGCAGACGTTAACCTGGAATCAGTTCATCAAGGATGAAAAGACCCGCAAATATGTGGAAGTGATGAAGCTGAGCGCTGAGGAAATCGAGATGGTGAAAGAGCTGTTCACCAAATTTTTCCACGCCAAATACGGCAGAAAAGCCAGAAAGCAGCAGCTCGCCTAAGCTCAAACAGGCTCTTTACGACAAAAACCGTCCTTATCAAGGACGGTTTTGCCGTTTATGGACACTTATTTACGATCCTGATCCGGATCGCCAGGGCTGCATACCCCATCGCTGCAAGCCTGGCCAGATTCACCTTGAATCATTTGAAGCGGCTGCTCTTCTTCCCATACCTGCTGCAGTACTTGAAGGAACGTCTCGCTTGGCTGAGCGCCCGACACGCCGTATTTGCGGTTAATGACGTAGAACGGCACCCCGTTCACTCCCAATCGGCGAGCCTCCTCTTCGTCCGCCCGCACTTCGTCGGAATATTGGTTGCCAGCCAGCATGGCTGCCGCTTCTTCCCGGGAAAGTCCGGCCTGACCCGCAATTTCAATTAATGTCTCATGCTCGCCTACATGAAGCGAATCGGTGAAGTATGCTTTAAATAACAGCTCTGCTGCCTCTTTACCTTTGCCGTGCTCCGCGGCGAATTGGATTAGACGATGGGCGTCAAACGTATTCGTCAAGATCATGGTGTCGAATGCAAAGTCGAGACCTACTGCCTTGGCTTGTTTTCCTACATCCGCATTCATTCCCTTGGCCTGTTCCACGCTCATTCCGTATTTGGAAGCCAGCATCTCATGGACGTTCTGGCTGGAATGCCTTGGCGAGCTCGGATCAAGCTCGAAGCTGCGATAGACGATCTCCACTTCCTCTTTATGGGCAAACTGCTCCAGCCCGGCTTCAAACCGTCTTTTACC
Source organism: Paenibacillus sp. OAS669 (assembly GCF_014873645.1). Classification (NCBI taxonomy): domain Bacteria; kingdom Bacillati; phylum Bacillota; class Bacilli; order Caryophanales; family Paenibacillaceae; genus Paenibacillus; species Paenibacillus sp. OAS669. Next base: position 266,320 of record NZ_JADBDR010000005.1, read on the forward strand.
GATATAACAGAACGGACACATGATGTCCGACCAAACTTCCACTTTCATCCCGATTACCTCCCCAGTTTGCTTTAATGAGTCACAGCTTATTATATAGCTTTCCTCCCCCGTCTACAATGAACGGGCGAAAGCAGGTCCGAGCCGGGTACGGTTCGTCATTCGTAAAATACATAGCACAATCAAAATTTCTCCGGTTAGTCCAAGCGATTGCGCCAAAGCCCCGATAGATCCGCTCCAGCCCGGAACAAGCTTAACTAGAACGTATAGGGTAACCAGCGTCACGATAACGTTAAACGCCTGCGACCATACCATGATTCGGGTCTGCCCCCTAAGCATCACGATGCCATGACAGTAGTCCAGCCACGGAAATACCAGATTCATAATCATAAAAAAGCGGAGAGCTCTCAAGCTTTCGTTCATTAACGGGCTTCCCGCCTGCAACCCCAGCCCATGCTCCATGAACCAGGGGCCGACTGACGTATACGCAAGAATAGATAACAACCCTGCGGGCAGCAGACTCATCAGCAGGGCAAAGCGGAATACATGCCCGGCGCTCACATGGTAAAAGTTCAGAACGATCTGATGCATATACGAAAAGAAGCTCTGCATTAAATGCGCCAGATTCAACGCGATGGCAAAGGAAGCAATAGCGAGCTCCATATTCCACGTCTGGCCAAGAAACGCATTGATAGACGGATCAATGATCACCGCCAGGAAGGAGGAATACATTAAGGGCCGATAAAACCGGAATATAGGGCGCTTGCTTGTGATCGGATGTCCCTCGAGCTTTTCCGGAATCGAATGCTTCAGCAGAGACCGGCCTTCGATAACGCTAATAATACATTCTATCGCCATCCCGATGAGAAAAATAAGCGCACCTACGGCTCCGCTCGTCACCCTGTCAAAGGCTACAAAATAAGCCGCCACAAGGAACATCCCTACCAACCGGATAGCCATCCCGATCGTGAGCCATTTGGTCCGCAGGTTGTATATAATGATGCCATGGTACAAGCACCGGATACCGGAAAATAGAATGACGAAAATGAGCAGCTTGAATACGCTCATAATTTCGGGAAGCTGTTCGCTGCTTGCCCCGAAACCATGCAGAAAGACCCAATCTCCAAGCGGAGTATAACTGATGGCCAAACCGATCACGAAGCTGCACAGCAATAGACACATCGCGATATGCGACATTGCTCGAAACGATACCCGGTCACGCACCAAAGCGGAACAAGTCTGTCTCAGCAAAACCGCAGGCCTTTCAATGACGTCCATCAGGCTCAAGGCTATGCTGTAGCTGGCAATCATAAGCTCCGGATGATCGGCTCTGGCCAAGGTTCCGTTAATAATGATATGGGAGATCATGACCAGACTGGCCGAGGCACCCAGCGGAATGAAGAAGGCCAGCAGCTTTCTATAAGATAATCGTTGCTCTTCTAATTCATCCGGATGCATCGTTGCATTGCGGCTGTCCATGTATCGAGGTCCTCCATCGTTTAGTCGCTTCCTGTGCCTCTCCATCATACGTATTCCATGCCGTCTAACCATATCCTTCCTTTTATCCAATGAATAAGCTCCGCAATGCAAAAAAAGCCCGGCATATCGCGAGGATATACCGGACTTGTCGAGATTCGCCTGCCGCTTAGGAGAAATTGAAATACTCTTTGGCGTTGTTATAACAAATATTTTGAACGATGGTGCCGAGCAGCTCGAGATCGTTAGGAGCCTCTCCGTTCTCGACCCATTCGCCGATCAAATTACATACAATTCTTCTGAAGTACTCATGTCTTGTGTAGGACAGGAAGCTTCTGGAATCCGTCAGCATACCGACAAAGCGGCTGAACAAGCCCAGGTTCGATAGAGCTTTCATTTGCTCGATCATGCCGTCCTTAGTATCAAGGAACCACCAAGCGGAGCCCAACTGAATTTTGCCTGGAACGCCTCCACCCTGGAAGCTGCCCATAATCGTGCCCAGCACATAATGGTCTTTAGGGTTCAAGGAATACAGAATCGTCTTAGGCAATGCATCTTCGCTATCCAAAGCGTCAAGCAGCTTGGCAAGAGGATATGCAAGAGAGCTGTCGTTGATGGAGTCGTAACCGGTATCCGGACCGAGATTGCCGAACATACGGCTGTTGTTGTTGCGTGCAGCATTAATATGGAACTGCATAGCCCAGCCCAATTCCGCATACAGCTTGCCCATAAAGACAAGGGTATACGTTTTGTACTGCTTTTCTTCTTCAAGGCTTACGGCTTCGCCCTTCAAAGCTTTGGCAAAAATCGCAGCCGCCTGCTCTTTCGTTGTTTCAGCGTAAGCAACATAATCCAACGCATGGTCAGACACGCGGCCGCCGACTGAATGGAAGAAACGAATTCTTGATTCCAGCGCCGCCAGCAATTGATCGTAGCTGTCGATTGCTTGACCGGCAACTTGCCCCAGCTTCTCTACCCATGGCAGGAAGGTTGCGCGGTTGATTTCAAGTCCTTTATCCGGACGGAATGAAGGAAGCACCAAGACGTCGAAATCTTTGATGTCTTTGATTTTAATGTGGTATTCCAAGGAATCCGTAGGATCGTCAGTGGTACATACGACTTTGACGTTCGATTTCTTGATGAAATCTCTCGCTCCGAAGCCTTCGCCGTTCAGTTGAGCGTTTACTTTTTCCCAAATGGCAGGGGCATTCTTCTCGTTAAGCAGATCATAAATGCCAAAATAGCGCTGCAGCTCCAAGTGGGACCAATGATAAAGCGGGTTGCCGATCGTTTGCGGAACGGTTTTGGCCCATGCAAGGAAACGGTCATAATCGGAAGCGCCTTCGCCGCCGGTAACGAATTTCTCTTCCACTCCATTGGATCTCATTGCTCTCCATTTGTAATGGTCTCCGTACAGCCAAGCTTCCGTAATGTTTTTGAATGTTTTGTTCTCGTAAATTTCTTGCGGGCTCAAATGGCAGTGGTAGTCGATAATCGGCATATCCTTAGCGAAATCATGATATAAACGTACTGCCGTTTCGTTAGACAACAAAAAGTTCTCGTCGAGAAATTGCTTCATACAGGAATCATCCCTTCTCCCATGATTGTTAATTATGACCAAGCCGAAACGTGCTGTAAGCACCTTTCGGCCTGGATGATATATTACTTGCCCAACAGATCCAAATGCTTGCCGATATGAGAAATCAGCGATTGCTCGAATGCTTCCTCTTGGTCGCTCAACGTGCTGTAGAACTCGTCTTTAAACAACGATTTGCCTTCCGCATCCTTCGCTTGAAGCAGAATACCATAAGTGATATGGATCACTTGGCGGGCATTGTTCTCGTTCATGTACGTATCGGCCAGATCCGCGTCAGCCACTTGGTCCAATGGAACGATTTTGCTTAGATCGGTCGTTACATGGTAATAAGCTGTCGCTTCTTCAAAATGCTCCAAAGCATATTGATGCATTCTGCGGTACAAGCTTGGGTTAACTTTCGCTACCGTTCTAACAGCCTCCAGCCAGTTGGTTCCCGCTGTTTTCACATGGAAACGGCCTTTGGTGTATTTTCCGATAATCGGGAATACGCTGAACTTGTCACTACCGGAGTGGATACTAAGCTTGTACCCAAAATCGTCAGCAATCCCTGCATGGATGATCAATTCTTTCTCGAATTGCGCGATGTCGCCGATGTAGTCGATCCCTTTTTGGAATTCGCCGATGAAACGAGGCGCCATGCTGTAGATTGTCAAGCCGCGGGCGTACAATTCTTTAGCTACCAGGAAGTGAGACTCAGGAGCCGTAGGAGTTGCCGTTTCGTCGATCGAGATTTCGAAGTCGATTTCGCGGTCAGCCGTTTTGATATATTTGTTGAAAATATGCTCCATGAAGTCGATAGCAGGTCCGTAGATGAGCACGTTTTTGATCAATGTTTCTTTGTCAAACGTAATGGAAGTTCCGGCTACTTCGAAGGTTTGGTTCAGGTAGCGGGACTCGTAATGCTTGCGGATTTCTTCGGACAAAGCATTGTATTTAGCTGCTTGATCTGCCGCGGAGGAACCTTCGATAGAGTTATCGATGTACTCGGAGCAGTCCAGAGTCAGCATGGTGAAGCCAAGGCCAAGCGCCAATTCAATGTCGGCCTCTACTTTCAAGTGGTCGCCGTCAGCGCCGAAGCCGTCTTTGTAGCCTTCCTGGAATGCCGCGAAGCAAGCAGCGTCAACAACTTGCTTATAATCGCGGCCCGTCAGGTTCAATTCACGAATACTTTGCTGCGCCAAGATAGGGCGAACATTTCTGCCGCGTACGGTTTTGATATGACCAGGAGAAGCGATGCCAAGACGGTCGCCAAGACCGATCGTCGCCACTTGCGTACCGAATGCGCGAGGCACGGTATAATCGAAATATTTATTAATAACCAGACGGTTTTCATGTGTTAACGGGCAGGCTTTAATACCGCCTTCTACAGTTCCTTGAAGCTCGTCGAACAATGGACCCTCGCCGACAGCCAAAATCAATTTGGTCTGACCATCCTTCACCATAACCAGCTTCACGTTTCCGGACTCAGACAATGAATGCGGATACACTTTGATGCCATTAGCGTCGATTTGGTTCACGTTACCCTCTTTTACTGCTTGGGCGATCGCCTGAAACTTGCTCATGAATAAAGCCTCCTTGAATAATAAGATAATTCGATCATAGCGCAAAATCATACCACTTTCTTCGCCTATTTTGTCTAATTTAGATAAACCTATGCGCATCTTGCTATGAAAAAGTATCATTCTCTGCTACAATGAAAAAAATCCCCTGCAATGTGGGTGAGACTGTCCACGCAAATTGGGGTCTTGGCTTCGAAGCTGCTTCAGCGTCTTTGCTTGGAGCCCATTAAATCTATATTAAATCAAATTCCCGTTAGCGGGATAAACCTAGCATGGAAGTGACGTGAACCCTATGAGCGAAACGGTATCCTTCACCTATGGTGCGGAAGAAGGCGATTTCTATATTCAGCATATCAAGCGTACGGAGCCTTTCGAGCGGACCAACCATTTTCACGGTACCTACGAAATTTATTACTTGTTATCCGGGCAGCGGACCTACTTTATTAAAGACCGCTCCTATTTGATTTCTCCGGGTGACCTCGTGTTTATCAACAAGCATGATGTCCATAAAACGTCGGATGTCGGACAGCCCGGGCATGAAAGAATTGTTATCAATTTCAGCGACGATTTTATCGGTACGGACCATCCTTTCTACCATCCGTCGTTATTGGGCGTCTATCAGCAGTCGGCTCATGTGCTGAGTCTCAATCTACAGGATCAAATCTTTGTACAGACGATTATGAACAAGCTCACCAAGGAGCTTAAGGAGAAGCAGACCGGCTATGAAACCTACATCAAGCTTCTGCTGGTAGAACTGCTGCTGTTCTCCAGCCGTTATGCGGAGCGTCACGAAGCCGTGCCCTTCGAGCATGCGAGCCCGCTGCACAAAAAAATATCCGAAATCGTCCAGCACATTAACGCCCATTATCAGGAGCCCATGACCTTATCCGGTATCTCGGAGCTGTTCTATATGAGCCCCTATTATATGAGCCGGGCCTTCAAAGAGATTACAGGCTTCACCTTCATCGAATATGTCAATATGACACGCATACGGGAGGCGCAGAAGCTGCTTAGGGAGTCGAACCGCAAAATCATAGACATTGCCGACAGCGTCGGATTCGAGAACATCGCTCACTTTGGCCGCATGTTTAAAAAGTTGACGAAGCTTACTCCGCACGAGTACCGCAAGCAGCAGCGCTAACCGCGGCCTTCTGCTGATTTGGAGCCGTTGAACCGGCGGAAGCCCCAACGAAGGGCATAAGGCACGAAGAATAATATAAACAAAATGCGGAACATTTGATAAGCAACGACCATGGATACATCAGCCCCGATCAGGGAGGCCGTGACCCCCATCTCGGTCATCCCGCCTGGCGAAGTACTGAGAAACCCGGTTATCACGGATATCGGGTGAACCATGCTTATCGCATACGATAGGCCTAGCGAAAATGCGACAACCGCTATGCTGCCTGCGATAGAGTATGGCAGCAGCTTCCTCCAATTGGACAGGCCGCTTAATTTGATCCCGAGGCCCATATAAATGCCAAGGCTCCATTGCGCCAGCAACGTGAATAAGGACGGCAAATGAGGCAGATCACACCCTGTTACGGTTAATATCCCTGCTGCTATAATTGGCCCCAGAAAAAAAGGGGTCGGAAATTTCAGCTTAAGAGCAAGCCAAGCCGAAGCGGCCACGACGGCGACAACGAGAACAAACCACATCGGTCTTGCAGCGGCATCTTGCATCCAATGCAGGAGCGAGTCGATAATGCTGCTGTTCCCGCCCCCTTGCTTGCTCAATCCTGACGCAGCGTCTGTTTGAATTCCGTCAGCCAGTCCGTGTACTGCGAGAAATGGAACGGTAAAAATCACCGTCAACAGCCGTATCGTCTGCATAAACGCTACGACCGTCGTCTCTGCCCCATCAATCTCTTCGCTTAACACAACCATTTGCGACAAGCCTCCCGGGATACTGCCGATCGCGCTGCTTGCCATACTGATCCCGGTATGCCGCGATGTAATATAAGCAGCGGCCAGGCTAAAAGCAATGGTTAATGCGGTTGCCATCAGCATCGTAGGCAGCTGCGACGAAATTTGTTTGGCACTCTCTAACGTGAAGGTAAGTCCCATGCCGTACCCTAACACCGCCAGGCCCGCATTTCGGAGTCCGGCAGGCCACGTCATCCTGCGGCGGGTGAATGCCGTCCACAGCAGAACAGCTGTCAGCGGGCCAAGCATCCAGCTTAGCGGGACGTGAAGCAGTGTAAACAGCAGTCCCCCGATAAATGTGACAAGGAGTGTTTCCACTATCCGATTCATGATGATGTCCTCCCTAGTGTGACAAAGAAAAACGACCTATTGAGGTCGTGAGTCTGCTGAAAAACCTTTGAGGATGCAAATATGTACGTGCTACTCCGGTGGAATATCCCCTTCCAGCCGCTGTTGTTCTTGGGAAAATTTGATTTTAATCGTGCGATAGCGGTATTTTCCCAAGAACAAAGGCGGTCGCTATCGCTCCTACAGGGGATACTCCACCTCCACCCATCTGCCATATTCTAAACCATTAAAGGTTCCTCAACAGCCTGACGAGCTGTTAGGTCGTGTTTCCTTTCTTAATCTTTAATACCGGGCATTCGTTCCTCCAAGCGTTGTATCAATTCACCGTATACATCGCGAAGCTCAGCAAGAGTAAGAAGCTCCGGTGTGTTTGAACGTTCTTCCTCGGAATGCTGGTTCAAGACACCGTCCATCCCGTTATAATTAAATTTCAGGTCCTTATACGTCTGATCCAGCTTCTCCAAAATGACGCCAATTAACGTTGAATACTGTTCCATATCCTTCACCAGCTCTACCTGTTATTTTACTCGGCATCCCGCTCAATAATGTCCACCTTTTGAATCTTGACCGATTCAATAGGATGACTTCTTTCGCCATAGCCCGATGCCTTCACAGGAGTTCCTGCTATGGTCAGCACCGTGTCCATCCCATCCGTAATTTTTCCGAAAATCGTATAGTTCGGGTATTGGTTCAAGCTTTTGCTGTCTTCTCCTGTACAAATAAAGAACTGGCTGCCGTTCGTGTTAGGGCCTGCGTTGGCCATAGCAACGATGCCTGGCTCGTACTTGTACGGAGTGTTCAGCTCGTCGGCAAACTTGTAGCCTGGACCGCCCGTTCCAGTGCCTGTAGGGTCTCCTGTTTGAATCATGAACGATTCAATAACACGGTGAAACTCAACATCCTCATAAAAGCCGTCTCTCGCCAAAAATACGAAGTTATTGACCGTCAAAGGCGCCGTTTTCGGAAACAGCTCCATCGTAAAATCGCCTTTGCTCGTATGGATGACAGCCTCATAGGTTTTGTTCACATCGATGGACATTTCCGGAGCTTTATCGTATTTCTTGTGATTTTCCTGTTCATCTGCTTTAGTTTCGTTAGGTACAGCGTTTTGCTCAACGGCCTTGGTCTCTTCAGGCACAGCCGTTACAATACCTGCATCACCAACACTTACAAAATGAACAATGCCGGCAATGATCATGAAAATTGCTAAAAAGCCTTGACCCATTCTCGCATTCTCCTTACTAGAATAAATTTCATAGATATACAAAGTATATACGATTTATTTTCACAAAAAAAGCGCAGGGCCGCTTATTCAAGCAGATCCCCGCACTCTTTTGAAAAAGGAAACAATTAGAACTGAACCAAGTTAGCTACTTGAACCGGAAGTCCGGTTTTGATGGAATGATTGCCGGCAATACCGGTCAGGATGGACATTGCGCCATCTACGTGTGAAGCCGCACGGTTGAAGCGGTCCGGTGCTTTTTCGCCGAACAAGTCGTTCAGCAGCACAGGGTCTCCGCCGCCATGCCCGCCTTTCGTTTCTTCCACCTTCACTTCGTAAGGAGCGTCAAACATCGGGAATACCGTAATTTTCTTCCCTTTAACCGCACCTTCCAGCGCCTGCTCGCCGCCGGAATTGACATACGATGCTTCAACCACGTTCATTTCGATACGGCCTTTGCTGCCGTTGAAGCACACGCGGAAGCCTTCCCATGGAGCATAAGCATACAAGGAATAAGTCAGAATCGCGTTGTTGCGGTATTTCACCATAACGCCCATAGTATCCTCAATGTTGATTCCGTCTCCGAATACGCTTTGATCGCGGTAGTAGCCGTCTTCCTTCTCGGCATCCAGGTACATGGCTTTCAAATTCTCATTTTGCTCCAGGTGCAGCGCGAACGGATCGTTCTTGGCGTATTCGCTGCCGTGTGCACGGGAATAAAACTCGGTTACGCCGCGTTTCTCGGCATTTTCACGTCCGTAGAACATGAGGTCGCCCAACGCAAAGACAGTCTTAGGCTGTGTGCCCAGCCAGAAGTTAACCAGATCGAAGTGATGCGTCGATTTGTGAACGAGCAAGCCGCCGCTGTTGCGTTTGTCACGGTGCCAACGACGGAAATAATCGGCGCCATGCTTCGTATTAAGCAGCCATTCAAAGTGTACGGAGTGAACATCACCGATCGTGCCGTCCATAATGAGCTCACGGATTTTTGTGTTGTGCGGAGAATAACGGTAATTAAATGTTACGCGCAGGTTACGGCCGGTTCTTTTCACCGCATCCAGGATCTCCTGGCACTTCACTTCATCCACTGTCATCGGCTTCTCAGTAATAACATCACATCCGAGCTCCATGGCGCGGATAATATAAGTATGGTGTGTCCGGTCAACCGTAGTAACGATGACAATATCCGGTTTGGTCTCTTCGATCATGCGGTCGAAATCTTGCGATTTATAAGTAGGAATCGGACCTACGCCGAACGGCTCCAATTTTTGGTTGGCAACATTCATCCGAGTCTGGTTGATGTCGCAGAAAGCAACGAGCTCAGATGTTTCTTTAAAATCGCGGGCAATGGATGTGTAGAAAAATCCCGCTCTACCTCCGGTTCCCACGAGTGCATAACGTTTACGGCTTGACATCTATATTTCCTCCCTTGTCTGTGTTATTGTGAGTATAGCGCAATAAATATTCGAAAACAGCACAGAAATTGCTTACATTAAATATTTTTCAACTTATATTGCACAATCTCCAAAACATCGCGGCAGGGAGGTCCTTTATCTATGAAACATCCCCTACTTCCTAATACGCCGAAGCCGGCGCCCAAGCCGTTTTCCTTCGTAGCCGAGAAGGACGGCTTTCATCTGGATCATTCCATTCGTACGGATACGTTCAACATGCATCAGAACCATTCCCATGATTCATATGAAATCTATTATATGCGGGCGGGTGAACGGTATTATTTCATCAAAGACCGGTCTTATCATGTGAAAAAGGGGGATCTGGTCCTTATTCAGCCCAATGTGCTCCATAAAACGATGGTAGCCAATTCCCCCCATCATGAGCGGATCTTGATTAATTTCAAATCCTACTTCATGGAACCGATGTACCGTTCGGTACTGGAGGATTTGTTCGACGTGTTCGGAGAGGGGCCGGTTCTACATCCCGATGCAAGAGAGCTTATTATGATCGAATCCATCATGGAAAAATTGCTGAGGGAGCGAAGACAAACCGATTACGGCACGGAAGGCTACGTCCGGCTCTTGTTAAGCGAGCTGCTGCTGTTGATCTACCGGCATATCCAGCATTCGGACAGCAAAGCCAGAACCTCGGAGCATCCGACCACGCTTCACCGCAAGGTATCTGATATCGTGAAATATATTAATGAGCATTTCCGGGAGCCGATGTCATTGAAGGCGTTGTCCGGCCATTTTCACATCAGCCCTTATTATTTGTGCCGCATTTATAAAGAAGTAACCGGATTCGGCGTCATCGAATACGTTAACAGCCTGCGGGTTCAAGAAGCCCAGAAGCTGCTCAAATCGACCAGGCTGTCCGTTACGGACATTACCGAGCAGGTCGGCTTCGACAGCAGCACGCATTTCGGGCGGATCTTCAAATCGGCTTGCGGCATGTCTCCTTTGCAGTACCGCAAGTGGGCGGGGAAGTAAAGAGGGCGCAGCCGTGGGGCTGTGATTTTTGAGAAACAAGTACGCTCGAAATATTGCTAAGAAGCTACAGTGGGGTATGCCCCTCCAGCCGCTGTTGAAACCCGTGAAATTTCGATTCTATTTTTTTGTATTTTCACGGGTTTCAAAGGCGGACGTAAACTCCTCCGAGGCATACCCCACTTCCCTTTTAGCATATTTCTCAAAAAATTAGTTTCTCAAAAATCAAAGGACACAGCTAAGTGGGGCTGCGTCCTTTTATGGAGTAGATTAGATAAGATGCTCCGGATTTAACGATTCCAGCTCCGGAATAACGAATTTGCCGTCCTTACGAATCAGCACATCGTCGAAATAAATGTCCCCGCCGCCGAATTCCGGCCGCTGGATCAGCACCATGTCCCAATGAACGGAGGAGCGGTTGCCGTTATCCGCCTCCTCGTAAGCGTTCCCCGGCGTGAAGTGAATGCTTCCGTCGATTTTTTCATCGAACAAAATATCCTTCATAGGATGCTTGATGTACGGATTGACTCCAATGGCGAATTCGCCTATGTATCTTGCCCCTTCATCGGTATCCAAAATTTCATTCAGCTTCTTCGTATTGTTGCTTGTCGCTTCCACGATTTTACCGTTCTCGAAGCGGAGCACCACATTTTCGAAGGAGGTTCCCTGATAGATCGTCGGGGTGTTGTAAGACAACGTGCCGTTCACAGAATCTTTCACAGGCGCAGTGAACACCTCGCCGTCCGGAATATTGTTTTTGCCTGCGCAGGGAATAGCCGGTATGTCCTTGATAGAGAAGGTCAGGTCCGTCCCTTGAGCAACCAGTCTTACTTTGTCCGTCCGGTTCATCAGACTCACCAGAGACTCCATCGCTTTCCCCATTTTGCTGTAATCCAAATTACATACCTCAAAATAAAAATCCTCGAACGCCTCGGTGCTCGTGTTCGCCAGCTGAGCCATAGACGGATTAGGGTAGCGCATGACTGTCCATTTGGTATGATTCACGCGCTGATCCGTTACCGGGCGCTGATATTCCGTCACGTACAGCTTCATTTGCGCATCCGGCACGTCGGAGGTTTCCGTAATGTTGTCTCCGCTGCGGACTCCAATGTAAGCTTGCATCTGCTTCATCCGGTTCAGCTCCAGCTCCCTTAGCGTTTCATATTGCGCCTTCGTGCCATGAAGCATCAGGCTCCGAGTAACCGCCGGGTCGCGAAGCTCTATAAACGGATGCCCGCCGACAGCATGGACTTCCTCAATCAAGCATTTGGTCAATTCCTGATCCTTGATTCCTATCATCTCAATCAAAATATTTTCGCCCGGCTGAAAGTTCACGGAATATCGAATTAAGTTGCTTGCCAGCACTTTTAATCTAGGGTCTCTCATTGCTTATTCTCTCTCCTTATCGGTTCATCGGACAATGGGGCAAACCATGCGGAAAACGTACAGCTCTTACTGATTTTATGGCAGCCCTCCCTTATCAATGTAACCAATTTTGATTGAAACATCAAACGATTATCAGACATCACGGTAATATGAAAAAAAGCCCACTCCCGATGACCGCATCGGAAAGTGGGCCTGGAACCAAGACACTGCATCCATGTCCCTGTGAGATTAGATCCAATGCTGAATTGCGTGCTCATAGCTCAGCAGCTCTTCAGGCTTAAAGAACACGGCGATCTCCCGCTCCGCGCTTTCCGGCGAATCGGAGCCATGAATAACATTGCTTTCCGTTCGGACCGCATAATCTCCACGGATCGTTCCAGGGGCCGCCTCCATCGGTCTAGTCTTCCCCATCATGGCTCTGGACAGGGCGACGATCTGCTCTCCCTGCCACACCATAGCGAACACAGGGCCTGATGTAATGAAGTCTACCAGCTCTCCGTAAAAAGGTTTACTGGCATGCTCCGCATAATGAACCTGAGCCTGCTCCTTGCTTATATGCATCAGCTTGGCTCCAATTAGCTGGAACCCTTTGTCCTCAAAGCGTTGAACAATTGCACCGATCAAGCCGCGCTGTACCCCATCGGGTTTGACCATTAAAAATGTTTTTTCCAACTGGCTGCACCTCATCCCGCCGTCATCGTTACTAAATGGATTATCCATTATTACCCATTTACCCCTTTATTATAATGACGATCTCTTAAAAAGGTTATGATGCGGTTTGATCAAGCTGTGAGGAGGTTCTATCCGAAGGGTTCCCCAAGGCAATAGCCGCCTGTGCGGCCGCAATACGGGCAAGCGGTACCCGATATGGAGAACAGCTAACGTAATCAAGCCCCTCCGCATGGCAGAAGAAGATCGATTCCTTGTCGCCCCCATGCTCGCCGCAAATGCCGGTTTTCAGCTGTGATTTAACGGATTTGCCCTGGGTAACGGCCCAGCTGATCAGCGTTCCGACGCCTTCCTGATCGAGTACCTGGAACGGGTTGTTGGGCAAAAGCTTGCTTTCCACATAATGCGTAAGGAACTTGCCTTCCGCATCGTCCCGGCTGTATCCAAGCGTCATCTGGGTCAGATCGTTCGTACCGAAGGAGAAGAAGTCTGCATGCCTGGCAATCGCCCCGGCAGTAATAGCCGCCCGCGGCACCTCGATCATCGTGCCTACTCTATACTTTATCGCGCTCCATCTGGTGCCCAGTACCTCGGCCGCCTTGCGATCCACCAGCTCGCGTATGATTTTCAGCTCACTGTCATGCCCTACCAGCGGAATCATAATGTCCGGCTGAACATCGACGTTATCGTCCAGACATTGGATGGCTGCACGAAAAATCGCTTCGGCCTGCATCTCGTAGATTTCGGGATAAAGGAGCCCCAGCCGGCAGCCGCGAGTTCCCAGCATCGGGTTCATTTCATGCAGGCTCCTGACCTTCCTCAGCATTCGTTCCACCCGCTTCAGCTCCTCGCCATCACCGGTTGGCTGCTGTGATAATAGAGAATGCCGGATGGCGAGCTCCTCCAAATTAGGTAAAAATTCGTGCAGCGGCGGATCCAGCAGGCGAATCGTGACCGGCAATCCGTCCATCGCGCGGAAAATGCCTTCGAAATCGCTTTGCTGCATAGGCAGCAGCTCACGAAGGGCGGCAGCCCGTTCCTCCGGCTGCTCAGCCAGGATCATGCCGCGGACCACAGGTATCCGCTCCGGCGACATGAACATATGCTCCGTGCGGCATAGGCCGATGCCCTCCGCACCGAAGCCGCGAGCCTTGCCGGCATCCTCCGGCGTGTCCGCGTTCGTATAGACCTGCAGGCGGCGGATCTCATCCGCCCACGCCAGCAGCTCTTCAAGCTCCGCGGTCAGCTCCGGCTCGCGCAGCTGCACCACCCCGCGAATGACGCGCCCTGTGGCGCCGTCAATCGAGATCCACTCGCCTTCGGCTATCGTCGCCGTCACCTTGTCGGCGGCGGCAACATCGAAGGCGCGATCGCGCAGCCGGATGGGCTCGCAGCCGCATACGCACGGCTTGCCCATCCCGCGGGCTACGACCGCCGCGTGGCTGGTCATCCCGCCGCGGCTCGTAAGCACGCCCTCGGCAGTGAGCACGCCGTGGATATCCTCGGGCGTCGTCTCCGAACGCACGAGGATCACCCTCTTCCCGGCGCGCGACCAGGCTTCCGCCGTATCGGCGTCGAAGACGGCTTGCCCTGCAGCCGCTCCGGGGGATGCCGGAAGGCCTGAAGCCAGCACCTCCATGGGCGATGAGGAATCAATAGCGCGGTGCAGCAATTGATCCAGATGGAACGGTTCGATCCGTTGCAGGGCTTCTTCTTTGGAAATGGTGCCTTCCTTCACAAACCCGACCGCGAGCTTTACAGCCGCCTGGGCGGTTCGTTTGCCGTTCCGGGTTTGCAGGAAAAACAGCTTGCCTTTTTCTACCGTAAATTCAATGTCCTGCATGTCCCGGTAATGCTGCTCCAGCTTCCTTGCCGCCGATACAAGCTGTTCGTAAGCCTGCGGCAGCTCCTCCTCCAGCTTGCTGATCGGCATCGGTGTCCGGACTCCAGCCACAACGTCCTCTCCCTGGGCATTCATCAGGAACTCCCCATACAGCTCATGCCCGCCTGTGGAAGGATTGCGTGTAAATACAACCCCTGTACCGCAGTCCGTTCCCCTATTGCCAAATACCATGGATTGCACATTGACCGCTGTTCCCTGCTCATCGGGAATTTGGTGAAGACGGCGGTAGATTTGCGCGCGCTGATTGTTCCACGAGCGAAATACCGCTTCTACAGCCAGCTGGAGCTGCTCCTTCACTTGTTGGGGAAAGGAGCGTCCCGCATGCTTCACCATAACGGATTTATATTCATCGATCAGCGCTTTCCAGCCATCGGCCGTCACTTGGTGATCTTGTTCGAAGCCTTGCTGCTGCTTCATGCGCTCCAGAAGAAAATCGAAATGATAGCCTTCCATGTCGAATACCACATTACCGAACATCTGAATCAGCCGTCGATAGCAATCATAGGCGAATCGCGCATCACCGGTAGAGCGGGCAAGTCCTTCCACCGTATCGTCGTTCAAGCCGAGATTCAAAATGGTGTCCATCATCCCCGGCATGGAGGTAACGGAGCCCGAACGGACGGATACTAGCAGCGGCCGCGATGGATCACCGAAGCGCTCTCCCTTGGCATCCTCCAGCTCCTTCATAGCCGAAAGCACTTCCTCAAACAGACCTTCCGGAAGTCTGAGGCCGGCCGCATAATAAGCCCGGCAAACATCGGTCGTGATTGTAAAGCCTGGAGGCACTGGCAATCCGACCCGCGTCATCTCGGCCAGATTAGCACCTTTACCGCCTAATAAATGCTTCATACTTGCATCCCCTTGCCCAAAAGACATCACCCTTGCCATTGGCAGTTCCCCCTGTCCTAATATGTAAAGCCGAATGTGGAATGAAGTGGAATAATTCTAATGAGATTACGATATCATACACACTATTTAAAAACAATAGTGCGTTATAATTCGAATTTTTGCCCGATTTAAAAGGCAATTTATTGACCATTAGTTCATTCTACTTCGTTTTTATCCACCAATAGCAAACTTTGAGCAATTCTTTCCGATGAGGATGAGTTGAATCAACGTTTTGAACAGGAACAAAAAAGGACCCCCATGGACTCCCATAAGTCCATCAAGATCCCTTGCCCTTTGCGCTCATTACGGGCAGCGCAGCAAGCTCGTCCCTGCCCATTATTTCCCGGCTACCGGTTCAAACCATACATCGCGAAACGATACCCAGCCAAGTGCATTCAAAGCTACGCCTCTTAAAGAGGGATGATAATAAGTTCTTTGCCGCCAATGGTACATGAAATAAACGGCGGCGTTTTTTTTCACCAATTGCTCCAGCTGGTTAATCCACTCCATATGCCCCTCGGACCCACACTCCGATTCATGGCTGTATAGCTGATGGATGATCTGCTTCAGCTCTCCGAACAGCTCATCGCTAAGATGTCTTCGGACAAAGCTGTTTTCGGCAAGAAACAGCTCCAATATGGAGAGGACTAAATCGTCATCGAGAATAATGACATAGAAGCATAAATGACTTTTCTCTACAGCCTCTATTCGCTGCCGGTAGTCATCGCCGAAGATGTTCAGCTCCACGCGGATGCCCATTGTTCCCAGCATCCTTTGAATTGCCTCCGCCTCACCAAGGTTCGCCTTTGAGACGGCCAGACGGATCATTTCCCCTTGATAACCGCTTTCCTGGAGAAGCCGCTTTGCAAGCTCCGGGTTGTACAGCGTATCCTGCTGAGATACATGCTCACGAGGAACAAACCAGTCCGCCAAATAAGCGTCTTCAGGTGAGGGTAACAGCTCACTCCTGCTGCGGTCTATTCCATGAATAACGGCTTGGCGGAAGCTGAGCTGCTGCTGGGGTCCCTTCAGCTTCAGATTAAAGGTCAGCATTTTACTGCAGCCATCGGATCTTATCTCCACATTGGTCTTCTGCTCTTGCGATTCCTCTCCGGACTGGGTGCGGATGCGATACATCGTCCGTTCTATCCAGTTCGCCTTGCACTCCACTTCCGGCGTGTACCATATTTCAATCCGGTCGAGATGGGCTCTTTTATCAAAATAACGCGCGAAGGCTTCACACACCAGCATATTGTTATCATGCTGCACCACCTGGAACGGTCCCGTACCGACAGGTGTGCGTTGAAATGCATCCCCCAAGGAGAGGACCAAATCTTCCGGAACGACGGAAGCCCTATCAAAGCTTAGGCAGTGCAGGAACAGCGCATTTGGCCGCGACAAACGGATTCTGACGGCATATCGGGCACACACTTCAATCTTGTCAACGCACTCAAACATCCAACGATAAGGACTGTCAATCTCTTCACAGCGGATTCGGTCCAATGTGAATTTCACATCAAGCGCCGTCATTTCCCTTCCATGGTGGAACAGCACGCCTTTGCGCAGGTAGAACATCCAATCCGTTCCCGTCTCATTGCGGGTCCAGTAATGCGCCAGATGCGGCTCAATGGTTTTCGTCTGCCGGTTATAACGAACCAGGTTATCAAAAATTTGTTTGGCCATATGCGATTCTACAACAAAGGTGATAAAGGGCGGATCCAGACATTGAATCGGTTTATTATAGGGAATGCGAAGCGTATCCGTCCTATCCTCTTCATTCCCTTCCGGACGATAACCGAAGTGGCTGTCCAGCCAGAATACGAACTGATCTCTCAGTGTCGGCAAGTAGCCGTGCTCGTCAATACAAGCGAAAGCTTTCTGCAAATCGCCTTTTCTTACATGATCCTGTGCCATCTGCAGAACTAGCGACTCACAGGTCATCCTGAATACGATTCTCGACCGATGCCCTCTCCCTCTCCCCGGAAGCCACTGTATCCATTTATGCTCCTCCATTTTTTTTAAAATTAAATTCACGTTCCGGCTCGAGCAATGCAGCCATTCTGTCAATTGGGGCAGAGTGATCTCGATTTCTTCCTTATCCTGCGCGCTCGGGAGATGCTTTCGAAGAGTCAGGTAGTAGTACTCCAGCATAGAACATCCTCCTGAAATAAAAGATGAAGAATACAATCGACATTCTACACTTTTTATTCATCTTTATCCAGCTATAATCATTAACAAAAGGAGTGAAGAAAACATGATGAATGTATTCGAGCTTGAATGGCAGATGAAAGAACGTCAGGGAGAAATGGAGAGAACCAGCCGGAGCCGCTATCGTTGGCGGGCGCAGGTTTCCATGATGGAGTGGCTGATAAGCACAGCAGTTATAAGTTTGGCGGCGGGATTGCTATAAGGAGGGAAAACGATGAACATGGAAAAAGCCGGTATTCGAGGCATATCCCCGTTTACCGGCGCATGGTTTATCATCATTTAAGACAGCAGCTTCAAAAACTCCCGCATAAATCCCGGCAAATCAGGCCATGCGTGACCGGAGACCAGATTCCTGTCCACATGCAGCGTTTCGGAAGCATAGGTCGCTCCCAGCTGCTCCACATCGAAGCGGCATGCTGTATAGGCCGTCATTGTGCGTCCTTCGAACACAGATTTGTCCTTTAACGCCCCGAACACTAATGCTGCATGGCAAATCGCTCCGACAGGCTTATTCGTCTCCAGGAAATGAGTCAGAATGCGAGGTACATGCTCGTCCAGACGAATATATTCGGGCGCTCTTCCGCCAGGAATAATTAAGCCGTCAAACTGGGATGGGTCCACTTCCGAGAAGGAGATGTGGGAATCAAGCTGATAGCCCGGCTTCTCCGTATACGTATCCCAGCCTTCAAAATCATGCACAACGGTACGCAGCGTCTTCTTCGTCGGCGAGGCGATAACGGCTTCATAGCCAGCCTCCACCACGCGATAATACGGATAATACACTTCAAGCGCTTCTACGGCATCGCCGGTGATGATAAGAATTTTTTTGGACAACGGAATCCCTCCCGTATTGGTTTGTACTCCATTTCATTGTGAAGCATGTCCCAACAATTGTAAACGGGTGGAAAATAGCGAAAGATGTAGAAACCTTGTCGCAACGTATCAAGAAATTGTTTTATACCCTACCCATACCGATCTCTTGAAATCCCCTCCACATTATTATCATGAATTTCGCAATCTGTGATATTTGAAACAGAATCTTTCTAAAGGACATGCTAGAATTATGTGTATACAAATGATGTATACATTATCAAAAAAGGAAGATATAATGATGCCGAAGAAAGTCCTAAGAAGTCAATCAGCACATTATCCGTTTCAAGTTTTGTTGAACAAAACCAAGGTGTTAACAAGAGAAGGCAGAGGGACGGTCGTTGACAAGCAGACCGAGTGGATTTACGTAAAACTCGATAAAAATGGAACGGTTATTAAAACAAGCATTTATTTAACCGAGCTTATAGAAACCGCCTAACCGGTTCGGATTGGAGAGAAACCTTGTGGACACAGGGTTTCTCTCTTTAATGAGGTCTAAACCCGGGGAAAGACGACCGTATATACCGTCCCCTTCCCCAGCTCGCTTCTCAATTCGATTTTTCCGTTCATCTTTCTAATAATCCCGAAGGAAACCATCGTCCCGAGCCCCGTTCCCTTCTCCTTCGTCGAAAAGTACGGTGTTCCCAGCCGGCGCACCTGCTCCTCCGTCATCCCTACTCCGGAATCACTGACAATTATGGAGACGTGATTCTCCTGGCTTTTTACCGTAAATGCCAAGAGTCCTCCATTCACCATGGCTTCGATTGCATTTTTCCCGATATTGATGAACGCCTGTCTGAATTTATACTTGTCCCCCAATATGTAGAGAGCTTCGTCCTGGCCCACGTTTCCGTCAATCTGAATGTTGTAGTAGTTGGCATAAGTAAGAAGTACGTTCGATAAATAACGCACTTCCTCATTGACATTGATCTTTTCAATCACTTCCGGGTCAGGCTTAGCCAAGGACAAATAATCGGTAATGATGACTTGGGCCCGGTCCAATTCCTCCAGACACAGCTTTTGATAGTACTGCTTCTTCTCTTGGTCCAGGCTTGCCGAGCCCAGCAGTTGAATAAATCCCCTCACTGTGGTCAACGGGTTTCGTATTTCGTGAGCTACGGAAGCCGCCATATCGCTTACAATTTTCACCTTTTCGCTATTAACGACTTCTTCCTGCATATAAAAATAGTTGTTCAAAAACTCGATTAAGTACACGCACAAGCCGGCAATAAGCCCCTGCAGCAGATACGTTTCCAGCTTCGTTATCGGCTCAATCCACAGCAGCTCTAAATGATCAGTCAAAGCAAGATATAGCGTAAAGGTCGTCAGCTTAATGAAACTGCACAGCCATACAGCACTCCACACCTTCTGATGGAGCTTATAAGTCGGGTACTTTTTGATGTAGTACAAAAGAATCAGAAAGCTTGGCGCCAGCGAGATCGCATAGATAAAGTTGTTGGGGTAACCCATAATCAGGCGATATCCCATCAGTGTGATATATAAGAAGGCCGACACCGCGTTCCCGCCATAAAACGACCCCAAGGTTAAAGGTATCGAACGAAAATCAAATAGCAGCCCATCCAGATGAGTAGGGAAAGACATGGTCACGATCAGTGCGCAGGCAAATAGGGTATAGATCAAGAAGCGGTACAACAAAGGCCTTTTTTTGGTTTTGTAGATATAGGGGTAAAGCACGAATGGAGAAAAGATAAAAAATAAATTTAGCAAATAATCTTTAAAATAGATCAACATACATTCTCCCGATTCTTCGTTTGGCCTAGTTCATCAAATTCCATTACGACCCCAAAATAGAACCCTTCTTCTTGCTATTGGAAGGATTCTATCTGTTCTCTGTCTGCTGGAGCCATTTTGCGTATTTTTTGGGAGCAGTCCGGACATAGGCTTCGGCTATCAGCTCTTCGATCTCTTTCCAATCCGCTCTGGCAAGGTCAATAATCGTGACCCACCCGTGATGCCCGATATATCGGGTTTTCGCGTAGTTCGTATCCTCTAGCTGAAGGAGAAACTCCTGGGTATCTCTATCCGCCTTGATCGACATGGAGACGGCTTCCCCTTCACCCAGCATGACAAACGGTTTATCGCTGACGCGAAACGAGGTATGACCGAATTGATCGATCTTCTCCGTCACCTCGGGGAAAGCCTGGCAGAACCTCCTGATTCGCTCAACCAGCTTCAAGCCTTCTTTTGATGCTATAGGTTTGTGGAAGGTCATACCGTGCACCTCCTTGCAGCCTCCAAGCATTGTTCAATCTGTTGCATGTGATGGTTGTCATGAGGAACGAAACCTATAAGGTACTCATATACAGTGAACCCATTGCCATCCCGATCGACGTATGGAACATGATAGTCTTCTTCCGTCAACTGGCCTATACGATCCACAATTCGCTGCCGATATTCCATTGCAAGTCTGACTATGTCCTCTTTGCCATGTTGGTGGCTGAAGATTACGGCCTGCTTATTGAACTCGTCGAAATCCAGATGCCTAAGAGGCAAGGAAGCTCCTGTACCCAGATGCCGAATAGCCTGCTCGTAGAAATATTGATCCCATAGCAGGATATGGGCGATAATTTGTTGGACCGTCCATTTGCCTTCTTGCAGCGGCCTGTCCCACAACTCATTTCCGTAACGGGCTAGCGCTTCTACATAGGGAATGAACTCTGCAAATTGCTTCAATAATTGGATGGGGCTCGGCTTCATTAGTACCTCCTGACATCGTTTTCTGGGAGTATCCCAATGGGTTTAATAGCATTCCAGGCTATGGTCTTCGATAAGCTCGATAGTTTTGCGCCTGCTCACATATTCCCGGATATGACTTTTGATATTGGGATACAACACAATAGAATCCAGACTCGGTATAGGAACCCACTTCACAGCAGTTTGATGCAGGTCCGGCCGGTCCGGTAATCTCGGGATCTCATCCTCCTTTAAAAAGCATTCAAAAATGACAGACAAGGTGTGCGGTGCGTTCGGATAATCGCCGGATTGCTTATGCGGAGCCATTTCATATACGAAGGCTATCGGGCCAACCTCTACAGCAGCGCAGGTTTCTTCCTGCACTTCTCTCGCTGCACCCTCCACCAAAGTCTCTCCCGGCTCGGCCCCTCCTCCCGGCAAATTGTAATGAACGCCGTCACTGTCTTTATATTCGACCATTAAAATACAGTTGGACTGTATGATTAATGCACTGGGCCTTACGCGAATATGGTAGGTCATCTAATCATCTCCTCGCTGATGACAAAATGAATGCACGGCGTTAAGGAAGGATCCAGGGCTCATCCTTCGCTCCCCCATTCCGTTTAGCTTACTATCGATACCTCCTGTTCATGTGCAATCGCCTGAGTATATGCTGTGTTTAAGCCCCTTGACCGGATCATGTCCTTGGAGACATGCTTGACAGGAATGCTCGTCTGAAACTCTTTCTTGAATAGGAACGGCGTCATCTTGATTTCCTTCTCATTGACCCACTCTGCGATCATTCGGGGGTTGCCTTTTGGAAGCAGCGGCTCGGAACGCTTAAAGCCGTCACGGTACCAGGGATGCTCTTGCTCCTTCGGCGAGCCCGGACGATTCAAGCAAATATATAACGACAAGTCGTCGCACAGCTGCAGAAGCTGGAAATGCCTGCTTACGACCTCTTGTGAAAGCTTAAGCTTCCTATGCAAGCGCTCCTGCCTGTCGGCCTCTCTGCTGCAAAAAGCAATGCAATCCGGATGCGAAGAGCTCCGTATGTGCTGGAATGAAGCATAATGCAGGCTGCAAAGCAAAGCGGCGTACTCGTTTCTTTGTTCCACTTCATCGATTCCTAACGTATACAGAACAAGCTTGGGCAGCATAGGGTAATCGTTAAAGGAGAACGGCACCTGGTCCCGGTCGTTCCAGATTGGCGTATGATCCAGACGGATCCATCCCCGGTCATGCTCTTGAATAGCCAGTAATACATCCGGAATACAGCCGGCCTCTAGAAACAAATCGTCACATAATTGAGCAGCAAGGTGCCCGGACAAGCAAGCATGGTCATGCTGCGTGATCATCACAAATTCCCGATCCGTTTCACGTATGATCATATGATTCCTCCCTGTTCCTGTACGCGGGCAAGAAACGGCTCCAAGAGCTGTTCCGCCATTGCAATTAGGTCCATCCGTAAGCCAGGCCCTTCTATTGCGTTAATCATTTGAGCCGCGGTACGAAAGCTCATAATGACATAGCCTGTTTTTTCAAAGCCTTCCGGCATTCGGTGAAAGCTTCCGACTCTGGTTAGAAAAAATACGGTATACGTATCCGTCTCTTCCCAATACCAGCAGGCGAAGGGATACCGCTCACCGGCTAACACGATCCCCGCCTCCTCCATAGCCTCTCTATGTAAACCCTCTTCTATTGTTTCATTACCCTCGAGTCTTCCGCCGATAGTCGTTAAAGTCTGTTCCTCTTGATCCCATACCATGACCATGTCGCCGTTAGCCAGCACCGGTATGCAGTGAACCCCGGCGATCCGTTTGTCAGTGGGAAGCTCCGTAATCCGTGTAAGCAAGGGGGTGCCTCCTTTGCTGTTGGCTAGAAATTCCAACCCCCTATATGCTACCACAAAATGACATATTGTTGCAGTAAATTCTTTCCTTTCCATCCAATAGGCCTATACTCATGAAAAAACCCCACAAAGTGGGGCTATGGCTTCAAAACTGCCTCCTCTACTTGGCCATGAGACTCGAAATCCATAAAGTCTAGTAAAAAAGACCTGTATCCAATGGACATCCAACTTCTGTCATATTAGCCTCTTGTGAACCGTAAAATAAATAGACAAGTATGGTACCACGGTATTCCTGGCCTTATCCGAACAAAGCATTGCAAGCAATCACGAGCAGAACAACACCGCTTATCAGCGTACCCATTTGACCCAAATGGAAAGAACCGATGCGAACCATTGAAGCTTTCCGCCCGATGGCAGTCCCGGCCCATACGGTAATAAAGCTGCCGATGGCTGCCGTTACAGCTATAGCGAGTGGCGACAAACCGAGGAGCCCCGCCCCCAAACCGTTCGTAACCGCGTTGGCCGATAACGCCAAACCGAGTACAACCGCTTCCAGATACCCGATCTCACCCGATCGATCAAGATCCGCTTTCTCCGGATTTTTTAGCAGCTCCTTTAAAGAATCGCCATTTGATAAGGGCTCGGCCGGCGATTCCGATAGTTGCTTCTTGCGCGGTAACGCCAGCAGTACGATGCGAATGCCGATAATGATCAATACAAAGGCTCCGACAAGTGTAGGGAAGATGCCGGGCAAAATCCTGGATATCCACTGGCCGCCCACAATCCCCGCTTCGCTCAATATAAAGCAAATGGCAGCCATGATGAGGTTAGAGACAAGACCGATTCGAATCCCGCGAATTCCATAGGAGATCCCGACTCCCAAATTATCCAGACTTGATGATAAAGCAAATCCGAGAATAAATAACCATGCCATACGATTCCACTCCTCTTCTCTGTTTACTTCATCGTATTGAGATTGTTGAGGAAAAGTGCCTGTCCTTCGCAACATTTGTTGAGAAAAATCAACACTGGAGTCGAAATGGCTTTGCCGGAAAGGAGAAACCTAATGAACGCAAATCAACAGGGCCCGTATGTCGGTGAAATATTAAAAGCGCTGCTGAAAGAAAGATCCTTGTCCATGCGGAAATTGAGTGCTCTTACCGGAATTGATACCGCCATTATTTCACGCATCATTAACGGCAAGCAAAAAGCGAAGATGGACCACCTCCATCTGTTTGCCGTACATCTGGGCATCCCTTCCGAACGGCTTTTTCAAGCCGCAGGACTCGAAACGGTCTCCCCATCCGCTGCGGATAATTCGGAGCTTCATGCCTCCGTCGATAGTATTAAAGAGGTGCTGTTAAGCTACAATTTGTTTGATTCCAAGTTCACCACCGAGCAGGTACGCAAGGAGCTTACCAAGTATGAGCAATATGCGTTGACGGAGGAAGGACGGCGCATCATCATTGAGGATTTTCAGGCGAAGGTCGACAGCGTGAACAGCGCCGGTCCTTTTATCGATGAGCTTAGGCAAATGTACGAGCTCTTTGGCAAGGAAGACCTGTCAACAGAAAAAAGAGCGATCCTGGGGAGCGCTCTGCTTTACTTTATCTTATCTACGGATATAATCCCTGATTACGTGTTCCCGATCGGCTATCTGGATGATGCCATTGCCGTTCAGATCGTATTGGAACGGCTGTCCCAACAGGATACCAAGACCTGACCTGACCCGATCCGTTCAGCATTCCTGCAACTATAAAAGGACGGCTAGCTTCTCTTCCTTCCAGTAAGCAGCAGCATAACGAAGGAAATAAGGATCATCATCCCGGTCCAGGCCCAGGCCAGATGCATATTCCCGGAATCCACGGCTACATAGATGGCGGTCGGAATCGTTTGGGTTTTACCGGGAATATTGCCTGCTATCATCAGCGTTGCTCCGAACTCCCCCAGTGCGCGCGCGAAACCAAGTATAAAAGCAGTGATGAGAGAATGAGCAGCCAGGGGTAGCGTAACATACCGGAACAGCTGCCACTCATTCGCCCCCATGGATCGGCCGGCATCCTCCAAGCTTTGATCTATCGATGCAAAACCGACCTTCATCGTCTGATATACCAGAGGAAAAGCAACGACGACCGAGGCAATAACGGCAGCCCACCATGTAAATATGATCGGCGCCGTAAAGATCCACTCGATCAGGCGCCCCAGCCCGCTTTTTCTTCCAAGCAGCACGAGCAGCAGGAAGCCGACCACCGTCGGGGGCAGCACAAGCGGAAGCATGAAAGCCGTCTCCACGAGAATTTTTCCCCTGAACGATCTCCTTGACATCCAATATGCCAACCCTACCCCAACGATAGTTACCGCCACACTGGACAATAGCGCTACTTGCAGCGATAATTGGACTGGTGACCAGAACGATATTCCGTTCATCAGGAGCCTTTAGGCGCGGAGAAGCCGTATTTGACGAACACATCCAGCGCTTCCTTCGACTGCAAATAATCGTATACTTCCGCCGCTTCCTTGCCGTGCTTTGTCGCCTTCACGATCCCGATGGGGTATTCCACAGGCGTATACCAGGACGGATTAACGGAGAAGGCCACCCGGACTTTCTTCGATGTCAGGGCATCCGTTTTATAAACGAAGCCTGCATCGGAATTCCCGGTCTCTACATACTGAAGCACCTGACGGACATCCTTGCCTTGTACGGTCTTCGGCTGGAGGGTCTCCCACAGCTTCGCATGGGTCAGCGCTTCCTTGGCATAGTTCCCTGCCGGAACGCTTTCCGGGATGCCGATAGCAATGCTCTTCACGGTCGAAAGGGTCAAATCCTCTTCCTTGCCGATCGATGCATTAGCATCAGCCGGAACGACTACAACAAGCTCGTTCGTCAGCAGGTTCTTTTGTTTATCTTTATCGATCAGCTGCTTATCTACCAGCGCCTGCATGTTTTTGGTCGCGGCCGAGAGAAACAAGTCCGCCGGCGCTCCTTGTTCTATCTGCTGCTGCAGCGAGCCGGAGGCTCCGAAGTTGAAGTTCAGCTTCACATTGCTATGCATGGCTTCGTAAGATGCTTGAAGCTCCTTCAATGCATCGGTTAAGCTGGCGGCGGCTGAAATGGTCAGCTCTACCTTGGCGGCCGGGGCCGGGCTTGAGGCTGCTAGTGATGGGTTTGAGTCGCTGGAGCCTGCACCCGCTTGCGGCTGTGTGCCGCATCCGGAGAATAGGACGGCCAGCCCTACAAGCAGGGACATGGCCAAGCATTTTTTGCGATATGTAAACATTTCATTCTCCTTTGTTATAATTAGATATAATTAGTTATAATTAAATATAATTAGATCTATTATAGCGACACCACCATACAAAAGTAAATCCTAATTTATATCGTCCGGGAGGATTGTCATGACCAGCGAGATGTCCTACACGACAGAAGAAATCGCCAAGCTATTAAAAATATCCAAGCTCACGGTCTATGATCTTATTAAAAAAGGGGAGCTCCCCTCCTATAGGGTAGGCAAGCAAATGCGGGTAGACGCCGAGGATTTGAACCGTTACAAGCAAAGAGCCAAGCAAGTCCAGGCCATTGAGCATACTGTTGCCATCAATCAGCCCGCTGCGTCAGCCCCTGTGCGTTCCGGCTTGGAAGCTCGTTCCGTTGTGATCACAGGCCAGGATATCAGCCTCGATTTGCTGGCGAAGCATATGGAGAAGCAGCTTCCCGGCATCCGCCCCCTTCGTTCCTATGTCGGCAGCCTTGATAGCCTGATCGCTATGTACCGCGGCGAATCCGACATCGTGAGCACCCACCTGCTGGACGGAGACACGGGAGAATACAACCTCCCCTATATCCGGAAGCTGCTCGTAGGATTTTCCTACACGGTGGTCAACATGCTGTCCCGAAAGGCCGGTCTTTATGTGCAGAAGGGGAATCCGCTAAAGATCAAGAGCTGGCCCGATTTGAGCCGGCCGGGCTTGCGTTTGGTCAACCGGGAAATAGGCTCGGGAGCCCGCGTGCTGCTGGATGAGCAGCTGCGTCTTCACGGGATTCGCCCCGAGCAGCTGGATGGGTACGAGAGAGAAGAGACGAACCATATGGCAGTTGCGGGTAAAGTCGCCTCCGGCGAAGCCGATGTGGGCGTCGGTATTGAGAAGGCTGCGGCTATCGTCGGTCAAGTCGATTTTATCCCATTGATTGAGGAACGCTACGATCTTGTCATGCTTCGTAAGCCGGAAAATCAGATATGGATAGACACGGTCATTCGTATATTGCAATCGGAATCCTTCCAAAATGAGCTTCGAGCGATCCAAGGCTACGATTTATCGCTGACCGGCCAACGGTTATACGAAGGCTAGCGCTTCGTAAATAGCAAAAAGCCGTATTTTCCTCTCCATTAGCGGGAAAGAAACACGGCTTTTTTTAAACAAAAGGATAAAGGCTTTATATGGAACGGCACTCTCGCAGCAGCTCCACATATTTCTGTACATGAAGAACGTAGGGGTTGTTCCCGTTTTCGATGCTTTGCCGGACGGACTCCAGTTCTTGCACCGCCATTTCATAGTCTTCCGTCCCAATGGTGCCGTTATCAAGAGCCTCTTGCAGCTCTTCTTCATCCAGTATATGATAGCTTCCTCCAGGCAGCAAAACCAAATCCAAATAAAGATCATGAATGACAGGTACTCCTTCGTCGTTCAGCTCCATGTGCTTGATGATATCGAAATACCATTGAAGCACTTGATCTTGAGTATCCAGCATGACGGTGATGCTATGATGACGGTTCGCCGGAAACAGCATCAGCCAGGTATAGCCATCAGCAGCGATACAGATTCTTTCTTCAGCATACTGGACAAAAAGAGGCTCCCGTACCTTATCCAAGCACAGAAAGCTTACATATCCCTCGAACACATCGTCGTTCACATTCCGCTGATAATATCTTTTTTGCACAATTCTGCTCCAGTGCGGACGGTTCGCAATCTTTTGCTTCATAGGTGGCTTAAGGACCTCCGAATGATTTTGAGCAAACGGTAGTGCTCCGACCCAATTCCTTGCTCCAGCCGGAAGATCGCCGCAAGCGGGATCCACGGAATAACCTCCTCCTTAGAGAGGGGCAGCTCTTTTAGGTAGGATTGGGTATAGGATTTGTACAGCGATGCTCTTGCCAGATGGAACTGCCCGGCATTCGGAATATGATCGGGAAGCTCGGCTATTTTCAGCATGAGGGCGCTTAAGACGAAATCTGCGGCCCGATGTCCACTTTTGGCATTAATCCAATCAATAACGTAGGCTCCTTGCGCCGTAAGCAGCACATTATCCGGATGAAAATCCCCGTGGCATACCTCCTGAGAGTCGGGCAGCTGCTCCAGCAGCCGAAGCGCCTTATCTTTCAAGCCGGAATCCAGCTTCACGGCCCTTATTTTCTTCTCATAAGCTTCTTTCTGTGAAGGAAGATGTTCCTTGCGGCATCGGTGAACCCTCGCGTGCAGCCGGGCACTTATCTCCCCTATCCATGCGGCTTTGGAGTGGTCCTCCAAGAGCACGTGCAGCAATGTCAGTCCTTCAAGCAGCTCATATACTATCCCGCCTCTGCCATTCACTTGTACGGTTGCATATGCCTTAGCCATCGGCAATTCAGAATCCTGAATCGTGGACGCCATTTTAAATTCATGTTCAATAACATTGAGCGGCGTATGAGCAAAAAACAGCTTCACGACCTGACCTTCCCCGTACCTGTATACCTCTGCTTCCCTACCTTGGCCGAGCTTCGCTCCCAGCTCCATTCCAGCTCCCCCTTTTTACCAGTTGGCCTTACGTCCGAAGCAGCTTACGTTCCCCGTTCTTCAAGTCCTCAAATAACGGCCGCTGTACAGTGCTTACCTCCTCTAGCTCCACTTCCGACAAATGCTTAAATTCCAGCACTAAAGATTCGTGATGACAATCTCGAAACAGGAGCGTGGTTCCGTCGGCTGCAAGCTTCTTCTCCCAGTCTGCTCCCGCTTCAAATATAAACATGACGAAGACGACTTCGTTGCCGTCCGGATACCGGTACTGCATTCTCGGACCGCTATAGACTGCGTAGAGCTCGCAATCATCAACGATAAGTCCCGTTTCTTCATAAACTTCTCTTCTCATCGTCTCTTCGACGGATTCCCCGGCCTCCATCCCGCCTCCGGGAAGCCCCCAATGGCCGTAGTCCGATCTTTTTTGCATCAGGATTCTGCCATCCCGGTCCTTTATGACAGCTCCGCCAGTTACGATAATGCACATTGCTCTTCCTCTCCCTTAGAAACCTAGGCTGAAGCTACCCATGGAGTTCCAACCGATTCCTGTTGTTTTTCCAATAATGATACCCAGAGTAAACTGTCAGCACTGCCGCCGCATACATCAGGATCTGATCGATTTCTATTCCGCCGAACCAGAAGGCCAGCTCTTGATTCAGGATGACAGCCGTAACGGCTGCAACCTGCGCAGCGAGCTTGATTTTGCCCCAATGATCCGCTGCTAGCGCTATCTTTTTGCGAGCAGCGACGATCCGTATCGCTGTTATCAGCATCTCGCGAGCGATCACAATAGCGGCTATCCAGGAAGGAAGCTTATGGCTCTCGACCAAAACAATCAAGGCTGCGCTAATCAGCAGCTTATCCGCCAGCGGGTCAAGCAGCATGCCCAGTCGAGTAACCTGATTGCAGGTTCTTGCTACGTATCCGTCCAACCGATCAGTCACCGCTGCAAGCAGGAATATTCCTGCTGCAATGATTTCCCCATAAGGCTCCATAGCCTTATTCGGATAGGGATAAAGAAACAGTACGACTAATGGAATCATGCAAATCCGGACTAACGTAATTTTGTTGGCCAGATTCATGACAGGCCTCCCCTACGGATTGGATTTCACCAGTTCTGCTAGCTGCGGCGCCCCAGGACGTCTTGAATATAACTCATCGTGTTCTCGGTCAGATACTCGTGAGCTAGCTCGATTCTTTGAGTCTGTAAAAACATTTTGACCAAAGTGCTGCTCGTATTCAAATGCTGGGTCGTCGGCGTCAAATAGACCGTTTCGGCAAAGCACGCTTTTTGATTGTACTGCTCCAGTTTGATTTCATAGTCCAGATCTGTAGAACCTCTAATCCCTCTGATGATGACATCTATGTGGTTCTCTTTGATGTAATCGGCAATAATGCCGGCATAATGGACGACACGAACCGCCTGATCGAGATGAAGCGTGGATAACCTAGCAATCTGGTATCGTTCCTCCGGTGAAAACATCGCCGTCTTGGATTTGTTGATGGCTATGACCACATCGATTTGATCGAACAGCCTTGTAGCCCGCTCCAAAATATTCAAGTGCCCCAGCGTAAACGGGTCGAACGATCCAGGGTAAATGGCTTTCATACATTTTCCTCTCTTTCCGGAAACATAGAACAATAGGTTTGTTATGCCCACCCGATTTGGAAGTAATCCCCATTCCTCTATACTAGCCGAACAGATCCCTGTTTGTAAAATGGGTGCTATCTTGCTGTCGAAAGACCGACCTCCTTTGAATTTATTGCAGCTTCTCCCTTTCTGGTTCTAACTCGCCGGAATACAAAATCCCCCACAAAGCGGATATCCAGGGACTTTGCAGGGAATACCTTTACAAAATTCTATAAAATATCAAGAAAACCGGTACGAGACTGCTGTTCGTACCGGCTTCATTCATCTGTTCTTATGTAGATAATAGCAGCTTCAGCTTTTCTCCGCCCGTTACCGCGAAGCCCTCCCTTTGATAAAAGGCAAGACTTCTCACGAATGCAGGCAAAGGAGGCGTGCTTACTTCCAATCTTGTCCATCCCATAGCATTGGCATAAGCGACGGCTGCAGCCATCAACTGCCTGCCCACTCCTTGAGATCGATATTCACTGCAAATATACAGCTCCTGAATGATGCCGAAGGAACCGTTGGCGTACCCCTTTCCCCTGTCTTATCCCCCGAAATAGCTAAATGCATGTTCAGGCATCCACCGTTATTCTTGAGTTATCTCGTCGAATTTCCCCTGCTCCAGCTGTTCCTTGATCAATTCCAGGGTTTTCAGGCTGCCTAACAAATAGTGCTGCTTTTCCTTCGTATCTACAACGCTGACCGGCGTATCCTTGATCTGTTGAATTTTTTCTTCCAGCCATAAAATCATTATCTCTTTTTTCATGCCTTTTCCTCCGCTTACTGTTCATTAACTCGTTAACTACCCAATCTATTTTAACATGAAATTACTAGTTTGCGCTTCATACCAATCATCCGGGCAAAAGGACATTATTTTCGCAGGGACGAATATAGATTTAACGCTTTGAGTACGATCTCCGTACTCATACCGGTCCGCTCATGAATTTTTGCAGCCCACTCCTCGTTGGTACCCAGCTGAGGCTCCTTGGTTAAGCCCTCGCTGCTGCTTATGAAGCTGCTCCAGCTATCAAATTCCCAGTGAATGACTTCGCGGGATGCTGGCAGTCTCATCTCGACTAACGGATGTCTTAACAAAGACTGGGAATAACACGCTGCCGCCATCCATTCATCGTCCCCTATCGGGGTTAAATCAAACGATTGAAAGCTTACTTTTCCATTGGGCCGAATATAGGAAAAGCGGACCCCGGAGTTCGTTGCTTCTACCTTTACTTTCCCCCCGGTAACGAAGCCCGCGAGCTCTGCTTGGCAAAAATCCTCATTATCCGGGTCAATCAACACAGGTTCGATCCATTGATCTCCCAGATCACAAAAATATCGATATCCTTGATGATTTACGGCCACCACCGCAACATGAGCCTTCGGCGTACACAGGCCATGGCCCACTCCATAGGCCTCCAGTCCCTCGGCCTTACATTTATGAATAAGCCACGCAGCAAGATCGAAGCAATTACCCGATAATCCATACTGCTGGCGATGCTCCTCCATGACCTCTACGGTTCTCTGCCTGCCGCCGTTTGAAACCGAAGCAATCCAAGCTTTCGATAATGTTTCCATAGGAAACGCATCGAATTGCTTCCATATATCTAGCACGTCTTGAGTAGCTCTCATAGCACCCTCCTGAGAGAGATGTTTTTACCACATTGTACCATATTTTACATAGTGGTGTATGTGCAGTGGGAACATACATAGAAAAAACAGATGCCCGCGGCACCTGTTTACCTATAAAGTATCGAATTCAACAAGCATGGAACCAATGCCTTGCAGCCGAAAGTCGGGATGCACCGCCAATGGAGCCAGGATCACAGCCTGAAGCACGTTATCTTTCACCATAATAGATTGAGGGGTGAATAATACATGCCCCACCACACGTCCCCTGCTTTCTGCAACGATCGATAACTCCGGGTCATATGTTCTGCGATTTCGGAGCAGGCTTGTCAAGGTGCTCTCCCCGATACCGAATCCATAGGTGAAGCTATGGGCATGCAGCTCGGCAATGGACCCATAATCGTCCGGTGTTTCCGTCCGCAGCATGATCTCCATGGGTTGATTCCCCCCTTATTAACACTGGACAGTACTGCACAACCATAGGAGTCTTATTCTGTATCAAGCTTGGGCGGCTTCCTGGAGTTGCTCAGCTGCTCGAACGCATAAGCCAGCTTGATAAGAACAGGTTCGGTAAAAGCTGTTCCGACGAACATAATGCCGTAGGGTCTCCCGTCCTTCAAATATCCTGCCGGTACGGCAAGGGAAGGATATCCGGCTTTGGCGGCAATCGTATCCCCTAACGTCTCAGGAAATAAAAGAGCGTCAAGATGATGCTCCCGCATCGTTCGGTCTATGCCTTCCGTTCGAGATAACCGGATATCGTTCAGCCGATCTCTAATATATTGGGGCTCCTTCAGAGAACCGGAAGTTTTCTCCGAGGCAATGAGAATTTTTTGACCGTATTTCAAGGCTTGCTCCGCATGGGCTTCATTAAAGGCTATAAGCTCTTTCAGAGAATGCACGGGAAGATGCGGGGGGAGCTTGCCTAAATAAGCGTTAATGTCCGCTTTGAAATCATGCAGGAACACGCTGGATCGAAACCGGGAAAGCTCCTCCGCCGAGTGAATATTGGCCGGGTCAATCAATTGCGCGCCCGCTTCCTCCAATTGAAGAAGGATCTGGGCAAAAAGCTGCCTTTCCTCTTCCGTCATATCCTCATGAAACCCTTGACGCGGTACACCGATACGAGCTCCTTTCAGCCCGTTTTTATCGAGGAATAAGGTATAGTCAGTGACTCTGGCTCCCAGTGAACAACGTGTTACCGGATCCTGCGGATCCATTCCGCACAGCACGCCAAGAAGAATGGCCGCATCCTCAACGGTACGGGCAAGCGGACCTGCCGTATCCTGGCTGTGTGATAGCGGAATAATCCCGCTGCGGCTAACCAGCCCCAACGTAGGCTTGATGCCGACGACGGAGTTCTGCACTGCCGGACTGATGATGGATCCTGATGTTTCCGTACCTACAGCTACGGTCGTCAAATTGGCGGCCACGGCTGCGGCAGAGCCGGTACTTGAGCCCCCGGCAAATAAGTTCCTCCCATAAGGATTTAGAACTTGCCCTCCTCTGGAGCTATAACCGGCGATCATCCCTTCGGTCATGAAGTTGGCCCACTCCGTCATATTCGCTTTGCCCAGAATGATGGCCCCCGCTTCCCTGAGCCGGGAGACGATAAACGCATCTTCGTCGGCATAATGATCCGCGAGCGCTATAGAACCGGCGCTAGTATGCATTTTATCCCCTGTCTGGATATTATCTTTCACTAGCACCGGAACCCCATGCAGCGGCCCGCGGACTTGGCCTGCACGCTTCTCGGCATCAGCTGCTTCCGCCGCATGCAGCGCATCCGGATTCAGCTCTAATACGGCGTTGATACACGGGCCTTGCTGGTCATAGGCGGCTATCCGTTCCATGTACTGCTGTACGAGCTCAAAAGACGAGCATTCCCCCCGCTCCATTGCCTTCTGAAGCCTGGCTATTGTCACTTCTTCAACGTTTAACACAGGAAGACCTCCTTTTTCTCAACACCTCATTTATTTCTAAATGGTATCATACACCTTCTAATTTCACTTGGGAAAGAATGACTGTAATGGAATAAATCCTGTCTCTTACAAAAAGAAAAAAGCTTGATTGCTCAAGCTTTTCAATTCCGCATCGTAATAAGCCAGCCTATATCTGTATTACGTGGATAGACCGTTCCTTCAGCTGTTCAAGCATCGTCGGGTCTGTTTTCCCGTCCGTAATGACATAGTGGATGTCATCCCAAGCAGCGACTTGAGCCAGAGACTGCTGCCCGAATTTGCTGTAATCAGCCAATACGAAGGTTCTATCGGCGATACCGATCATTTTCTGCTTAATCAGTGCCTGAAGCTCGTTAAACTCACTAAGTCCCCGTTGAAGATGGAGACCTTTGCAGGAAATGAACGCTTTATCCACATAGTACGTGCTTAACGAACGTTCTGCGAGCGGACCGACATAAGAGAGCGATCTGGAAGAAAGCAGGCCGCCGGTAGATATGACCTTGATTCGTTCCTTCGCGCTTAATTCCATTGCGACTTTGATTGAATTCGTCAATACGGTTAAAGTGACGTCCGGCAGCAGCTGCGCCATATACCAGGCCGTTGAGCTGGCGTCCAGAATAATCCGGTCATGCTCGTTGACATGACGAACCGCCTCTTGGGCGATTCGACGCTTTTCCTCCGCATTCGTCGTCTCCCGCTCCATATATGGAGTCTCCGATTGTGAGGAAGGAATGCTGATCGCCCCGCCATGACTGCGCAGCAGCTTGCCCTCGCTTTCGAGCTTATCCAAATCCCGGCGGATCGTTTCTTCCGTCACTTCACAAATTGCACTGAGCTCCGATACACGGATACTTCCTCTTTCGTTGACGAGCTGTACGATTTTTTGCCATCTTTGGGCAACCAACATCCTAATCCCTCATTCGTTTCTATAATTAGTCAAACCACAATAACGCTTGCTGCTTCCAAGCTTCCAGTTCCTGACCTTGGCAGGCAGCGCTATCCCGGTTTGTATCTATAGTTTGTAGATATTTTGCAACTGATCCCAGCGCCATATATTGTACAACAAGATGGACGTTTGCACTAGCAGTCCTCTCCAACTCAGCCGATATCACAGGTTTTTGTCTTACGCATTCCCGCCCTCTGCAACAAATCAAAAAAACCATGCAACCACAACTCGTTGTGACATGCATGGATTTTAGAAATATTCAGTTTTTTTGTTCTAGTATTGAATTTGTTATGAATTCTTATGACTAGCAGTATAGCGGATACTTACCTGCGTTCCGGGTTCCAACCGTCTGCTCCGCCCAAAATATTACTTACCGTATAAACTGCCGCCTCTTCAGGAGTCAGCTGTCTTGACCAGGGCACTCTCGCCTCCGGATTCGCCCCGTCCCCGCGGCTCGCATATTCATAATACTGGCTTGTTGCTTCCCGCTCAGGGTCGTTCCAGTTGTGCCAGCCTTCCGGTTTGACCGACGCATCCATCTCCGTTCGGATCCAGGCCACATGGGCAAAGGGTCTCCAAGGCCTGCCTAGGTATACATCCGTCATCCCTTCATCCGCGGTTACCTTGCAATCCAAAAATACATACCCGTACAGCTGCTGCTCCGGAGTAGACGCCGCTGTCAAATAGCTGCCTTTTCGCTTGCTATGGATCTCGCATCGTTGGAACGCCGCACAGGCCGGACCGAAAATAAAGTCAACGTCCCCTTCAATACGGCATTCGTCATAATACTGCCTGCTTTCCCCGGTGTATAGCGTATCCTGAAAGCCGAGCATCGTGACATGGCGAAACACAGCCCGATCACCGGTTACAAACACCGCAACCGCCTGCCCTGTTCCCTGGCCCGACGCATTGCGGATCGTTAACTGCTCCGCCGTGAAATCGTCTCCATGAAAATATGTGCTGGAGCTTCGGAACGTTCCGAGCGGCTCTCCATCCTCACCTAACGTTTTGGCATTATCGGAATAAGTCAAAATAACGCCTTCGCGTGATTCCCCGATCAAATGCAAATTGCGTTTTTCCTTCGGGACGATAAGCTTCTCCTCATACACTCCGTTTTTTATGTAAATGGTGATTGTTTGGTCGCTTCCATCCGGGGAAGCATCCACAGCCGCCTGTACAGTACGGAAATCACCGCCGCCTTGCTGATCTACTATCCATTTCATTGCCCGCATGCTCCCTTGTATAATAGGTTTAAGATCCCTTGCGCTAATTGCACTACATCAATCGCTGAACCTTGTTCTCCCCGGTCCGGCCCCGACGCATTCAACGCTTCACAACGCATCCATGTTACCATAAGCAGTCCCGCGTTTCTTTACTGATTTATGCTTCATTTGGAAGCAATTTCAGTTTTTTTGTCATTCGTGCCGGTATTTCCGGTTCACTTAAATAAGCCGACAATTCGCCCTAAAGCGACCTGCCGGCTCAGCCTTACCATTTGTTATTCTCTCAATCGATTCGGGTTGAAAGTGTCACCGGGAGCCTGCCGGGCATATGGACAACAACTTGATCCGAACCCTCATCATATTCAGCAAATGCCGATGGCTCTCCGCCATCTCCAGAGGCATGAAATACAGCTACGAATACGGTATCCTTCACGAGCTTCCTTCTCCGTATCAAAGTGCTTCTCCTGCCGACGGACGGCATCGCGATGGATTCCGCCAAATACAGCTCCTCCCCTTGCTGCGCACCCAGCGCTATCAGGGACAATCGTTCATCCGGAGACTCATTATTCCACTTCCACTTCATCGTCCATTGGCTTTCATCCCAACATCCAGTTCTAGGATTGCTAAAATATTGATATCCGTCCTCCGAACCAAGGACATCTCCGGCAGTCTCTTTCCAGCGCAGGTCCATTAGGGCATCCTGGTCTATGACAGGCAACCCTTGGGTATGAATAATCCAATCGATATCCTTCTCTTCCTTGCACTGAACCCGGAAAACATCCAGCAGAATATCATCCTTCATCATGATTTTACGTTTCAAAACGGTATCGGGATAGGCGCCGCTAACTTCCATAACTGCCTCCATGACTCCATCGTCATGGGTTCTCATCGCCCGTATGCAGCCTTCCGCCTCTGCCTGGGACCGGCCGCCGACGACAACGGTATTGTGGGCTGCCGTCTGTTTGAAATAATCGAAGTGGATCGGGTTGCCGTACGGCAGCATGCCAGCATCGGTCAACCACGGATGTCCGCCTGCAAAGTAAAGCAAATTCAGCTTGTCCTGATGACCATGCCAGCCGCCATGCTCTCCATAATCAATCATTGCGAGGCGTCCTTTTTTCAGGGAGTCCCCCTGCTGTTTAAGAAATAGCATCCCCGCTTTCTTAAGATGCACGAATCCGTCGTGATGTATCGTAGTGCTACTATGGCCACTGACAGGTTGGGATGGCGTTTCCTCCTCAAAACCAAAGAGAAGGCTGTAGAGTGAATCTCTGTCCCCGCTTCTTCGAACAACCTCATGGCCTATGCCGATATAACGCGCCGCGAACTCGAATAGATGCGCATACTTCCTTATATTAACCTCTGCCGAGTCATGAATCGGGGGCAGCGTCCCGTCAGGAAACATACATTCCAACGGAGCGCGATACATGGACTGAAAGCGCGGATCCTGATAGAGATGCAAATCAAAGCTTTCCGCCGCAAGGACGATCAAGGTCTGGGCCTCTAAGGTATAGAAATGATATCCCCAAGCGCCTTCATACCAAAAGCCGTCTTCTCCCAGGCTGTTAGCCATTTGAAAATAAAATCCGTTGGACGGATCATCGAGAACCTGCTGCATCATCTCACGACGATTTAAGGCTGCAGCGACCAAAGCCTTGGACGCATTATGATAGGTCTGCCAGTTCGATATGCCTGCCGGGTTATTCGCAATGACATCCAAGGCAGGAAGCAGCAGGCCGCGGGTGATATGGTTGATTTCGTCCAAGGTGAACACATCCTGCAGCTTCAATATGTGAAAGCCCTGCGCAAGCAGACAAAGCCAGCTCGCCTCAGATAAGGTCTGGCACATCACCTTGCCGGATGTATGGCTGGCCCCGCCATGCCGGTCATGCAGCGGATATTGCTGATAATTGTCAGCATAAAACAGCAGCACCCGCTTAGCCCAATCGGCCCAGCGAATATCTCCATCTATTCCGAACAATACAGCCGCATTGCGGCATGTCTTGCTGTAATTCCAATGCTCGTTCGCCGTAGCTACCTCGTCCCAGGGCGAACCGCTCCATACGCTTCCGCAGGTCGGGCAGCGATGGTGATGCCGGTCGATCAGAATCAATCGGTCTCCGTCGGCAGGACAGTTATAGTCATGGCTCCAGCCGCCACCAAGCAGCGGAATGTCGAAGGGTTGAGCCAGCATCTCCTCCGGCTGGCGGCGAAACTGCTCATAAATGCGCTGAACCTCTGGATAACGCTTACATTTCTCTCGTATCTGTTCAAAATAACCCTTGCTCCACATACAAATTCCCCCTGTCCCATCGTTATGCCTAAGATTGCTTCCTGTTCAGGTTACCAAAATTCAGTGCGGGAAAGTTACGGTCTGTTGGGCAAAAATGTCGTTATTTTACGCATCCTATCGAATGCCGTAACCGGGAGTTAAAATTTACAAAAAAATTCGTCGAATTCAACATATTGTTTTTTACATTCGTATATTTTATAATCACTTGTACGTCTTATTACGGAGTGACGAAAGTGACATTAATAGAAGATTATCAACTAGTAGAACAACCCTTACATAGATTACCGGATGATCCGTTTCCATATCCCGATTTTACCGGAGACCAGCCTATGATGAGCCCCACGTTACAGCGCATTCTAGACTACTTGTGCCCTTGCCCCGCCTTCATTGCTGACCGGCGATGCAACATTATCGGCTGGAACAAAGCGGCCAGCGCAGTGACTAGCAGTATAGGTCCGATCGGCAGCGAAGAAAGAAACATTGTCTGGCTTTCATTCATGAGGCAGGAGATGCGCGAGCTTGTCGTAAATTGGGAGGATTTCGCCAAGGACTTCCTGACCATCTTCCGCAATTATTATGGGCAATATTCAGGTGATCCATGGTATGCCGACTTTACCGAGCTATGCGGACGTGTCAGTCCACAATTCAGCCAGCTTTGGCAGCATGGCGATTTACCTACAACTGCTCCTGTTACCGTACGAGAGCTGAACCATCCGGAAGCCGGCAATATGAGATTTGAGATCACTTCTTTTCAAGTATACGCCCATGCTGATTTGCGCTGCTGCGTGTATACCCCGCTTCCGGAATCGGAAACCGAATCCAAGATGAGATGGCTGATGAAAGACATCTCCTAGATATCAGCATACAATATCTTGATCCCGGGCAAACCTTTTGATCTGTACGGGAACCCCCTGTTTACTGCTTTCAATAGACGCGAACAACAATATCATAGAGTGGAGATTCGATTCGATATCGGTCTCCATTTTTTGTCCGCCTCGAACCCAGTGAAGGAAGGCATCCAGCAAATAATCGTTCCCCCACTTGGGGTTCATCTTCAACTCTGCCGCCGTTCCCAAAGGGTTAGCCTTCAGACGATTGTCCTCTTCCCTGAATATTTCGATTTGCCCTCGATTCAGCACGATGGTAGCCTTTTCGAATTCAGCGCGAATGTACTCCTTTTCCCAGCTGTTCTGTGGTGAAGCATTGCACCAGGCCGTTTCATAGGAGGCACGGACGGAGTTTTCAAATCGCATCGTCAGCAAGGCCTGAGCGCTTCCCGTATAGTTCCCCCATCGGGGTGTCCAAGAATCCATATAAACGCTTTCACAATGAGCTCCAGCCAAGTTTTCCAGCAAGTCCAATTGGTGAATTGCACCCTCGATGAGCATCGTATCCTGCATCTTGGCTTGTCTCTCTTTCAGGCCGTCCCTCCTGTGCCAGTTAAAATTCATGACGATGTAGTCCAGTGCACCATAGTCTCCGGAACGAACCAGCTCGCGAAACGTCCAGATCGGCTGGCGGAATCGATGGGTCATGGTTACTCCCATTTTTCGATTCAGCCTGCGGGCGGCTTCCACCATTCGCATGCAAGAATCTAACGTATCCGATATCGGCTTCTCGCTCAATACGTCACAACCCGCTTCCATGGCCGATATCGCTATCTGTTCGTGGGTATGCGGCGGGGAAGCTATGATGCAGATTTGCGGCTGCGTCTCTTCCAAGGCTAGCTTCACATCCGTAAAGCACTGGCTTTCGTTTAACCCAAGCTGCTGCCCGGCCGTCTTTAAGCTATCCGGATTCACATCGACTGCAGCCACAACCTCAACCAGACCTTCCTGAATGGCCTTGGGGAGCGTTTGTGTACACCAGGTTTTGCCCCAGCCTCCGGTTCCGACTATCATCGTTCTAATTGGCAAGCTCATCCTTCTCATCCCTCTTTAGTATTAATAGATCGGCACATCAAGTTATCCCCGGCCCCTACATCTGCTCGCCGGACTTGACTGCTTCCCTCTATTATCTGGGGCTCCCAAGCTCGAATCCATGTCTTCAGGTTTTGAATACATGGAATAATGTCGGAACTTCCGAAGGATTGCTCAGCCTTCCGTGGGTTTCAACAAGCGGCCGCTATCGCTTTTCCACCCATTTGAACCATTCGGGGTACATTCTGTTCCACCTCGGAACGCTCAAAAAAAGACCGCCCTTGCTGCCGATAAATCGGTGCAGCCACAAGGCGGTCTTCATTCATCATAAAAAGCATTGTACAACAGCAATCGTCATCAGCCGGCGCTTTCCTTGCCTTCCTCCCGGTTCCACAAGTGACGAAGCTCCTCGCTCGTCTGAAGCAGCTCCTCAAGCGATCCTTCCGCCTCGATGCGGCCCTCCTTGAGAACTATGATATGATCGGCATGCGACAATGCCGTCTTGCGATGGGAGATGACAAGGCAAGTAGCTTGCCCTTGTCGCTGCTCGTAAATACGCTCCCAGAGCTTCCGCTCCGTCTCGACGTCCAGGGCACTCGACAAATCGTCGAACACGAGCAGCTCCGCGTCACGAACGAACATCCTGGCCGCCGCCGTCCGC
The DNA here is from genome assembly GCF_014873645.1 of Paenibacillus sp. OAS669. NCBI lineage: Bacteria > Bacillati > Bacillota > Bacilli > Caryophanales > Paenibacillaceae > Paenibacillus > Paenibacillus sp. OAS669. Next base: position 307,387 of record NZ_JADBDR010000005.1, read on the forward strand.
TGAGCCTGCCCGCCCGACAGCTTAACTCCACGAGGCCCTATGACCGTCTCCAGCCCATGCTGAAGGTGCTCGATATCAGGGTCGAGAACGGCAGAATGGATCGCCTCCTGCAGCTGCCGTTCGTTCCGCTTTGTTCCAAGCAAAATATTATTTCTCAGCGTGTCGCTGTATAACCGCGGAACCTGAGGCGTATACGCGCTGTGCGGCGGTACGAAAAATTCCCCCAAATGATCGACAGGCTTCTGATTCCACCTCACCGTCCCCTCCTCCTTAGGCAGCAGCCCAAGCAGCGTTCGGACCAAGGTGGTCTTACCCGAACCGATTCTGCCGGTAATAACGGTGAACGAACCACGGGGGATTCGGAACGAGATATCCTCGATACCTCTGCCGGTTTCCGGGTACCGGTAGGTCAGTCCCCGAACCTCCAGCTCCGCAAGCCCGTCTTCACCAGACAAGGCCTGCTGCTCCCCAGCAGGCTCCTTCAGCTCGGATCGCAGATAGAGCGGATGATGCTCCACTGCAGCACTAATATCGGAGCTTTGAAGCAGATGCTCCAACCGCTGCTTCGCTACCGTACTTTGTTTGAAATAGGTCAGGAACTTCCCGAAATTTTGAATAAACTGGGTGACGAACGTCAAGTAATAGACGAACAAGGCAAAATCCCCGACCGTAAAGCTCCCCTCACGCATCGATTGAGCGGCCAATAGCAGAATGAAGCCCGTTCCGATATTGACCGTATTGGAGAATACGGAGTCCAGCACCTGGTTCAGCAGCTTATCCTTCAGCATAGCTTGCCGCCGGTGATCGTTCAGCTGGCGGAACCGCTGAATCACCCTCTCCTCCGCACCTGCAACTTGAATGGATTGGACAGTGCTGAACATTTCGCTGATGGCACCTGTAACCTGGCTTGTCGCTTCGCGGCTCGCGGCCCTGTACTTTTGCAGCAGGGTAGTCGAGAGCTGAGCGATGGTAACCACGATAACCAAAGGGAGAAACACCCATAAGGTCATCCCCGGATTAATTCCATACAAGATATAGAAGGAAACGACCGCAAAGCAGGTCATTCCGAAAGCATCGACCGACCAGCTAATGGTCTCCTCTATTTGATCCACATCATCCCGGAAGCTGCTGATGGCTTCTCCCGGTGAGCATGGAATCGCTTTGGCCCCGGGCTCCATCAGAATACGCTTCAACATATTTCGGCGCAGCAGGGCGCCGATGCGGAACCTGAACTGTACGTCCGTAATAAAGCCGAAGAGGATCAGAACCCCTTTACCGACTGCAGAAGCAATCAGCAGGACAATCAACGTTCCAATGCTGAAGCCGTATACTGCTCCCCCTGATAACGTATCGAAGAACTGCTTCGTAATCCAGCCTGGAACGATGGGAGCCAAATAGATCAAAGACCAGGCTACAGCGTTAATCGTGTATAAGAACGGGCGGTACTTCATCAACCGCCATAGGAAAGTAAATGTGGTCATGCCAGCATCTCCTCCATTCCGACCTGCAGCATTTGACTGTATCGGGAACGATGGTCAGCCGCAAGACGTACTCTGTCCCCGAACTCTATTACCCTTCCTTGCTCAAGAATGAGGATTTGATCTGCCCTTTGGATCGTCGCCAACCGATGAGCGATGATAATGCAAGTCCGGTGGACCAGCAGCCGGCTGATCGCCTGCTCGATTTTTTGCTCTGTTGCCGGATCCAGCCGGGACGAGGCTTCGTCTAGAATAATAAGCCCCGGATCGGTCAGAAATACCCGGGCAAAGGAGAGAAGCTGCGCCTCTCCCGCAGACAATCCGCCTCCTCCTGATTCCAGCTGACTGTCAAGGCCGGATGGCAGCGAAGCAAACCATTCCTTCAAGCCCAGTTCCTCCAGCACCTCGATAATACGCCGATCCTCTATGTCCTCACGAAAGAAGGTAAGATTATCGCGAACCGTCCCCTGAAATATTTCAATGTTCTGCGTAACCATGCCGACCTTGCTCCGAAGATCGCGCAGAGTGGCGTCCCGGATGTCCACTTGTTCGAGAGAAATTCCCCCTTCACGAACGTCGTAAAAGCGCAGCAGCAGTCTTGCCAGCGTCGTTTTGCCGCTTCCTGTGCGGCCGAGCACCCCGAGCACTTTACCTCGCCCCAGCTGAAAGTCGATATGATGAAGTGTCGTCGTATGGTCTTCATAACCGAATACGACGCGGTCAAACTTCACGGACAACGGACCTGACGGCAGAGGCAGACCGATTCCGTCCCGAATGGCGGGTACGGTAGCCAACAGCTCGCGTATGCGAATAATGCTTGCGTCGGCTTTTTGCAAATCCTCCATTTGGGTTCTGATCTTCTCGATCGGCTTGCTCATCAATTCCGTATAATAGAAGATCATATATACTGTTCCAAGCGTGATGGCTCCCTGCTTCCAAAAATAAGCGCTAAGAGCGAAGGCAATCGCATTGCCGATCGTGAAGATAACCAGCGTCGTTATCCACATACTGGCCCAGCCCAGGAAAGCCCGAATCCGAATCGGAAGCCACTCACGAATGAGTGTATGAAACCGATACATGACATACCCCGTAGCTCCGTTCGCTCTCGTATCTTCCGTCCCCTCCAAATGCTCCCCAAGAAAGCCGTAAAAGCGGGAGCTCATTTGACGCAAGGCTCCCCAATGCGGTACAGCGAACTTTCGTATGTATTGAATGGCGTAAATAGCCAGGATGACAAACAGCGTCATTCCCGTGCCGATAACCCAGCCCTCCCGGAACAACAGCACCAGCATGCCGACGACAAGCAGCAGATTGCTCAGCAGCGTCACGACAAAATTGGAAAAGAAGTTAGCCAGATTGTTGATATCTCCGTCCACCCTCTCAATGATGGCTCCTGAAGTATGCGACTTATGAAACGACATATCCAGCTTCATGCAGTGCTCGGCAACATCTCCGCGAAGCTTGTTGGTCGCAATCCAGCCGATATTTTCGCCGATATACGTTGCTATGACGGTAATGACCTGCTGCAGCAGCGAAACCCCGATAAAGAGCCCTGCAGCATATAAAAGCGTGGCAGTGCTTTCCTGCGTTTTGGCCGTATCGATAAAATAACGGATAATTTGCGGGTTCACCAGCTGCATGATAATACTGCCGATCAGCAGCACGGACAGCCATACGATACTCCCGCGCTGCTCGCGCAAATAGCTCGATAATAAAAGAGCATACTCCTTAATAGGTATTTTTTGTTTGGTTATTTTTTGTTTCATCCCTATGCCTCCTAGAATTGCGACTACCTTAACAGTCAGTCGGAATCGTTCCTAAAACCGGCCATCTGTATTTCAAATTCGCACCCGCGTAAAAGTGGATTGGTTCACCTGTCGAACACGCATGTCGGTGTTGTTGAGATGCGATCTAGCCTATCACAAATTGGAAAAAAAGCGTATGGATGTAACTTTAGTAGATCGAGTGCGGAACGTCAACGGATTTTTCAAATAAAATCAAGAAATCTGCCCACGGAATGACAAAATGTTTTGGTACCGCTTTCTAAAAATGGTTTTACCCTCCTGAACCCCATGCTATAATAGGAGCAGTTAAGTTGAATAGGAGCCGTGCCCATGTCGTTACAACCATTTCGCCACTTCCCTGCTTGGATGCGCCTTGCCGCATTCGTCCTTGCAGCAGGGTTACTCGCACTACTCCGCACTTCCTCCACGGAAGAGGCTCCCGCACCCAGAAAACCGCTTCAGCTGGATATATCGACAGTGGACTGGAGTAAGGAGGAGCTGGAACGAAGTCCCAACGTGATCGTCGTTCTAAGCGAAGCCTTCTGGGATCCGACCTTGATCGAGGGCTTAACCTTCAGCAAGGACCCTATCCCGACCTATCACGCTCTGAAAGAGAAATATACGAGCGGCTGGATGCTGTCCCCGCAATTCGGAGGCGGCACGGCCAATGTAGAGCTGGAGGTGCTGACAGGCAACTCGATGCGTTTTTTGCCTGAAGGCTCCATCGCTTATGAGGAGTTTATTAAAAGGGACGTCGATTCCCTGGCAACGATTATGGCCAGACAAGGCTATACGGCTACCGCTATCAGCCCTTTTTACAATTGGTATTTTGACAGCCGCAACGTGTACAGGCATCTCGGATTCTCCCGCTTCATCAGCTTTGAATATTTCAACCCTAACGAATATGTCGGGCCTTATATCGGCGACCATGCCGTAGCCAAACGAATTATTGAGGAAAGCGAGCGAAGTGAAGGACCGGACTTTATCTTTGCCAATACAATGGAAAATCATTATCATTACTGGTCCAACAAGTTCAAACGTAATACGATTGAAATCAAGGACACCAGAGGAACAATGTCAGGTGAAGCATTGAGCATTTTGGAAACGTATGCACAAGGGGCCAGCGGTGCCGATAACATGCTTCATGAGCTCGTGGATCATTACAGCAAAGTAAAGGAGCCTACGATTATCGTCTTTTTCGGCGATCATCTGCCCTTCCTCGAAGACAACTATTTCGTTTATCGAGAGAGCGGTTACATCGAAGGCGAGAACGACCCGAACTTTCTGGAGAAAATGTACAGCGTCCCCGTGGTCGTCTGGAACAATTATAAACCGGATGCCAAAGATACGCTGCATTTCAGCCCTTCGTTCCTAAGTCCTTATGTGCTGCAGCAGGCCAAGCTGCAAGGAAGCGGATATACCGAGTATTTATCCCGGTTATCGAAGCAAATCCCTATTATTCCGCCGAAGGCCTATTATAAGGAAATGAATATCAACGAAGAGGATTTGGCCGAATACAAGGCCAGGCAGGATCAAATCCTGTTTGGCGATCTCGGAGAGGAACAGTCCGGTGCACCCGCTTCCACCTACATTGTTGGGTACGGCGACCCTGTTATTACTTCGGTGACACCGGACAAAATAACACTGGGCGACGGCATTGTCAACGACCTGAAGAAATCTGCGACCGTTACCGTCAAGGGGGGACGCTTCGGAATCGCTTCTACTATTTATGCTAACGGTACCGCGCTTCCTACCACATGGATTTCCGAAGAAGTCATCACAGCCGCCATTCCTAAAGAGCTCGTGGAGAACTCATCGGCTGTCGAGCTGCAAGTGAGGGTCGTCGATGAGAAAGAAACCGTGTTAGGTCAATCACAACCTTATCCCCTTCCCATCGTTAGTAAAAAGCCCTGAGCGACACTTCCAGTCTCTCGGGGCTTCCCTATGTATGGCTTACTGGGCACCAAAGAATACAGATGAGGGACTCGGCTTGCCGCCCTCTTTCCGCTTCATCTCATCAATGGCTTGCAACTCCGCCTCAGCATGAAATCTTTGGCCCCGAAGTCAGTTCATGTCATTGGGGCTGCATGGCTTTCAGCTTCCGGTATGCTGCCGGCGTCATGCCTTTCGTTTCCCTAAATATCCGCGAAAATGTATTGTAGGAGCCGTACCCGGTTTCGAGCGCAATGTCGGATACGTTCATTTCAGTAGAGACCAGCAGGGCGCACGCCTGTCTAATCCGGACCTCATGTACGAAGGCGAGGAAATTTTGCCCAACAGCTTTTTTAAACAGCTCGCTCAAATACGGCACACTAAATCCGAAACTATCCGCAATGCCCGATAAGGTCAGATCATCCTGATAATGGGTATGGATATAATGCAGCACCTGCCAAATGCTCCCCTTAGGCTGTACCTTATCCTTCTCGCACAGGGTACCGCCCACCGCTCCCGGCGATTCGGCGCTTCTTCGAAACCGGTCAAAGCGGACCAACACTTCCGTAAGCTTGGCTTTGAGAAGCGCATGCTTCCACAAATTCTCCCCCATATACTCCCTGCGCATTTCTTCCAAGGCCGACACAAAATAAGCATGCTCGGATTCCTCGATTTGGGCAAAAGGCGGCAGCGACTCCTCCGCTTGGAGCCAGTCGATCCCCGGAATCTGTTCCCCTTGCGCATACAGATGCAGCCCGAAATTACAGTTATATAAAATAAGCGGCTGACTCGGCTCGGAGATGATCTCGTGATACTGGTAAGGCATAACGAGAGTGAAGGTCCCCGGCATCATCCGATGCTCCACGCCGTTAATAATCTCCGACCCATACCCCTCAATGACGTATGAAAATTCCATAAAATCATGCCGATGCGATTCGAAGCCGTTTTCCAGCCTATGAATCTTTATATGGAAAGGAAAGGACGAATCCATATTCGGATAATGGGTTACATACCGCGGAATGACAGCCATATCCAAATTCACCCCTGCTGAAATATTGGGATATCTCCCGTAAAAATTGGGACGCTTTTTATTGCGTTCCATCTTACTATAAGAAAGAAATCGTTTTCTGACAACATGCGGTTTGTCCAAAAATTGATGCACTTCTTCGAAACCGTTTTTCTTCGAAAATTATTAGGAGGGTCTCCATTGAAATCACAACCTATTCGCATTGGCATCCTGGGAGCCGGCAACATAGGCCGGGTCCATATTCAAACGTTTCAACAGCTCCCGCAGGATGCAATCGTTACTGCGGTCACCGATTCCTACTACCCGCTGGCACAGCAGAGGGCTGCGGAATACAGCATCCCCCGCTGCTGCGAAACCGCGGAGGAGCTGCTGTCCGACCCCGATATCGATGCTGTTGTCATAGGAGTCCCCAACAAATGGCATGCTCCGCTGGCAATTCAGGCTCTTAAAGCAGGCAAGCATGTGCTGTTGGAGAAGCCCATGGCTATCGACGTCCCTTCGGCCCGCGACATCGTCAATGCCCAGCGCGAGAGCGGCAAGGTGCTCATGATCCCGCATCAGATGCGCTGGGAATGGCTGCCTCTGCAGCTAAAGCAGCAGGCTGATAAAGGCGCCTTCGGACGAATCTATCACGCCAAGGCAGGGTGGCTTCGCCGCAAAGGCATACCGGGCTGGGGAACATGGTTTACCCGGAGCGAGGAATCCGGAGGCGGTCCGCTGATCGATATCGGAGTTCATATGCTGGATCTGGCCTTTTTCTTGATGGGCAATCCGAAGCCTGTTTCCGTCTACGGATCCACTTATGCGGAATTCGGGCCGAAAAAGCGCGGTATCGGGACTTGGGGAACTCCCGACTGGAGCGGCAGGTTCGATGTAGAGGACCTGGCGGCCGCACTAATCAAGATGGAGGACGGCAGCACCCTGTCCTTGGAGGTCAGCTGGGCTGTTCATATGGACACGGACAGCCAGCATTTTATTCACCTGATGGGCTCCGAAGGCGGCGCTTCCATTCGCGGCAACCAAGGGAAGCTCTTGACCGAGTCGTTTGACCGCGCCGTGGAAGTCAGTCTAACCCCTCCTTCGAACGATGAAGGCGGACGGATTCGCTTAAGCCGGCATTTTATCGAATGCATCCGTGAGGGTAAGCAGCCTGATACTTCGGTCATGACTGGGTTTACCAACAACCTGATTCTCGATGCCATCTATGAATCCTCCAGAACCGGTCACGAGGTTGTTTTGGATTGGACGCTATAGCAATCATTCTTAGAGGAGGCTGCACTATGTTGAAAGGCTTGACACGAGCTGGGATTGGCGACGTAGGCTCGATTGAGGAATTTGTTCATGAGGCGGCGGCATACGGCTTCGAAGCCATAGCCGCCGACGGAGCGGAATTGGAAAGATGGATACAAGAGAAAGGATTGGGCGGCGTTCGGGCCATTCTCAAAGAGGCCAAAATTCAGATAGCAACGATCGGGCTGCCCGTTCAATGGAGAACAACAGAGCAAGAATTTATGTCAGGACTGCCCTCGCTCGTCCGGTATGCGGAAGCAGCTTCTGCTCTGGGATGCACCGCCTGCTGCACTTACATCCTTCCATCGACGGATCATGCCTCCGCTCCTTTCATGGCAGCAGCGACACGGCGTTTAAGAGTTTGTGCACAGATGCTAGCCCCCTACGGCATTCGTCTCGGATTGGAATTTGTCGGTCCCCACCATCTAAGAACTCGCTGGAAAAACCCTTTTATTTGGGGTCTGCAGGATACCTTGGATTGGATCGAGACGATAGGAGAACGCAATGTCGGCTTGCTGTTCGACAGCTATCACTGGTACACGAACGAGCTTGATGCGGACGCTATCCTTCAGCTGGATGCTTCGAACATTGTGCTCGTTCACATCAATGACGCGCCGAACCTTCCCGTCTCGGAGGTTCTGGACAACGACAGGCTGTTTCCCGGCGAAGGAGTCATCGATCTATCCGGGTTTTTACGGGCTCTGCATCGGATCGGATACCGCGGAGTCATCGCCCAGGAAATTTTGACTCCGGAGCCCTTGAAGCAATCCAGTGAGCAGCTCCTGCAGAGATCACAGGAAGCATTTCGTCAAGTATACCGTGCGGCAGGACTTGAATAGACCCAAACAGCCCCACCAGGTGGAGGCGCTGAGATTCCGGCGCAACCAGCCAGTGGGGCTGTTTTTCTAAGCTTAAATGGCTCCTACAGCTTGCAGCCATGCCTTGGCAATCAGAGCGTGACCTGCGGGTGATGGATGTACGCCATCCGGCGCCCAATAAGCAGAATCGGCCCGTGTCGACGCTTGTGCGAATAAGCCGTCTAGCGGCACCAGCCGTGCTCCAAATTCGCGTGCCAGCTCACGGACAACCTGGATCTTGGGGTCCAGGTCCTCTCTCCACTGCTTGCGGTCTTCCGGCACCGGCAGTACAAAAGGCTCAACCAGCACCAGCCTTGCACCTAGCTTGGCGGTCTGTTCCAGCAAGCTTCTATAGCCAGACTCATATTGCTCCGCTGAGGTGGGGTCGTTGCGGTCATAGCGTCTCCAGGTATCATTAATTCCTATGTAAATAGAAACGACATCGGGCTTCAAATCAAGACAATCCGCCAGCCAACGGGCCTGAAGGTCTTTGACCCTGTTGCCGCTTATTCCCCGGTTCACGAACCTTACCTGCTGCTCGGGATATAACGAGCCGTATTGAGCAGCCGCCATTAGAGCATAGCCTTTACCCAGATCATTTCCGTCATCTCTTACCCGCTTGGCATCGGTAATGCTATCGCCTTGAAATAATACCGTATCCCCCTGCTGAATCCATGGTGACATCTCCTAATCCTCCTAACTTAAGATAAGAATGTATTGATTCCATATGGAACTCGTCCTGCTGCTTGTCTTTCATTCGCCACGATGATGGGAAATCCAGGTAAATGTACGGTAAGACGATGACCATTCTTCATCGACGGCGGAGACATTTCCACTTAACGTGCCGTCTGCTTGAGCTCGCGCCTCCAGCGTTCTCCATCGATATGCCCCTGTTTCATAGGCGAAGCTGACTCCATCATCATCGAAAAGCTGAAACCTCCCGGGGGCATCGCCATAATGATGCAGCTCCAGATCGACGGATTCTCCTGCTGCCGGGGCATGCTGCATGACGGGCATCATTGGAAGGATCGCGCCGTTCTTTACAAAGACCGGAATTCGGTCCAAGCCTGTGCTAACCCGGATGGTACGGCCGCCTTCCCATCGCTCCCCGGTTTCAAAATCGTACCATACGCCGGCAGGCAAATAGACGTCCCGCTCGCTCTCCCCCTCAAATAACGGGGCGACAAGCAGGGAATCCCCCACCATAAATTGATCATCCACATCCGTATCGATGACTCCGCCGTACGCAAAGTCAGTGGAATCCAGCACATGCTCTCCGCCCGCCAAGCTAGAATCAGTACCGCTTTCCAGCTGCATGGCTCGAATCGGTGGAATCCCTTCGAAGCAGTACCGGGCAAACGCAGAATACAAGTACGGCATGAGCCTCATCCGCAATGTGATATATTTTTTTACAATCGCTTCGACTTCAGGAAATGACCATGGCTTCGTTCCATCCGCCCAGGCATTTACCATAGCGAGCGGCGAGAAGCATACGACCTGCATTCGTCGTACCCAGTCCTCAGCATTGCGCGCTTTACGAACCTCCGGAGTCCACAGCAGACCGCTAAAGCTGGAGCTGCACATCCCCCTTACGAATTGACGATGATCGTACAAATCCGAGTATAGAACATACGGCAGCGAGGATGCCGCTGCAGATGAGGCTCGGGCAAGCCCGTAGGTACGGCGGTTTTTGCTGCGGTACACGTCATCGGTCATCTTCTGGATCATCAAACCGTACAGTTGTCGCACCTGCTCGCCGTCCGCTCCGGAAGGAAATGTGGCATGGGCCGGATAAATCCACGAATTGCGAGTCAGTTCGCTTCCGTCGCATTCGTCGAGCTTGTAGCCGGATACGCCGATATCTACATGCTCCGTCTCGTGCTGCTTCATATAAATTTCTCTGGCTGACTCGAGCGTGTAATCGGGCACGAGACCATGCCATACAGTGTGTGAACCGGACAAAGGCTTCAATGGTTCATAGATGGATGCATCTGGAGATACATAGGGATGCTCCCACAAGTTAATCTGAAATCCCTCTTCTGCCATTCGCCTAACAAAGCCCTCAGGATCGGGGAATCTTTCCCGATTCCATTCATAGGTGACGGGATAGCTTTTGCTGTGCCAGCCGGGCTCCAAGCCGATAACGTCGCAGGGGAATTCCCTTTCCCGGAACGACATCGCTTCTGCCACGACCTGCTCATCTGTATAGGCTTTCGGCACCCGGTGCCAGAACCCGAGTCCCCATTTCGGCGGAAGGACTCCTCCCCCATGGAACAGATTGTACCGTCTCACCGCGTCCAGCGGCGTCGGGCCGCCGAAAATAAAGAGCTCGGCTCCCGGTTCTTGAATGACTATCTCCACGGTGTCCGACACCGGAGTGGCCTTCCAGGATTTGTCCGCATTGCGGTCCTTGGCTTCCCCGCTTAAGCCGCTGTCCAGGCGGACGGCCGAGCCGCAGTAGATCGATACGATCCGCGATGTGTTCACCATAACGCCGTAACCTTTGCTTGAGACGTAGAAAGGTACTGGAGCATGGGTTTCTCCCGTGTCCTGTTTCGGATCGCTGTTTACTCTAAGATACCGGGTCCGTCCACGATGATTAAGCTTCAGCAGCTGCAAGCCGAGGCCATACAGCTTTTCCTCCGGCTCGAGAGGCAGTGTAATGATCGTTTGCCTGGCTGTAGCTTCAATACGGATTTTGTCCGCATCCAAGGGGAAAACGGCTTCCTTCATGGCCGTCAATGCTTCGGTCTTCGGCGTTCTATTCATTACGGACATGGCGGATAATGAGCAAGGCTCCCCTTCTTTCGCAGACCAAATGCCGGGTGCAGTTTGTTTCCATTTACTATGCATCATAAGTACATCTCCTCATCCTAAATACTATTTCTATGTGTGCCATTATAGCTGATGATACATGAAAGCGATTTCTGTATGATTGATGAAGCCCGGCTGCATGACTTTCTCCCTGATCCGGTTCCTTTATTTTATTCCTAGCATTTGCCGATACTCGGAAGGGGAGGTTCCCGTTATCTTCTTGAATATTTTGGTAAAATGAGGATGGTTTTGATAACCTATCTCCATCCCTATGTCTGCGATCTTATAATGCGGCAGCTCGAGCAGTCTTTTGGCTAATTCGATTCGTTTTTTCATCCGATACTGGACGAACGTTTCATTCGTCTTTTTTTTAAAGAAATAGCTGAAATAGGTGGGAGCAAGACCGACCTTTTCCGCCACTGCTTCCAAGCTGATTTCTTCGGCTATATGCTCATCTATGTAGGCTTTGGCCTCTTCAAAAACGCTTTTCTGATTGCCGCCCCGCCACCGGACCAGCTGGTCGCTTAATTGAGTCAGCTCGGATTCAAATAGCTCGAGCACAGCCTTATGGCTTAACCTCGTTGTAAAAGGGGACCGGATAACGAACGGAAGCAGCTCTCGCCTGTTTAATTTTTTTATTAAAGAATGTAACGCGTTCTCTGCTGTTTGCTGCAGCTGCTCTGTCGTCAGCCTTCCTGCCAGGTCATCCCCCCTCCATCGTCTGAGCAGCCGGTCCAATCGATCGAAATCAGCGGTCCATACGGCAGCCTCAGCTTGCTCAAGCCAATCTTCATATGCGGATATCGATAGGGAGGCGCTCTTCTCTTCATGAAGGAAACGATCAAGCACAGGGTAAAGCTCCGCTTTCGTAACCGGCTTTAACATATATTCCTTCACCCCGAAGGTCATGCATTTCTGCGCATACGTAAAGTCGCCATAGCCGGAAATAACGACCATTCGAACTTGCGAATTCATTTGTGAGATGTTTCTGCACAGCTCCAAACCGTCCATCTTGGGCATTCGAATATCCGTAAATACCAAATCCGGGTACTGCTTGCGAATCAGCTCCATCGCCTCGATCCCGTTTGGAACTGCGTGTACTTGAATCGATTGGCTGTACTGCTTGATCAGCTTCATTAATCCGGCGCGGATCACAGGCTCGTCGTCGACGATAAGGATATGCTTCATCCACTCATCCCTTCCATCGGCTTCCAAGATGCTTCATGACATCGTTGGCTGCTTGATAAGGCTTGTCAAAGACTACGAAACCATTGCAAACGTTAAACAAACAATAAGAGCGCTTACATTACATGCAAAATTTGGTGCCTGACCATTATTTTACTACAATATGAAACATTAGGACACCCCCTATTCACCATTATCAAAAAAGCCGACCCGTGAATATTTCCGGATCGACTTATGAACTGTCCCGAAGCTAGTAGCCCCTTCCAATCTGTTATATTCAGCTTTACCCGATAACTGCCTTTACCGCCGCGAGTCCAATACCGATCAGAAAACCGCAAATGGCACCGTTGACCCGTATCCACTGCAGATCTTTTCCGACCTTGTCCTCCATCAGCTGAATCAGCGTCTCATCGTCAAACCGATCTATATTTTCTTTAATGAGTGCGCCTATCCTGTGATGGTTTCCTTCAATCCAACGGGCGATCTGCTCGCGAAGCCCAAGCTCCAGCCGGTTGAGAAGCTCCGTATCGGATTCGATCCGTTGGATAAGCTTCGATGCGAACGGAATCACATAAACCTCGGCGAACGACTCCTCACGAACCCACTCCAGCGCTCGATGCTGAAGCTTTTGCAGCAGCTCCAGCAGCTTCTGCCCCAGATTCCATTGGGCGACAAGCTGATCCTTCAAATTCACCATTTCTGCAGCCATCTGATCCCGGTGAACCGGATTGTCCAGCCAATAGCGCAGGGCATGGATGACCGCTTTGCGGTTGGCGTTGTCCTTCATGCGCAAGCCTTCAATGCCGGTCAGGATAAATTGTTGAATCAAGCCTCCCAGCTTTTCTTCATTAAAATACCCGACAAATGCATTCAATGCGAACTGCATGAACCCGTTGGTCTTGAGATGCGTCAGTGCCTGCACCGCCATCATTCCCATCCTGTCGCGAATCTCCTCTTTCATAACGAGCTGTTCGGACAAATCGAGGACGAAGTCAAACACTTTTTCATCATATTGCCTGTCATAGACTTGCTCTAATAATGCATCAAGTAAAGCCCTCATATCTAGAGCTTCCAGCAGCTTGTGAATTTCTTTTTCTCCATAGGCCGCTATAGTTTCCAATGGAAGCTGTGTTATCAAATATTCGCTGATAGCAGCGATGCCGGATCTCGCCCCCGGAGATGCCAGCTGCTCCTCTGCTCCCCGAAGCAGACGAACGACCAATGGAACTTGAGACAGCTTGTCCATAATGCTTTGCTTGCTCAGTAGATCGTCCTGGATCGTAGTGATGAAGGCCTTGGCCACTTTATCCCGATTTTTGGGCAGCAGCGCCGTATGCGGAATAGGAATGCCTAACGGATGACGAAAAAGCGCAGTCACCGCGAACCAATCCGCCAGCCCGCCTACCAGACCTGCCTCAAACCCGCTTTGGGCAAAACGAACCCAGGAACTGGTCCCGTCCAAAAATAATGTGCCTACGAAGCCAGCAGCCATGACCCCGAGCGATAATGTTGCCGTATGCTTGGAATTTCCACTCACTTGAATTTCTCCCTCTTGTGTGCAGCCGGTCTATACCGGCGTATGTTCTGTTTCCTCTATTATAGAACATGTTAAGGAAAAAAAATCAATGCCGTATCAATTATTTCCTTTTCCGACAGGAAAAAATGGCTTTTTTGCTTGCTTACCTTCACGCTGCCTGGGACGGCTCATTTTTCAAGCCATACCGTTTATTCAAATTATGCCCGTACATGGCGGCCAACAGCTGCTGAAAGAGCATCCCCGCGATAACCGGAAGTACGACCGGCGGAGGGAAAAAGTTAATTGCCAATACAGCTCCCGCGCTCAGATTGCGCATTCCCGAATTGAAGGTCAGGGCTACGGTCACGTCCTGATCCCATTTCATGCCCCGGGAGACGAGCCATCCGGCCAAATAGCCTATAGTGGCACAGACGAAAGCTACTGCAATGATCACAATCAGCTTGGCGTTCATCTCCTTTAAGTGAGGAGCCACGACCGAGCTGTTAATAGCTACGACGATGAACAGCCCGATTTTTGTAAAAGGAGCGAGCCGCGGACCCCAGACCTTCTTGATCTGTCCTTTGGTCAGATGATTCAGTATCATCCCGACAACAGAAGGGACCACAACCATCCACAGCAGACCGTTCATCATAGCCATAACGTCCAAATGGACCTTGGCTCCGACGATCAGCGATAAGCTGAGCGGAACGATAAACGGGGAAAGCAGCGTATCCAGCAGGATCAACGCCAAGGTTAATGCAATATTGCCGCCGTATATGGTTACCCATACCAGGCTTACCACTCCTGTCGGAATGACAAACAATAGCACAAATCCGGTCTGAGTCAAATCATCCCCTGGAAACGCCAGGGACCCTGCGGCCCACCCCAGCAGCGGCATAGCGATATGCAGAATCAAGAACGTTGCAATAATGGGCAGCGGGTGCTTCATGACTTTGCCCAAATCACGGAAATTGGAGCCAATGCTCCCCGCAAAGGTCATCACAGCGAAGATCCACGATACAAGAAAACTCAATGAGTGCAGCCAAGCCGAGCACAGCAAGCCTACTACCACAGCTGTTGGTGTAAGAAGCGGCATGACCTTTTCCAAAGCCTTGTTCAATTTGTTTAGCATACCCAGACCTCTTTTGTCGTCAACTTTTTGTGTATTAACGTTCATCCTTCAACAATACTCCAATTAACTCATTCTATTCTAGCACAGATTTGCTGCCCGTTGGCTTGTTTTTTACAAAAGTAGGCTAATGATTATGCTTCATTCGAGCGATGTTCTGAAGCGCTTTCCAATGCTCAAGCCTTCAGGCTTGTAAACCGGAAAAAATACTGCTCCATTTTTCGCTTTTAAATTGACGCCGCTTCCATAACAATAAGATTAGACTTGCCTCCCGATCTCCATCCCTTAGCCTTCAAAAGGAAGTGAATTCTCCATGCTTCTCCATAGCGTTATCTTGTTCAGCCTGACCTTTGTGCTAGTGGCCGTGTTGTGCCCTGTTTTGATTATGGGTCTGCGTACGTTCCGCTTGACCCAGCCGATCCGCTCCCAGCTCCCATCCAACCATCAGGCCAAACGGGGAACACCGCTTATGGCAGGCATCATCCTTATCATTGGCACCGTCGTGCTTCTTCTGCTGAATCCCGGGCCTATCGCCTACTTTCTCACTATTGTGTTCCTGCTGTTCAGTGTCATCGGCTGTATTGACGACATGAACAAGGCTGTCCTTCAGAATCCGGAGGGGATTCGCGGAACGACCAAGCTGGCTCTGCAATTTGCTGCGACGGCTGCCATGCTTTATTATTACTTTCACCTCGCCCCCCTGGACTCGAGTATAAAACTCCCGGGTGGTACGGTGCTGGATATTCATCCTATGCTGTACATAGCGGCTGCGCTGTTATTTATTATCGGCACGGCCAACGCGGTGAATTTCACCGACGGTCTGGATGGACTTCTTATTATCACGTCCATTCCTACCTACCTGTTCTTTTTCGCAATATCCGGCTCCTGGGAAGTTCAGCTGTTCTGTCTCGCTATGATTGCGGCGCTGCTCGGTCTCCTGATGTATAATATGTTCCCTGCCAAGGCTTTCATGGGCGATACCGGGTCGCTTGCTATTGGCGGGTCGCTGGCGTTTTTGTCAGTAATGGAAAAGGTAGAAGTGCTCATTCCCCTTCTCTTCTTCATCTATTTCGCCGAGCAGCTGTCGGTCATTTTACAGGTCATGTACTATAAGAAAACCAGGCTTCGGCTGTTCAAAATGACCCCGATCCACTTTCATTACAGCTTAAAATACGGCTGGAGCGAAACCAAGGTCGTCTGGTGCTTCGGCGCTGTATCCGCGCTTTGCGCTTTCGTTAGCTGGATGCTGTGGAGATACGCTATGTAGTGATCTACTGTCCTGCAGGATGAGCCCACTTGAAGTGAGCCTTGTCTTCGATGCCGGTTAAGGTACTGCAATATCAAAAAACTCCTGATACCCTAACGTATCAGGAGCTTGCCGTCTTAATATTTTACCAAAGAAATAATATCGATGTTACCCAGCTTGTCACGGCCGTTTAACTCTTCAAGCTCAATCAGGAACGATGCTCCTACAACCTCGCCGCCAAGCTGCTTAACCAGGTTAATGGAGGTTGCGATGGTGCCGCCCGTAGCGAGCAAATCGTCTGCAATGAGCACTTTTTGCCCCGGCTTGATGGCATCATCATGCATAGCGAGCTTGTCTTTGCCGTATTCCAGCGCGTAGTCTGCTTCAATAGTTTTTCCCGGAAGCTTGCCGCTCTTACGAATAGGAACGAATCCGACTCCCAGCTCTACCGCCAACGGAGCACCGATGACAAAGCCTCTTGCTTCCGGACCGGCAATCAAATCAATTTGCTTGCCTCTTAATTGTCTAGCCAGCTCTTGAATCACTTCTCTATATACCGGGCCATTGTTCAACAGCGTCGTAATGTCCTTAAAGCTGATCCCCGGCTGCGGAAAATCCTCGATGACTCGAATATACTCTTTGAAATTCATATAATTTCCTCCAATGATGGTTTCGTTTGATTGTGAAGCTGATGCAGCCACTCCAGAAGCTGTTGTGCCGTAGAGTATAGAAGAGCTTGCTCCACATCCAGGCTTTGCTGCCTCTGCTGATACAATTTGGATGTGGTCAAATCTTTTTTAGCCGGATTCGGCACAGGCACATAGCCTTCTGCTGAGCGTCTGATGAAGCCTAATTCAATAAATACGTCCAGTATGAACAGGATAACCTCCTTCGAATATCCTGAACGCCTGGTTAAAGCTTCCACAAAATAGTTCGCCTTTTGTATGGGCTCCCCTTGCTTTTGAACCGCCGCATACACGGTTTTGAACATATCCCTGCCTGGCAGCGTTCCTTGCTGCTGCAAAGAACCCGAGAACACGGCATACCAGCGCTCTACATGCGCCGCCGATGTGATCGCCCTCTCCAACGTTCGGAGCGAATCCGGCAAATCATACAGAATCATATCCGTGATGCCTGACTTCTTTTGCTGGCGGGCAAGCTCGTTGTACGGCACAAAAGGCTCCGATCCCGACATATCGACTCCCCATATCGGGTAAAGCTTGGAGTACTTCATTCTCAGCTGTTTATCCTCGGTGGCAAATGTCAATATCGAAGGGAGCTTTCTGTCTTCTTGAGCAGAATTCAATTCAGCCAATCGATCGGTCAAGTCCATCAGCTTGCTTTCCAGCCGAGCAACACCACGCCAATCGAACAGCTGTATGTATGGGATACGTACATCCTGAATCATTAATTGCGGCTTGCGCACGCCGTTCCATTCATTGATCGAGAGCTCCCCAAGTACATCCATGGACGCCGTAGGGGATATCCACGGAAGGACTGATGCTTTATTAAAGCCTACGGCATCCAATGCTGCCGAAGCTTCCTCTGTACCTTTCATTAAGGTCATCTTGATGTGCTGCTGGTCTTTTCCGATCGTCCGCATCTCCTGGCAGCCGACGTTCGTAAATACGAATTTGGGCATCGGATTACCCATGCCGAATGGGCCTAGCTGCTCAAGCTGCTGTATCGTCTCTACTCCTACATCATCAAGTGAGCCTTCTATGTCCGCATGGATAAGCGGAATAAAGTCCTCGGGACCTAACCATTCCTCCGCCAAGACGTTGAGTCTGCGTTCCAGCTCGGGTAAATGATCCTTAGAAAGGGTCATCCCCGCGGCAGCCTGGTGCCCGCCAAAGTGCTCCATCAGATCGTGACAGTGCGTCAATGCCTGATACAAATCAAATCCGGCTATAGATCGGGCCGAGCCTTTCGCCATCCCCGTCTCTTTATCTATACCAAGTATGATGGTGGGACGATAAAATTTATCCATCAGCTTGGAAGCAACGATTCCAATCACACCGACATTCCATTGTTCATGGGCCAATACAATCACTTTTTTCAGGCCGTCTGCTTTCTGCTCTTCAACCATGCTCATGGCATGCTTCGTCATTTCATCGACGATCCGCTGCCGCTCTTTATTCAATGCATCCAGCTCGTAAGCGAGCGTCTCCGCTTCCTGCTGATCCTCTGTAATCAGCAGCTTTACCGCATCGTCCGCGTTGTTGAGCCTTCCGCTCGCGTTGATCCGCGGCGCCAGGGCAAACCCGATGTGGGTGGAATTAACATCCTTCATCTGAATCCCCGCTACATCCAGCAGCGCGCGAATCCCCCAGTTGGTCGAGCTCCTCATCCGTTTAATGCCCTGCTTTACTATAACACGATTCTCCCCTAACAGCTGCATTAAATCAGCTACCGTCCCAATGGCGGCATATTCCAGCAATTCTTCCGGCCAACGGCCCAGAAGAGCTTGAGCGAGCTTTAGTGCTACGCCGACCCCGGCGAGATGTTTGAAGGGATAAGGGCAGCCCGGTTTCTTGGGATTAATAATGGCATACGCCTCGGGTAAAAGCTCCGGCGGCTCGTGATGGTCCGTGACAATGACATCGACTCCGAGCTCTGCTGCGTAGGCAATTTCCTCTACCGCGCTAATTCCTGTATCCACCGTTATAATAAGCTTAACCCCTTGCTGATGGGCTGACTCTATTGCCGCTTTATTCAATCCATAGCCTTCCAATACACGGTGAGGAATATAATAATCAAATGAAGCATGAAGCTGCCGCAGCAAATGAACCATTAAGGTAGTACTGCTAACTCCGTCCGCATCGTAGTCTCCATAAACCCGGATGTATTCGCCCCGCTCCAATGCTTGACGAATCCGCAGTACAGCACTCTCCATACCATCTAAAAGGAACGGATCGTGGATGTGATCCGTTCCTCCATTTAAAAAAGCGGCAGCATGTTCTTTATCGGTCATTCCACGGCCTACAAGCAGACGGGCCACCAAAGGGGATATCCCCAGTTCTTTGGCAAGAGCTTCGGCCTGCCTTTCGTCCGTCTCGCTTATGTTCCATCTTGCTCGTGCTTGAAGCATGCTGTCCCTCCTTAAAGCTTTCCGTAAGGAAAGCTATCTTCATAAGCGTTGCTGAGCTTTCCGTAAGGAAAGCTGTATCAACAATAATGATCAATGAACCACGCTGGTAAAATGTTCCTGGTCAAGATCGGCATTTTTATAAGGATATTCCGAATCATAAGGGTTCACCTGAATATGAACCTCGGAAATATGGATAAATCGTTTCATAAGTGTGTACTTCACTTTTTTGGCAATATCATGTCCCTCAAATACGGAAATTCTAGGATTCACACATATTTTCACTTCTACGATCACATAATGACCACGTTCCGTAGCCCGAAGATCATCTACGGCAATAACACCCTTAACGGCCTGTACAGCGCTGATGAGCTCTGCGGCATCTTCTTCAAGCAGCATCCGTTCCGCTACGCTTTCAGTAATGCTCATGACGAGCCGGCTGCCCATTTTGAAGATCATCCCGGCAATGAACAAGCTTGCTATTGGATCTAAATAGTACAAATAAATATTTCCCAGGTAATGACCCCAAATCGCACCGCCTGCGCCGGCAAAAGCGATCAGTGTTGATAATAGATCGGACCTGAGTCCCCTTGCGTGAAACAATGTGTTGGTGGACGAAGCTTCTTTACCCCAACGATGCTTATATTGAAGCACTGCTTCCTTGATTACGATAGATGCCGCGATCGCTATCAATGCAAGGGTTCCGGGAGGTGACTCGACACCATAATATATTGCTTTGACCGACGAGATGGCGAGCTCCAATCCAACCAGCAGCAGCATTACGGAAACAATAACGGCTGCAGCCATTTCCGCTTTACCTTGTCTCTTCCTATATTCCTTCTCCGATAGGCCGTGTCTGGAGCGCCCTTTGGATAGAGCAAGAGAACCAGCGGCCTCGGACGCCGTATGTACCGCATCAGCGAGAAGTGCTTTACTTCCGGATATGTAGCCGAAAACACCCTTCATGACTGCCAAAGTAATTTGACCGACAAAGCTAGGCCATTCGCCGTAATGCGCTTTTTGTAACCGCTCATTAGACATGAAGCCACTCCTCAAGTGAATTGTATAGAAAGGCCGCGGAAATATTCATTTCGCGCGGCCAGCTATTATTCTTTTACTGCGGCAGCCCGCGTTTTAGAACCAAGTGATTTGTTTTTCAACAAGTACCACAATGGAGTAGCAATACAGATGGATGAGTATGCGCCGGACGCCAAGCCTACAATTTTTGCGAGAGCAAACAGCTTGATAGCTTCACTTCCGAAGATGAACAAACATAGAGCGGCGATCAAAACCGTAATAACGGTGTTAATATTCCGTGCCATTGTCTGCCATATACTTGCATTAAGCATATTGGACAGATCCTCGCTTGTCTTGATTTTTGTAAAGCGCTGATTTTCACGTACACGGTCAAAAATAACGATTTTATCGTTAATGGAATAACCGATCGTCGTCAAGATAGCCGCTAGGAACGGCAGGTTAACCTCAAGACGGAAAATAGAGAACACCGCGATAACGATAAATGCATCGTGTAGAATTGCGATAATGGCGGCAACCGCAAACCGCCATTCGAAACGAATGCTGACATAGATACAAATGGCCAAGCTCGCGATACCGACAGCGATCATCGCTTTAAAGCCTAATTCTCTGGCAATGTCAGGTGATACCGTATTGACCTCTTGGGAAACCTTGTCCCCGAAAGTAGACACCATAGTGGAATTGATCTTTTTTATCTCGTCATCGGAAAGAATGGTATCGAAACGAGCGGAAACATGATCATTGTTCGTACCGCTAATGGTGGTTACTGCGGGTTTAATGCCCGTGCTATCAAAGGCTTGGTCAACCTTCTCCTTCGTTACGGCTTGGCCCATATTAATGTCCAGCGAGGTTCCTGCTTTAAAGTCGACGCCGTAGTTCAGATTCATCACGACTAATACAATCAACCCAATCAGCAGGATCGCAATAGAGGTCATAAAAAACTTATTGCGGTTTTTCATGAAGTCAAAGTGATTTTTATAGTCCACGAATGTCCGACTCCTTTACACCGTAATAAGCAGGTTTTTGGAACAGCTTGCTCTTAATAACCATGTGAATATACCAACGGGACAGGAAGACGTTGGTCAAAATACTGAGAATAATACTCATGATCGTCGTCAATGCAAAGCCTCGAATCGCACCGTTACCTACATAATAAAGCACGATGGCGGAGATAAGGTTCGTGATGTTCGCGTCCATGATAGTACGGAACGAATGCTTGGAACCGGATTTCAGAGAGGACAGCAAGCTCTTGCCGCTCCGAATCTCTTCCTTGATCCGTTCATACATAATGATATTAGCATCGACAGCCATCCCGATCCCGAGAACGAAAGCCGCAATACCCGGGAGCGTCAGGGTCGCTTTCATCAAGTAGAAGGCCCCCAGCAGCAGGAACGTATAAGTGATCAACGTAATGGCTGCAATAATACCAGGCAAACGATAGAACACAAGCATGAACACAAGAATCAGGATCGCGCCGATCAAACCGGCTTCAACTGTTTGGTGCAAGGACAGCTGACCTAGAGATGCCCCTACCACCTGGGTATATTTTTCTGTGAGCTTCAATGGAAGAGCGCCCAAGTTGATCGTGTTAGCTAATTCGGTTGCTTGCTCAAACGTGTAATTGCCCGAAATCGTAGCATTGCCGTCGGTAATGACTGCGCTGACGATAGGTGCAGACAACTGATTTTCATCCAAATAAATGGCCAGCGGCTGATTTAACAATTTTTCTGTAACCGCCTTGAACTTATCCGGTTCTTTGACTTTTATACTGATCATCGGGCGGTTCGATTGGTCGAAGCCCACTTTGGCGGCACCTTCCACGAAGTCACTGCCGAGCATTTCCTTCGTACCGTCCGGACCGCGGAAGGTCAGCTCTGCCGGCTTCTTGATAACTTTCCGAACTTCTTCTTCGTTCTTCACATCGGCGAGACGCACACGGATACGGTCTTTACCCTCGGTCGTAATTTCTGGTTCTGCGATTCCGAGGCTATCGGCCCTTTTCATCAGGCTGTTCGCCGTTTGCTTCAATGACTCCATAGTGACCGGTTTTCCAGCCTCTATAGGTTCAGCTACATAAAGTATTTCAAAACCACCCTTTAAGTCTAAGCCGAGCTTAATGTTTTTTACTAGTCCCGGAGTTAGCCATGCAAACAGGCCAAACGAAAGGACTACCACTAGCAAAAAAGCCACGATCCGTTTCATCTAATAACGATCTCCTTCCATACTCAATATGCCTATTATACCTACCTGCGAAAAACGAGTCAATTTGACGATTAATGGCATCTCGAAACCTTATCACAACAAATAACCCTTTCCGGCTATTTGAAAGGGTTGGTTTTATAAATGCTCATTGTCATCCAGTTCATAAACTGCGTCACTTTTAACGATAAAATATCGTTGACCACTTTATGCAGCGGGGGGGTGCCGGTCTTTTTATACTTGTCGCTGACACACTCCCAAATTTCCATCCCGGTAACATGCTCATACCCAATCATCCTGAATTCCTCGGCCTTGCTGTTGCAAATGTCTTCGATTACTTCGTTCAGCTCCAGATCCGACAAGGCTTCCCATTCTTCCTCAGGCTCCGGTTCCGCCATACATTCCAGCGTCTCGCCTTCATCGTCCGGTAACGGCTCTATCGGCGGCTCTCCAGGCTCCGGCATCTCTTCCTTAGGCCCCGCATCAGCAGATCCTTCATTATCACCTGCCGTTGCCTCCAGCTGCTGTGTATTCAGTTCCTCATGTTCCACGACCATCACCCTCCTGCACTACAGCGTCGCTGTTACACTTATTCGCTGTTCCCCGTCCATTTCCTTCCTTTCTTGTCCAAGAAGTTGTACAAAAAATGTCATGCGGTAGGACAGGTCCAGCATATTCATGAAGTATAGCTAATGGTGCATAATGCGAGAATTGATCCCCATCCAAACCAAAGGGAGGAAGAAGGCGTTCAAGTGACCAAACAATCATTTATCAAAGGCACGCTCATTCTGCTTGCCGCAGGCATTATCAATCGCATCCTTGGCTTTATCCCCAGAATTACGCTGCCAAGAGTTATCGGCGCCGAAGGTATCGGCTTATATCAAATGGGCTACCCGTTTCTTATCGTTATTCTTACATTAATTACCGGCGGTATTCCCATCGCCATTGCCAAGCTCGTTGCAGAGGCGGAAGCGGAAGGCGATGAAGGCCGGATTAAAAGAATATTTCGAATTTCATTTCTTTTTACTCTTTCAATCAGCTTGCTGTTTGCTGTTGCCAGTTTTTTTGCCGCCAAATGGATATCGACGCATTTATTAACCGATTCCCGTGTTTATTATACCTTCCTGACGATGACCCCGATCATCTTGATCGTCGGCATCGGTTCCGTCTACCGCGGATATTTCCAGGGCAGACAAAATATGATACCAACAGCACTCTCACAGGTTGTTGAAACAATCGTTCGCATCTTTACCGTATTGGCGTTCGCCTATGTCTTGCTGCCTTACGGAATCGAATATGCGGCGGCAGGCGCTATGGCCGGGGTTCTTGCAGGCGAGATTGCGGCGCTGCTTGTCTTATACCATCAGTTTCGAGCGAATCGGAGTTTGTCCAGGTCTGCTCCAGCAGCTAATATCGGCACATCAGCCATGCTTGGACGATGGTCGAATCTGAAAACGCTCCTCAAGCTCGCCATACCGATTACCGGAAGCAAGCTGGTCGGCTCGTGCTCTTATTTTTTTGAATCCATTATCATGGTTCGCAGCCTGGCTATCGCCGGAGTAGCTACGAAGGTTGCCACTGCGCAATATGGCGCTCTTCAAGGCATGGTAATGCCCATCCTGATGCTGCCCAGCGCCTTGACATATTCCTTGTCGGTATCTTTGGTTCCTTCCTTATCGGAAGCAGCGGCGCAAAACGATATGAAAACGATCCATTCCCGTCTTCATCAGTCACTAAAGCTTGCATTGGTGACAGGTGCCCCGTTCGCCATGATTATGTTCGTGCTTGCCGAGCCGCTGTGCCGCTTTCTGTACGGCCAAGCCCAGGTAGCCTCCATGCTGAAAATGATGGCTCCCGTTGCATTGTTCATCTACTTTCAAGCGCCGCTTCAGGCGACGCTTCAAGCCTTGGAAAAGCCGGGCAGCGCGCTGGTCAATACTCTCATCGGCTCAATTGCGAAGCTAACCTTAATTTATGTGCTGGCAAGCAATCCCAAGTTCGGTATTCTGGGCGCTCTGATGGCCATTAATTTGAACATCGCGCTCGTTACTCTTCTTCATTGGCGAAGTGTGGCCAGGCTCTTGAACTTCCGGATGGATATGACTGATTTTGCCAAAGTCGGCGCAGCAATGGCGCTTTCCGGTTGGGCCAGTCATGTGATTATGTACACAAACTGGCTGGAGCACGAGCTGATTCGGTTTTTGGCCGCTTCTGCTGCAGGTATTCTGATCTATCTCGTCTGCTCGGTATTGTTTAAGCTTATCGATCGCAATGACCTGCTAAGAATCATCTGGCTCGGGCGGAAATTTGTAAAATAAGTTATCGTTTTTTATCGATGAACCATTTGCCCCGATGATCAATTGTACAGAAAAATACATCCTTGAAATCTTGTATCCCCTTCGCCTGGAGCTCACTCTTTAGCCAAAACCTCGTCTTCCCGAGCTTTTCCAGGCTGTCATCCTGCACCTTACCGTCCATAATGAGCGGCAGCGGCAGGCCTTCATACCGGATTTTAAACTCCTGCTTGGCGGCGGGCTGACTGCGCTCAGAATCCTTTTCGACCACAGTCAGCTTACCCGATGGCTCCAGGATGGCAAACTCCACGTCTGCCACATCCACAATCTTATTCTGCCTGAGCTGAAGCAGCAAGTCGTCGAGATTGTAACGGTGACGTTTCATGACTTCCCGGTTCAGTTTGCCGTTTTGAATGACCATCGCCGGCCGCCCTTCAAATACTCGGCGCAGCTTCTCATTTTTCAAAGACACATAGGCAATCAACATTTGAATCAAAACCAATGTGACCATAGGCACGATACCTTCTGCCAAAGGCTTCCCCATATCCTCCAATACAAACACAGCAATTTCTGCGATCATAATGGAAATAACCAAATCAAAAAGCGAAAGCTTACCGATCTCCCGCTTCCCCATAATGCGCAAAGTCAGGAGAACGATAAAATACACGAGTACGGTGCGAAAAAAAAGGGCCAACATCTCCATGGTTTCACTATCCTCCTACAAGCATTGGCTTTAGCAAAGACAGGACGGTTTCCATGGGTATTTTGACCTTAAGGCAATGGAGTCATACGGTAAGGAAAGTAACGAATTGTTGGCAAACTCCTTCTGTAATCCTAAATTTAGAAGTACATCCACATGATATAACCGGTTGATAAGACCAGAAGCAATAGGGTTAGCGGCAATGCGGTTTTCATATAGCCCATGAACGAAATTTCATGCCCCTCCTTCATCGCCAAACCGGCGGCAACCAGATTGGCGTGCGATCCGATTAACGTAGCGCCTCCGCCAATACTCGCACCTATCGCTAACGACCACCAGACCGGATTAAGCTCCCAGTCATTAGCCAGGTGCATATGAGCACCGATATTTTTAATCAATGGCAGCATCGCCGCCACAAGCGGAGCTTGATCAACGCCCGCCGAGATGAATCCTGCAACCCACAGGACGAGAATGGAGACGAACATTTCATTTCCCGAGGTAAGCTCCATGCCCTTGACCGCAATGGCCTCGATGACCCCGGTATTCACGAGCCCGCCTGCAAGTACGAATAATCCGATCAGAAAAAATAACGTCCCCCACTCAACCGTATGAAACACATCCTCCAGCTCTTCTTTCTTTCGGATGGTTAGCAGAATCAGGACAAGGGCCGCCGCTATGGCTATTATAGCAACGGATATGTGCATTTGCTTATGAAAGAGGAAGCCTAGTATGGCCAATCCCCAAACCGCCGTCGTTTTGACGACTAAAGAACGATCTTTAATAGATGCTGCAGCATCCAGCTCCCTCCATTCCTCCGAAGCTGTTTTAATTTTCCGCCACTCCTTCGTATACATTCTATGAAGCACAAATAACGAGACGGCAAAGAGAATTACGGATAAAGGAGCAACGTGAAGTAAAAACCCGTTAAATGTTAGCCCGGTAAGCTTGGACGAGCCTATCATCATATTCGGGAGAGAACCTATTAAGGTTGCGCTTCCGCCAATGTTGCCGCATAGCATTTCCGTCATGATCAAAGGAATCGGACTTACCCCTATTGCCGCAGCAATACGAACCGTAACAGGGACCAGCACTATGAGGACGGTAACAGGATCCAGAACTGCCGAGCCCGCCGCCGCTATAACTGCGAGGAGCACAAGCAGCTTTGACGGATTGCCGTTTCCTTTTTGTACGAATTTTACGGCAAGATATTGAACTATGCCCGTTCTGCCTGTTATTCCCGAGAGAAGCATCATCCCGAAAAGCAGTAAGACCGTTTCCCAAGCAATGTGAGTCTGATAAGCGCTTTTCCAATCAACAAGCCCCAAAATAAGTACCAGAACCGCTCCCCCCCACGCGATATATGCGCGACGGATCAAACCGGTTTGGATTAGCCCATAAGCGATCATGAAAATAAGTGCAGATGCAACCATTTGCCATAATGAAGCCGACTGTATCGTGTTCAACTTTATCCCCGCCTTTCTATATTCGTTCGTACGGTTGGTTCCATTTGGCGGCATCCGGTAATGGATTTAACCGATATTTTACCTAATTTCGCCAAGCTGCGTCCAGAACAACCTGTACTAATTTTATGTACGTGCCCATACAATGATGATAAATGGTTTGGATTGGGGGAAAAGTCGGCGATGAGGCGCTCACCTTTATTATCCGGTTTGGTCTACTCCATGATCTTCATGATATTTGGAACGCTCATGATCTCTTTGATCATGCTAGCTACGAATGTGCAGGAAACCTCCTTATTCGGTTATACCATGTCCATTCACGGCGTCTCTATGTTTATCGGGGGCATTGTGTCCGGCAAACGTAGCGGAACAAGAGGCTGGTATCACGGAGGCATGTTAGGCATCTTTTACTGCCTGATTGTGGCTATTGTAGGGTTTCTCGCTTATGACACAGGAATAACGGAACAAACCTTGTATCTGCTCGGATTAACCTTCGGTACCGGAGCGCTGGGCGGAATGCTCGGCGTTAATTTGAAAAAGTAACGGGTAAAGCCACAAAAAGTAAAAATGCGAGTCCCCCTTCTCAGGAGGCTCGCATTTTTCGTGTGCTGCCGCTTACTTCTTATCCTCGCTTGAACTGCTCTGTACCGAATTAATTGCAGAACGTTCGAATGTAAGCTTCGTTACATCATTGACCCGGAGAATCACCGTATCGTCTCCCAGCTCCAGAATGGTGCCGTGAAGTCCGCCGATGGTTACTACCTTATCGCCCTTTTTCAGGTTGCCCAGCATCATATTCCGTGTCTTTTGACGTTTTTGCTGGGGACGAATCAATAAGAAATACAAAACAACAAACATTAACACTAATGGACCGTATGTATACAAATACCCTTGAAGCCCGCCTTGCGCCGCTGTATCAGCCGCTGCTAACAACATACCTTATCCCCCCTTTCCCTATACTATACGTTTAAAATCCTTTTCCGTTTTCACTCATTCCGTATTTTTCGAAAAAATGATCGCGGAAATCTAGCAGCCGATCCTCTCGAATCGCTTGTCTTACTTGACGCATCAATTCCAGCAGAAAATGCAAATTATGGTACGTTGTGAGACGTATACCGAACGTTTCATCCGCCTTGATCAAATGCCGGATATACGCGCGGGAGTAATTCCTGCACGTGTAGCAAGAGCATTCCGGATCGAGCGGACCGAAATCTTCAGCATACTTGGCGTTGCGGACAACTAGCCTTCCCTCGCTGGTCATCGTGGTACCGTTCCTTGCAATACGCGTCGGAAGGACGCAATCAAACATGTCGATACCCCGAATCGATCCCTCGACCAAAGCATCCGGTGACCCCACTCCCATTAGATAACGGGGTTTATTAGCCGGCAGCATAGGCACCGTGTAATCAAGAACTTCATACATCAGATGCTTCGGCTCGCCGACGCTCAATCCACCAATAGCATACCCCGGGAAATCCATGGAAGTCAACTCAGCAGCGCTTTGTTTGCGCAAATCCTCGTACATGCCTCCCTGAACGATTGCGAACAAAGCCTGATCTTGAGGACGGGCATGGGACTTCAAGCAGCGCTCTGCCCAACGGGTCGTACGTTCGAGGGACTGCTTCGCATAGCTGTGCTCTGCCGGATAGGGAGGGCACTCGTCAAAGGCCATCATGATATCGGAACCAAGCGCGTTTTGTATTTCCATCGCTTTTTCCGGCGAGATGAACAGCTTGTCTCCATTCAGGTGGGATCTAAACGCGACCCCCTCTTCAGTAATCTTTCTTATTTCACTTAGACTGAACACTTGGAAACCGCCGCTGTCCGTCAAAATAGGACGGTCCCAATTCATAAACTTATGAAGGCCGCCGGCCTTCTTGACAAGGTCATGTCCCGGACGAAGAAACAAATGGTATGTGTTGCTCAGAATAATCTGGGCATCCATCTGCTTCAATTCTTCAGGGCTCATCGTTTTCACTGTTGCTTGGGTGCCCACCGGCATAAATGTCGGGGTTTCGATTACCCCGTGAGGTGTATGTACCCGGCCTAGCCTGGCGCCGGACTGCTTGCATGTTTTAATATGTTCATACCATACTGCTGCCAATGACATTCACTTCTTTCTTTTCCTGCTGATTAATATATAAACATCGCATCGCCAAAGCTGAAAAAGCGGTATTCCCGTTCGACGGCTTGACGATACGCCTCCATAATCTTTTCCCGGTCCGCCAGAGCACTGATCAGCATGAGCAGTGTCGATTTGGGCAAGTGAAAATTCGTCAATAGAGCGTCTACGATCTGGAATTCAAACCCCGGATAGATGAAAATGTCAGTCCATCCGCTGCAGGCTTGAAGTCTGCCGGGTTCACTGCTCACCCTCGAAGCCGTCTCCAGTGTTCTTGCCGAGGTCGTACCAACCGCAATGACTCGCTTACCGGATGCTTTGGCCTCATTGATCATTGCCGCCGCTTCCGGGCTGACCTCGTAATACTCCTCATGCATCCGATGTGACTCTACATCGTCAACAGACACCGGCCGAAAGGTACCGAGTCCAACATGAAGCGTAATATACGCTAATTGTACTCCTTTTTGTTCCAGCCTATTCAGATACTCCTTCGTGAAATGAAGCCCTGCCGTCGGGGCGGCTGCGCTGCCTTCATGCTTTGCGTAGACGGTCTGGTAACGCTCCCTCTCAGGAAGCTGCTCCTTTATGTAAGGAGGAAGCGGCATCTGTCCCAACCGATCCAGCAATTCCGGGAAAATTCCCTTATAAGCAAAGCGAAGCACACGTCCGCCCATCTCGCTCTCCAATTCGATCGTAGCCGTTAGAAGAGCAGACCTGCTCCCTTCCTCCGATGTCTCGGACTCGTCCTCTCCGAAGAGAATGACGGCCCCCTTCTTCAACCGTTTGCCGGGCTTGACCAGCGCTTCCCAACGGTCATTCTCCAGCTGCTTCAATAGCAGAACTTCCGCCTTCGCTCCGGTATCCGCCTTGACACCAAAAAGCCGGGCTGGTATAACCCGCGTATCATTCAACACGAGAACATCCCCGGCTTCCACATAGTCGATTAATGCTTCAAATGTTTGGTGCTGGATTGCTCCGGTTGCTTTGTTCAATGTCAATAATCTGGACGAGGTCCGGTCCTTTAATGGAGTTTGCGCAATTAGCGACTCCGGTAATTCATAATCAAACTCTTCTACCTGCATAGTTCGTCATTCCTTGGTTATCGAGACTCCTACATAGTAGGTCTGCAATATTTTTTTATAATCATAGCCTAATTCGGCGAAGCCTCTCGCGCCCCATTGGGACATTCCCAGTCCGTGACCGTACCCTGTCCCTCTAAAAATATACTGGTTTTTTTTGTCAACAAGCTTCGCCTTGTTGTCTCCATTCAATATAAACAGCTGGGAGGCTGAAGCCGCTTGAGGCTCCGACCCGCCCGCCGCGACATAGACTGCCGGAGAGGCTGCGGATTGGCTGCGAACCGTATTGTCGGCTCCCAATATAGTATACCTTCCTGTTTCTTCAATATCAAACCGGGTGCTTGGCAACCCGTTGAACAAGGTGCGCAGCGCATCCGGGTTGGCAGGCTTCATAACCTGGCCATTGGCTTTCATTTCTGTAACCCTGCCCGATTGTCCCCTTTGGGATATTTCGAGCTTATCCAATGCGCCGGCAATAGGCTGGCTGAGTACGGTGTTCACTTTGTCCTTCAGCTTGTCGGCGTCGAAGGGGCCGCGTATCCAGGAAAATGCATTGGATTCGATCGCTTGGTCGAATACAATGAATCGGTCCCCGATATCCACTTTAAAGGTGGCCGGATTGGAAGCATTGTCCACGTACGGAGCGGGCCTTACACTAACCCCCGTTCCTGTGGAAACGTAATACGGGAGACCTGCAGCGTTCTTCTCCCCTGTATCGCGGGCATAGGAGGAGTGGATGTAGCCCGTTTGCCCGTTCGGAAGCACGATGCGGTACCAGGGAGCTTTTCCTTTCTCCGCACCTTCGTCCGGACTCGGAACGCTCTGCAAATAAGCGACCTTATTCCCCCATACTTCAGTTGATTCTGCAGTCATTCCGCCTGCATTCGAGTAAAACAAGGGTGAAATCAAACCGTTCTTGTCCTTTAATACCTCGCCTTGCGTGGCTTGAACTGCGGTCAATGCGGCAGGGAATTCCGCCCCCGCTCCATGATAGGCCTGATCCACGGTAGAATCGGATACATCAGCAATCTGGTACTTTACTCCCTGCTTCAGCACATACGTACGCGCCGCTACCGCTTGAGCCTTCAATGCCTCAACGGGCCAGTCTTTATTGAGCTCCGAGCTGATGACGGAAGCCAGGTACTGGTCCATTGGAAGTTCATTGATGACTGCCAGCTTGGAGTTGAATCGGGAGATCTCGAGGCTCCCTTTATAAGAGCGTTCAAAGCGTTCCCGTACCGATACTGTATCCGACAGTTGGGGAGTGACCAGAAGCTTCGAGGAGGAATTCCCCTCCGTTCCGCCTCCCAGCATGAAGTAAGGAACAGCAGCCAGCGTTTCCGATTCCATATCAATCTGTGAACGTTTCATTATGTAAGCCGCCGCAGAATCGACGGGCTGTAACACGAGACCCGGTATTGCGGCATTGATGTTTTGCTTGGCGGTACTCAGCTCAGCGGAAGTCGTTGCTGCGGAGACGAATACGGCATAGGCGGGAGCTCCGGCCGCCGTGTTCAGGTAGGCTACGGCAGCGTCAAAACCGGCGGCACCGATGACCGCTGCCTGTGCAGCCGCCTCCGCCTCGGTGGCGTAGCTGCCGGCGTTCCAGTGCAACGGACCGGTAACGCTTGGCGTGTATCCCTTGATGAAGCCGCTGATGCCGGATAGGCCCGAGGCTTTCGTTAATGCAGCTTGAGCGGCATCACGGGAAGCATATGGCCCGAGCTCGATCTGATAGGATGCCGCTCCTGGTTTGTTGCCCGTTACAAGCACGGCATCCTGTTTGGCTGCGGCCAATTTATCCATGATCGTCTTGGCTTGGGCTTTGTCGGCGCCTTCCCATAGTAAGGCGTGATATCCATCCAAGGCTACCCCTGCCGTAGTTTTATCTACAACAGTGAATGCCGGCTTGGAGCCGTCAGCACCTCGCAACGCAACATCCATCCCTTTGGCAGACGATAGAGTTACGTAAGGTGTATTCACAGAATATTTCCCGGTATCGATAAATAAGGCGACCCGCACCATATCCGTCTTAGCCGAATCCGCGTAGACTTTAGGCGCAAAGCCGTTAATTCCATGGAACGCACTGAATCCTGCGGCAGCAATGCACATGCTTATATAGAGCTTTCCAATCGAACCAAGTGAAGGCTTAAGCTTCCTCAATTTCAGCGTTCCCCTCTCTGACGATGATGAGTGCACTCTTCTCCTGCACCTGTAATATTGCTAGCGGTTGTCCGGCATAGGCAGCCCCAAATGGCTGTAGGCCAAATGAGTAGCCATCCGTCCGCGGGGCGTCCGCTGCAAAAATCCGATTTGCAGCAAATACGGCTCATATACATCTTCTATCGTTTGGCTTTCTTCTCCGATCGTAGCGGCAATGGTATCCAGCCCGACAGGGCCGCCCTGGAAGGTGAGTATAATCGCCCGCAGCATCTTATGATCGATCTCGTCCAGCCCCAAATGATCGATTTGAATCCCAAGCAGCGCTCTCTGCGCAATATCCAGCGTAATGATGCCGTCGCCCTTCACTTGGGCATAATCGCGTACCCGTTTTAACAGCCGATTGGCGATACGCGGCGTTCCGCGGGATCGTTTCCCGATCTCCTCCGAAGCCTCTCCGACAATTTGCACCTGCAAAATGTCAGCCGTGCGGCTGACAATGTACGCAAGCTCCTCAACGGTGTAGTACTCCAGCCGGCTGACCACCCCGAACCTGTCGCGGAGAGGAGCGGATAACAGCCCGACACGGGTGGTTGCCCCCACCAGTGTAAAGGCTGGCAAATCAAGTCTGACCGAACGCGCACTCGGCCCCTTGCCGATAATAATGTCGAGCGCAAAATCCTCCATTGCAGGATACAGCACTTCTTCAACCGTACGATGAAGGCGGTGAATTTCGTCGATAAACAAGACGTCGCCTTCCTGCAAATTGGTCAAAATGGCTGCCAGATCGCCGGGACGCTCAATCGCAGGTCCGGAGGTGGTACGCACGTTCACTCCCAGCTCATTTGCGATAATGTTGGATAAAGTGGTCTTCCCGAGGCCGGGAGGGCCGTATAAAAGGACGTGATCCAGCGCTTCCTTCCGCATCTTGGCTGCCTCTATATAAATCTTCAAATTTTCCTTCGCTTGAGCTTGTCCGATATACTCGGCCAAATATCTCGGACGCAGGCTTAATTCCATCCCCTGATCTTCCATCATCAGGTTGGCAGAAATGATCCTGTCTTCCATGGTTGTGGTCCTCCTTAGAGTATCGCGATAGCGAAACTGACTTCGTAAGCATTCGCTTAAAGTTTCGCGTTAGCGAAACTGGCTTCGTAAGCATCCGCTTAAAGTTTCGCGTTAGCGAAACTGGCTTCGTAAGCATCCGCTTTGAGTTTCGCGGTCATTTGAAGCTGAAACGAATGCTCCTCACGCTGCAGCTTATCTCGTCGCTTGCTGGTACAAGGCTTGCAGAGCAAGCTTCATTAACGCATCTACCGTCTCGCCGCCCTGCAGCTTCGGTTTAATCGCTTGACCGGCCCGGTCTGCTTCCGCCTCCGTATACCCGAGAGCAAGCAGAGCCGCCTTGGCCTCGCTCCAGGCTGTGCCGCCTTGCGGTGCATCCGATACTTCTGCTCCGCCTGCATATACGAGCGAGTTCCCGATCGATTGCATCCCGCCGAGCTTGTCCTTCAAATCCAGTATCATTCGCTGCGCCGTCTTCCGGCCGATCCCCGGCAGCTTCGTCAGGAAGCTGATATTCTCCTGCTGAATAGCTGCCGCAATCACTTCCGGTCGTCCCCCTGCAAGGACGCCGATCGCAACCTTTGG
Organism: Paenibacillus sp. OAS669; assembly: GCF_014873645.1. Classification (NCBI taxonomy): domain Bacteria; kingdom Bacillati; phylum Bacillota; class Bacilli; order Caryophanales; family Paenibacillaceae; genus Paenibacillus; species Paenibacillus sp. OAS669. The sequence goes on from NZ_JADBDR010000005.1 coordinate 341,432, forward strand.
CCCAATCCCGTTCACATCCAGCAGCGTGCGGAACAAGGCCTGCTCTTCCCGGCTTGTAAAGCCGAACAACAGATGAGCATCTTCACGCACATGATAGTGAATGTACATCGTGATTTCCTCGCTATTGCTCAGCTGTACCGAGAAAGGATTGGCGCAAAAAACACGATAGCCTACACCGCGTACATCCAGGACGACATATTCAGTTTCTCTATGTACAACGTTACCTCTTAAGTAATCGATCATCTTTTGTTTACCTCGTTTATTTTTTGATGGAGTGTCGAGGAATGGGCATGGCAAATCGCCACTGCCAAAGCATCAGCGACATCGTCCGGCTTTGGAACGGCGGACAAATTCAAGAACATGCGAACCATTTCCTGCACCTGCTTTTTCTCTGCCTTCCCATAACCTACGACCGCCTGCTTCACTTGCAACGGCGTGTATTCTCCTATAGGAATTCCTTGCTGCACCGCCGCCAGCATCATGACCCCTCTTGCCTGGCCAACCGTGAACGCCGTAGTCACATTCCGGTTAAAAAACAGCTTCTCGATCGCCACCGCATCCGGCTTATATTTGTCTATCAGCTGCACCGTTGCGTCATAGACCATTTTCAATCTCAATGCCCCATCCGTATGGGCTTCCGTCTGAATACATCCGTATTGAACCGGCACCAGCCGGGACCCTTGCTTATCAATAAACCCGAAGCCTACAATCGCAATCCCCGGATCAATCCCCATAATGCGCAAAATCCAGCACTCTCCCATCCTACAAAACCGAACATATGTGTTCACATGCCATTATAGCAGATATTACCGCGCATGAACACGCCCTAAAGGACACAAATTCCCCCTGCAAAGCCATCCACGGCTGCAGTGTCTTCATTAACAACCCGCGCCCTGACGTTAATTCAATTGCCTTGGCGGGAAGCCCGGGAATCTATAAGCTCCACAATAAAAAAGAAAGACGACTCGTCGTTCTTCCAACGAAATCGTCTCTCTTTTGTTTTTTCGTTCAGTGCAGCGCTTTGGCCTGGTCCTCCACTGCAAAATCGGCAAAGGTCGATAGCACGCTGTTATACTCATCCAAATTGCTTACCGGAATTCCGCGGTAGAGCTGCTTCACTGTCTCTCTCGGCAAGCTGCTTTCCAAGAATTCAATGTTTAGCTGGAAAAAGGTTCTAAGCACCTGGTTGCTTTCGGGCACACCCTCGAATAAGGAAAGATTTCCCTTACTATCGAGACCGAAGTAGGCATTGGACTTGCATTGCGGTGACAAATCATCGATTTGCTCGGTAAAATAAACATCCCCGCCCTCTCCTATCGATACGGTTAGCGTAGGGTGCTCTTTATGATACTGTAATATTTGCGCAGATGTCATTCTTCCCAGCATTTGGACTTCTTCACCGCAGACATACAGCTTCCTGGCATAAGCTCCACGCTGCCCCTCGATTTGCTTCACCATAGCCTGCACTTCATCCTCCCTTTGCAGTGTTGGACGGATTTGTGTTCCGAACACCGGCTGATCCCCTGGAGACCATTCCAGCTTATCGGTGCCTGTGCCGCCTTTTAGCATAATAAAAGCAAGTGAGGACATGCCGGCTACGAATACAATGGCCGCCAAAGTGAGCCAGCGCCGTTTCCAACGAAGCTTTTTCTTAATTCTGTTCAGCAAGCTTAGAAGAATCATCCGAATCCCCTTCTAACATAAAGTATGTTTTACCATTTTTCCCAGTGTTCGAGGGGATTATACGGAGCCTTTCCGGAAGATGAAAACACAAAAAAACCGGAGGCATTCGCTCCCGGCTGTACTTATTCCATGCAATTAAACGTTAATCCATGGACTTTTATTGGATTTGGAAGAGCTTGCGCGTCTTCTGCGCGGGGTCTGGGAAATACGGCTTATCACAGCCTGATTGCTGCGTTTTTTCTTGTTTGTGCTTTTAGGTTCGGACTTTTGATTATTTCTGGAAACCGTGGCGGCTTCCTCCTCTGCCGCTTGCACCGGCTGCTCCCTGCCTATCGACGTGTCATCGCACCCGCAGTCATCATAACCGCCGCCGTAAGAGGATATCGAAGGCATTGGATACCCGTACATGGGAAATGCAGGCCCTGTAAAAGCTCCGGCCGTCTGCGGAAAAAAACCTCCTTGATAGTAAGGAGCTTCGCTTTCAGGGCTGACGGAGGTCGGATAGGCCATACCCGGAAACGGAGCATTCGGATAAGAAGGCATCTCCGGCTGGAACATGTATGGACTTTCCATTGGCGAAACATTAGGGAACGGTTTACCTTTCTCGTAAGCCGGAGAGACCTGTTCGCCTCCGCAACCGCAGCCGCCGCCGGCTTGCGGGATAAATCCGTACATTTCCGGCATCGGTGCCGCAAAAGGCTGATATGGCATTTGCTCGGCCCCAGGCATTTGCTGCATAGGCGGATACGGCTGCTCCTGCTGCGGCCACATCATGGGCATTTCCTGCTGAGGCCAGTAATTCGGACTCATCTGCCCATAGCTCATAGCTTCGGTTGCAGGAACCTGGAATTGTTCAAACAAGTTGGACGAAGGCTGGTGGAACGGCGCATTCGGCGTTGCTTCCGCACCCATCACATTGGCATTATCGGAAAAAGGAGATATGGCGCTGTTTACTCCAGGCTGCTCATAAGATGGCATTACCGAGGGATAGGGCTGCGGCGCGTTCGGCATGAAGGAAGGAGCGGGTTGTGTAGCACTCGGCATTATCGGCATTTCTGGAATATAAGGCTGTTGGTTCACACTAGGCTGAATGGCGCTGGGCGATACAGGCATTTCCGGAAAAAAGGGCTGCTGATTCACATTAGGTTGAACCGCGCTAGGCGATACTTGCATTTCCGGGAAAAAGGGCTGTTGATTCACGTTGGGCTGAATCTCGCTAGGCGATACCTGCATTTCCGGGAAAAATGGCTGTTGATTCACGTTGGGCTGAATCTCGCTGGGCGATACCTGCATTTCCGGAAAATAGGGCTGTTGATTCACATTGGGCTGAACTGCGCTAGGCGATACTTGCATTTCCGGAACAAAGGGCTGCTGATTCACATTGGGCTGAACCGCACTCGGCGATACCTGCATTTCCGGAATAAAGGGCTGCTGGTTCACATTAGGCATGACCGCTTCCGGAGAGATCTGCTCGTTCACATTAGGCGCCATCGGCATGATGGGCATGATGGGCATGATAGGCATAATCGGCATTTCTACATTAGGCTTCGGCGCTTCAATATGTTCAGGCGGTTTTGGAGCAGGAGCCGTCTGTATTGGCGATACCGGAGTTGGTGCAGGCTGAATAGGAGCTGTGTTTTTCTTGTGATGATGGTGCGGGTAATGGTGGTCTCCCTGCTGATGCTTTGCTTTAGGAATATTTACGATGTCTCCGGTCATTAGCACATTCGGATTTTTCAATTGCGGATTGGCCTCAATTAGCTGGTTCAGCGGGATGTTCCAAGCCTTGGATAGCTTCCACAGCGTATCCCCTTGAACTACCGTATGCTTGTAGAGATAATCGTCCGCTGGTTCTACGGGCGTCGGGCCGTTCGGAATTTTGACTTTCATTCCGACATCAATAACGTTGGGATCCGTGATCTGCGGGTTCATCTCAATTAACTTATCCAAATCAACATGATACTTTTGAGCGATGAGGTAGAGCGATTCGCCTTTCTTGACCATATGGATTTTCACTGCATAAACCTCCTTAACATTTTCTTTGAGAAACTTCCCATGTAGCGGCGTTCCATGTACTGTCGGAGGGGTCCGTTTCTCGCTTTCGCATAGCACGTTAACTGCCTTAGATGCTTCAAGCCGCCTTCACAAGGGGTAAAAGCCTAAACATTACGCGTGCCAAAACAAAATGACAATACAGTTTATGCAGGTTGGTAGGCATTTGACCATGAACCTTGGAAAAAAATCCATATATCACTATTTACAAACAAAAAAAGCGGGGAAATGCCTATCGTTCCATGGGATGGTAACGACGGTTTTCCCTGCTCATTGTATGATGAAGCTTTGCTGGTTATTCATTGCCGTGGCATTTCGTTTCGGATCATCCTATTCCGAATGTACCGGCTGATACGTATAGGTCGGATAGCATCCGAGAACCCGTACCTGACAGCCGATAGCCTCAATTTCTTGAAGGGCCGCCGGCAGCAGAACGGAATCCATGGAAGCTTCGATATCAATATAGAAATAATAAGTGCCGAGCTTCTTCTTCGTCGGTCTCGATTCGATCTTCGATAAGTTGATGCGGCGCCACGCAAAGGCAGACAGCAGCTGATGCAGCCCTCCCGGATAATCGTCCGGAAGCGTTACGGTAATAGTCGTCTTCGTCATCGCAACCGATTGTTCCGGAAGACTTACAGGCTCTGGCCCTACGAGCACAAACCGGGTAAAGTTGTTCTGATGGTCTTGAACCCCCTGCGCCCATGTATGTAATCCGTACAGGGAGCCTGCACCGGATGGAGCCAGTGCGGCCACCTCGCGATGTCCAAGCTCCTTGACAAGCCTTGCCGCCTCTCCGTTGCTCCCCACCTGCTCCAGCTCCACGTGGGGCAGATAGGTTTTCAGAAATTGCCGGCATTGCGATAAAGTCACCCCATGGGAGACCACTTTTTTAATAACGGAGCAGCGGTCCGCAAGTGAATCTCCCAAGGCTTCGTTGCACAACAGATTAATCGAGATCGGGTACACGTACTCCGCTTGGATGGGCAGATCCACTTCATGGACAAGCCAATCCAAATGAAGGCTGACCGAGCCTTCGAACGTATTTTCAATAGGAATGACGCTGTAATCGGTTTGCCCGTTAACGGTCGATCTGAACACATCGTCGATCAGCTTGCAGTTCACATAATGAAAAGCATTCGTCCCCAAATAATGATGAGCCGATTCTTCGGTGAATGTACCGGGACCCAGGAGCGCTATACGCTTCATAGACGGACATCTCCTTTGATGTTTTCGAATAATGTACACTGTTCATCAAAGTGTGTCAACAATTGAACTCCGTGGCGGTCCGGCTTCAGCCACATTAGCGTTGCCTCAATCTGTTCTTCCTTCAACGTTCCGAGCAGGAATTGCTCCAGCTCCTCCTTGCGGGAGCTGTTCCGGTCCACTAGCGCGAGCATGGTAGGCCCCGCTCCGCTCAATGCTACGCCGAGGGCGCCGTGGTCCGTCGCCTCGGCCAAAATCTTGGCCAGCCCCGGCACCAGGGCGGCCCGGTAAGGCTGATGCAGCGCATCCTTCATGGCGCGCGCAATCATATCCAGCCGCCCGGTGCAGAAGGCGGCTACAAGCACGGACGAATGCCCGACGTTGAACACGGCATTCGCCAAGCTCTGCTCGCGCGGCAGCACATGCCGCGCCTTCTCCGTCGACAGCTGGAAGTGCGGGATCGCCACCAGCACTTCCAGCCGGTCGTCGGGCTCGATGCGGATATGCTCCGCACGCTCGCCGTCCCAGAAGGCGACGACGAGTCCGCCGAAGAGCGCCGCCCCTACGTTATCGGGGTGGTGCTCCAGCTCCGTCGCCATCTGAAAGAGCGTATCGTCGCTGAGCGGGCTGCCGATGAGCGCATTGGCGGCTGCCAGGCCGCCTACGATCGCAGATGCGCTGCTGCCTAACCCTCTTGTCAGCGGAATATCGCTGTACATAGAGATTTCAAGCTCAGGATGCTTCACTCCCGCTTTGTCGAACACCATTTGAGCCACTTCATATATCAGATTGGACTTACCGGTTGGAATGCCGCTCATCTGATCTCCGATCAAATGTATTTTCGTTTCCTCCGCAATGCCCATTTCTATCCATGCATAGAGATCCAGCGCCATGCCCAGCGTATCGAAGCCGGGTCCCAGGTTGGCTGTGCTCGCCGGCACCTTGACGCGTACTTTTGTATGACTTGTGTCCATGAAATCGGTCCCTTACCCTTCGAACTTAGTAATCACTGCTGTCTAAAACTCCCTGCTATATCCGCGTATCCTTATCCTTCTACGCGATAGACGCTCTTGATCGCATGAACCACATCCATGGATTCGAACTGCTGCAGCACTTTTTTCATTGCCGCCTGATTCGCGTCATGGGTAATGATAATGATTTCCGCTTTCGGGTTATGCTTATTCGGATGCTGAAGAACAGATTCCAGACTCACTTCGTGCTCGGCGAATACCTGGGTAATCTGAGCCAGAACGCCCGCTTTATCCTCCACATGAAGCAGGATAAAGTTTTTCGAGGCAATTTGCTCGTCGGTTTTCAGCTTCTTCTCCTTGTACGGAATAAAGCCGCGCTGTCCGTTGATGCCAAGCTTCAGGTTGCGAACTACAGCAACCAGATCGGCCACGACAGAGGTTGCGGTAGGCATTTCGCCTGCACCCGGTCCGTAGAACATCGTCTCGCCTACGGCTTCGCCATAGACATATACGGCGTTGAACACTCCGTTGACGGAGGCCAGAGGATGGGATTGCTTGACCATCGTCGGCTGCACGCTGATGCTGATATAATCATCCTGGCGCTCTGCAATGCCAAGGAGCTTCACTTCGTAACCAAGACGCTTGCCGTAGGCGATATCCTCTTTGGCGACCTGCCTGATCCCGCGAACCTGCACATCGCCTAGAGCCACATTGGCATGGAAGCCCAGCGTTCCAAGAATGGTCATCTTGCGAGCCGCATCGAAGCCCTCGACGTCCGAAGTCGGGTCCGCTTCCGCATAGCCGAGCTGCTGCGCTTCCTTCAACACGTCTTCATAGGCTGCGCCCTCTTGGCTCATTTTCGTGAGAATGTAGTTCGTCGTTCCGTTGACGATCCCCATAATTTTCGTGATCCGGTCCGATGAGAAGCCTTCGATCAAGGTGCGAATGATCGGAATCCCTCCGGCAACACTGGCTTCGTAGAATACGTCGCAGCCCTTCTCCGAAGCTTTGGCGATAATTTCCGGACCGTGCAGCGCCATCAAATCCTTATTCGCCGTTACGATGTGCTTGCCGTTGTCCAATGCCTGCAGCATATATTTCTTTGCAAGCTCAATGCCGCCCATAACCTCGATGACGATATCAATCTCGGGATTATCGATTACATCCCAAGGATTTTCCGTTAGCACATCTGCGTTCACAGCGATGCTGCGCGCTTTGCTTTTGTCCTGGACCAAAATTTTGGCGATTTCGATCGGGGCGCCTGTCTGGCTCAGCAGATCCTGCTGATGTCCTTCCACAATGCGTACGACGCCTGTTCCTACCGTCCCGAGCCCTAACAAACCTACCTTTATCGGTTTCATATGCTGTTCCTCCTCATGTTCATGTTGCAGCTATTACTGACACGCTCTTCCCGTGTTCTGGTTATTGGATTCGTCCGTCAGCCTTGGCCTACGAGTACAGCCCTGCTTACGCCTTCCTGTTCACGAAGCCGCTCAAGAAGCACGGCAACCGTCTCCCCCATCACCGATGTTTCGACGGAAATGACGACATTAGCGACACCCTGCAGCGGGATCGTCTGGTGGATCGTAAGAACATTGCCGTCCAATCCGGCTATCATGGCGAGCACTCTGGATAATATCCCTGATCGATGCTCCAAATCCATAGATATTGTGACGATGCGTTCCCGCTCCAGCTTGCTAAGCTCAAAGATGCCGTCTTTATACTTGTAAAAAGCGCTGCGGCTCAGCTCAACCTGCTCCACCGCTTCATGAATCGTCTTTACTTCGCCTCGTGCCAGCAGCTCCTTGGCCTGTACCGTTTTGACCAAGGCTTCGGGCAAAATATCTTCTCTGACTAAATAGTAACGTTCGTTACCGCTAGATCTGGTCTCCGCGTCATGTTTCTCCTGCACAGCCACAGTCCTCTCTACAAAGACGAATGTTTCTTCTTAGTGGACATTATATCGAATATGGATGTATCCGGCAATAGGCTATTTCGGAATCCGGCAGCTTTCATAAAGTTTCCACATCTGTCCGCTAGGAACACCCTCCGATTCATGTTAAGGTTTGAGTTGAGCTTGTCTTTTATTCTTTTATACTTTCATTCTGCTTTATATTACTAGTAGGAAGAGGTGGTTTTTTCGTGATTCGTACAAGAATGATGGCTACGGCGATGCTCTTTAACAATAACGATTTGCTAATGATGAAACGATCCCCGACCCGCACCTTAAATCCGGGGATGTGGGCCGTGGTCGGAGGTCACATGGAACCGGAAGAAATCAACGATCCCTACAAGGCATGCCTGCGGGAGATTGAGGAAGAAACCGGTCTGAAAGAAACCGAGCTGCTCCATATGAAGCTGCAATATATATTAATTCGTCTCAACCAGCAGGAGATCCGCCAGCAGTTTATTTATACCGCTGATACGACACGCAGAAACATTGTCCAAACGAATGAAGGGATCCTGCACTGGATTCCGCGCGATCAGGTTCTGAACCGGGAAATTCCGTTTATTTTTCACACCCTGCTCGCCCACTATTTCGATCATGGGCCTTCCGGACATATTTGGGTCGGTACGGCGGGCTATCAAGAGGATGCTGTCCCTACGGTCCATTGGACAGCTCTGGTCGATCCCCGGATGAACTAAGCTGAACCGCAATTCCTCGAACCATCAGGACAATAAAAAAAGACTGTCCTGCCGCTGAATGAAACATTCATCCGGTCACGGACAGCCTCAGTCTGAATAGTCTGGCACAGCTTAAGATCACCATTACTTCGCCTGCCTCGTCCGGAAGGAGCTCTTGCTGCTAAGCTCCCGCCATTTTTCCAATACCTTGAACGCCTCCTTGCGTGACAGAAGCGAACGGGCCAGCTGAAAGCCTTCCTCATAGCTGCCCACCTTATCGAACCAGTACAGGCGAAGTCCTGCATTGAATATGACATGCTCCCTTTCGTTGCGGATATCCTCCGACTCGTCTCCCCGGATGACTCTGGCGAGCCGTTTCAGATGCTCATCCTTTCCGCACTTCTCCAGCGGCTCTCCCCGAAACCCGAATGTGGCCGGATCTACGCTGTTGGACTCGTCACCCCATGGCGTCACCTTGCGTATGGAGCTCGTCTTATAGAGGGGAATGTCCTCCGATCCCTCCATTCCTTGAATGATACAGGCTGTTTCGAATCCGGATTTAGGCAGCAGCTGAAGCAAGTGTGCCATGGCCGTTTTATGATTGACACCGATAATGATGTTCTTGGAATGAATCGGATTGATGACTTTTTCCACGGTGTTCAAAAACGTCCTTAAGCCGATCTGCTCCCTCACGTTCCTGATGCGGCCAAACGGCGGGCATATCAGATCCGTCCATATAAACCCGATGTGGATAGACATGAAGATGCTCTCCCATTCTTTGGCCTCAAGCTCCACCTGTATGCCTAACCCTTCCAAGAGCTCCTTTAACGAAAACCCCTGTTTCGGCGGCAAGGAATCGCTTCCGTGCAGCACTTGCGGGTATCCGACGGAAGCGAGCAGCAGGCTTACCGGAATGGTAATCGGAAAATACAGCCTGCCGTCATAAGGTCCTGCGCAGTTCAACGAATCCGAAAAGGAGCGGAAAGGAAGCGAATATTTCCGGAACACATCGATGAAGCCCATCATTTCCTCATCCGCTTCCCCCTTCATTCTCATCGCCATCAAGAAAGCCGCCGTCTGGGCGTCTGTGGACTCTCCCCGGGCAATAGAGTGAGCAGCGGCAACCGCTTCATCATAAGTGAGATGGCGTGAGCCCAATTTTCCTGTTCCGACCGTCTTGATCCATTCCTTCATGCTGTCACCTCATTTTCTATCAATGGAACCCTATCTGGTGCGAAAGGCTGCCACAGACTAGCCAACCCGGCCTGAAGTCCCATGCCCTGCCGCCTTATGCCCTCATGGGCTCAACTCGTACGGCGCAGGCTTTAAACTCCGGCATTCGGCATGCGGGGTCGAGCGCCGGATTGGTTAGACGATTGATGCATTGCTCCTCTCCCCAATGAAAGGGAACGAACACGGTATCCCTACGAATTTTGGCAGAAAATTTCACTTTCAGCCGGATGGAGCCCCGCTTGGATGAAACCCGCGCATATCCGCCGTTGACCAGCCCATTTTCGATGGCGGTATCCGGATGAATCTCCAGCAGCGGCTCCGGATATTTGGAATTCAGCTCCGGTGTGCTGCGGGTTTGAACTCCCGACAAATAATGCTGCAGCACACGTCCGGTCGTTAAAGTCAACGGGTATCTCCTGGATGGAACTTCCTTCGGATTCTGATGTTCAATCGCGGCCAATCGAGCTCTGCCATCAGGATGAGCGAAGCTGTGCTCAAACATGCGCGGCGTCCCCGGATGCCCCTCCTCCGGGCAAGGCCAGAATATGCCCTTCCTCTTCTCCAGCTCGTCGTAAGTGATTCCGTAATAATCGGCCAATCCGCCCTTGGATGCCAGCCGGAGCTCATTAAAAATATCCTCAGCCGAGCCATACTGAAAATATCGTCCTCTTCCCAGCGCAGAGGCTATATCGCATAGAATCCTCCAGTCCAGCCTCGCTTGCCCGGGCAGCGGCTTCAATGCTCTTCTGACCATCACGCGCCCTTCAAGCTGAGTCATCGTCCCCTCATCCTCCAAATAGGCGGAGCCAGGAAGGAGTACATGGGCAAAGCGGGACGTTTCCGATGGCAGCAAATCAATGACGACCAGAAACTTCAGCTTCTTCAACGCTCTCTCCACCAATTGACTGTTGGGATTGGACACGACCGGATTGGAGGAAAGGATAATCAGCACCTTGATCTCCTCCCGGTCAATGGCCTCCATCATTTCATAAGCAGATACCCCTTTGCGAGGGAGTTCCTCCTCCGGAACTCCCCATACGCTGGCGATGTGAGCCCTATGGGCGGGATCTTCAATCAAACGGTAGCCCGGAAGCTGATCAGCCTTCTGCCCGTGCTCTCTGCCGCCCTGACCGTTGGCTTGGCCCGTGATGGCCCCATAGCCGCATCCGGGGCGGCCGATTTTACCGGTGAGCAGTACCAGGTTGAGAAAATTGCGGACGTTGGCCACTCCGCTTGCATGCTGCTCTACCCCTCGGGCCGTAAACACCATTCCCGTTTCCGCTTGGCCGTACATCCTTGCCGCCTCGATTATAAGCATGGGATCAACACCGGATAGCGCCGCCGCTTCGGACAATGAGACCTTTTTCAAATGATCAGCCAATTCGGCATAGCCATTTGTTTTTTGCTCGATAAACGCCTGATCCGTATACCCTTCCTCCACGATGACCTTCAACATCCCGTTGACCAATGCCGCATCGTACCCCGGCTTCACCTTCAGATGGATATCCGCAATCGCGCACGTTGCCGTTTCCCGTGGATCTATGACAATGATCTTGCATCCGTCTTGCTTGGCCTTTCGGAAATACTGCATGATGGTCGGCTGACATTCGGCAATATTGGTGCCCGCAAGAATAATGCATTTGGCTAAGGGCACTTCCGAGAGCGGGTTCGTCAAGCCTCGGTCGACCCCAAAGGTCAGATTGGAAGCCCCTGCAGCAGCCGACATGCAGAACCGGCCGTTGTAATCGATATATTTGGTCTGAAGCGCCACTCTCGCAAATTTTCCCAGGAGATAGCTTTCCTCATTCGTTAAGGAGCCTCCTCCGTATACACCTACCGAATCCTTGCCGTATTTGAGCTGGATATGCTGGATTTGAATCCGAATATGCTCGAGCACGGCTTCCCAGGATACATGGCGGAGTCTCCCGTAGTCCCTTATCATCGGGCTTTTCAATCTTCTATCGTCCATGGTATGTGTGTGGGCATTCAGCCCCTTGACACATAGCCTTCCGTCCGTTACCGGGTCCTCTTTGTTAGGAGTTACGGAATAGAGAGCCCCGCCGCTTGTAGCTACCTCCTGAAGCTTCATCGTACATTGCACGCTGCAGTAGGGACACTCAGTCAAGTCCGCATTCACTTGAGGCAGGACGGCAACCTGCCGCTTCTGAACAAGCTCAACATAATCGTTCATTTCTGCTCCCACCCGCCTCTAGTAATTAACCCCCGAACCCGATGTCGCCCAAGCTTTCCTCCAGCTTCGAGTCACTGCGTAAAAGACAAGGGTTACCACCAGCACGATAGAGGCAACAACAACAAATCCCGTCGTATGAGTCCCCGTAGCTTGCTTTAAAGGTCCTAATATATTATTCGGCAGCAAAAAACCGCCAAGGCCGCCGAAGGCCCCCACAATGCCTGTAACAACCCCGATCTCTTTGGAAAAGCGCTGCGGGACCAGCTGGAAGATCGAACCGTTCCCCATCCCCAGGCACGCCATCATTACGCTTGTTATAGCCAGCATCACTAGAAAGGAGCCCGGCAGCGTTGAAACGGCAAAAGCGCATAGAGTGATAACGGAGAAGAGCAGCATCATAAAACGCATGCCTCCGATTTTGTCGGCAATATAGCCCCCTACCGGCCTGAAAAAGCTCCCGGCAATAACTGTGATCGTGACCAAATAACCGATTTGAACCTTGCTCAGACCTCCATCCATTGCTTTGTCGCCGTATACATCGTAGAAAAAGATATTGAAATAATTGGAGAACCCGACAAAGCCGCCGAACGTAACCGCATAGAATAGGCTGAACCACCAGGTATCGATATTTTTGAAGGCTGACAAATAATCTACAAGCTTCTTGGGCTCCGGCTGATTGGGGCTATCCTTAGCCATGATAGTATAAGCCAGAAGGACAAGCAGCAGTGGAAGCATGGCCAGACCGAATACGTTGTGCCAGCCCATAGAGGCGGCCAATTGCGGGCCGAAGAAGGTCGCCAGAGCCGTACCGCTGTTGCCGGCCCCGGCTATCCCCATCGCCAAGCCTTGGTACTGCGGCGGATACCATCGGCTGGCAAGCGAAAGCGAAACTGCAAAGCTCGCCCCGGCTATGCCGAGCAGAAATCCTAGTGCTTGAACCTGATTCAAGCTGTGGCCGCCTAGCCACCCCCATAGCAAGGGAATCAGCGTCAGGATCATACCGATAATTCCCGTCTTCCTGGAGCCGATGCGGTCAGCCAGAATGCCCATCGGAATTCTGAATATGGAGCCGCCTAACGTCGGAATCGCAACCATCGTTGCCTTCTGCGCATCAGTCAAACCAAAATCTTTGGTGATGTACAAGGATAGAGCTCCACAAAGGACCCATATCATAAAACTAACATCAAAATAGAGAAACGCTGACAACAAACTCGGAAAATGCCCTGATTTTCGGAAATTTTGTACATCCACTCCTAGATTCCTCCTTGTTTTTTCTCTTTTCCCTACATTCATGTATTGTTTGTGTTAGTATTCATTACACATATATACTATACAATTCAAATCCGTATAGTTCAACGCTTTTTTGAAAAAAAGTTCATGTTTTGGCACATCTTTTTTTGTATATTTTCTATTCACCCTAGTAATCAACGTAAATAACGAACATTTTTATTAGTATTTTGTTTTATTGTTCGCTTTTACAACGTTTTCAACAAAAAATAAAACACCAAGCTCATCAAACCACATGAGACCTGGTGTTTATCATTCCGATTCCCCAATACCGTTTGCTGGCTATTCCTTCTCAACAAATTCAAATTCAAAATCACCGATCCGAACCGTCTGCCCATCCTTGGCACCGCGGCTCCTAAGCGCTTCATCAATCCCTTTTTTGCGCAAAATCCGGGCAAATCGCATGACGGATTCCTCTGTACCAAAATTCGTCCGTTTAATCAGCTTTTCAATACTTGGACTCTCTACAACGAAAGTATCATTCTCCCGGTGAATGGTGAAATCCTCATCATCATCCTTTGCTTCCAGGCGATATACTTTGCGCTCTGACAGATCGACGAGATCCTCGACGAGAGGCATCTCGGGGATGGTTTCCAGCAAGTCCGCGATCTTATAAAGCAGCTCCTGAACACCACTTTTGGTAAGCGCCGAAATCGCTATAATTTGCGTCTCCGGACTAACTTCGGCCAGCTGTTGTTTGAATTGCGCCAAAAATTCCTCTGCATCGGGCATGTCCATTTTATTGGCAACCACAATTTGCGGACGTTCTTCAAGCTTGGAGTTGTACAGCTTTAATTCCTCGTTGATCTTCTGCCAGTCCTCAAATGGATCCCGGCCTTCTGTTGCAGCCATATCGATAATATGGACGATCACCCTGGTCCGTTCGATATGGCGCAAGAACTCATGACCCAGTCCGACACCCTGATGCGCTCCTTCAATCAAGCCCGGCAAATCCGCCATGACGAAGCTGCGTCCGTCTCCGACGTCAACCACACCAAGATTCGGTGTAAGTGTCGTAAAATGGTACGCCCCGATCTTCGGCTGGGCCGCCGAAACTATCGAGAGCAAGGTAGATTTGCCTACACTCGGGAAGCCTACCAAGCCCACATCCGCCATAACCTTAAGCTCCAGGACAACCCAGCGCTCTTGACCTTCTTCCCCGTTTTCGGCAATTTCGGGCGCAGGATTGTTCGGTGTCGCAAAGCGAGTGTTCCCGCGTCCTCCGCGGCCTCCCTTGGCGATAACGACCTCCTGCCCATGGCGGGTCAAATCGGCAATAATCTCCTGACTGTCATCGTCGATTACTACGGTTCCCGGCGGCACTTTAACGATCATATCATCGGCATTGGCTCCATGCTGGCTTTTATTGCGCCCTTTTTCCCCTCGCTCCGCTTTAAAATGCTTCTGGTAACGAAAGTCCATCAACGTACGCAGTCCCTCATCGACACGGAAAATAACATCGCCGCCATCTCCGCCGTCGCCTCCTGCAGGTCCGCCCTCGGGAACATATTTTTCCCTCCGGAACGCCACCAAACCGTCTCCGCCGTCACCGCCCTTAACATAAATCTTCGCTTTATCTACAAACATGAATCCACCTCATTATGTATTCAATAACAGCAAAATTGAAACTGCTGCCTCATTTTCTTTCACCTGAACAGCTTCCCAAGCTTCACCCGGCACCGATGCCTGACGTATCCTTTGCAAGGATTGCATAAGTGATGCTTCCTTCACATCCCCTTGATAAACAAACCGCACAAGCAGCGCATCCTTCTCTTGAAGCAAATGAAGCTCCAGCGCATGCTCCCCTTCCGCAGCGAGGCGCGCATTGTGCTTAAAGGTCTCCATAACTTCACGAACCATGACATAAATCCGATGAGGATCTACCGAAAGCTCATCTAGATGTATCTCCTGCTTCATAATGATGGACAGCGTAATTTCCCTAACCTCGGTCTGATAAGCAAGCAAATAGACGATCAGGTCCGGAATTCCCAGTTTAGCCACGTAGCTCTCAATCTGAACCTTATGTTTTATTTTCTCCATAAGACTCTCTAATTTATCATACTTTTTTAATTTCACATAACCGAACAGCACCTGAATCTCATTCATCCAGTCATGCCGGTAGTGATTTAACAATCGGATGAAACGAAGATTTTGCTCCGAATCCCCATCCTCCGCGGCAGCCGCCGCAGGAGATTGTGCGTAATCCAACACCAACTGCTCGTAATCAGGCCTTTTCGACATCATGGCGTACCCTCTCCGATCCGCGCTTGATCCTAACTCTACCAGTATAGCATGTTGTTCCAAAAAGCACACGCCACTTTCCCAACTACGCAAAAAACCCCAGCGATACAGGATCGCCGGGGTTATCGTTGATGACGTATTATACTTCCACAGCCGCAGCCACAGGAGCAGCGTCCACAGGGTAGACGCTAACTTTCTTGCGATCACGACCCAGACGTTCAAATTTCACAACGCCTTCAACCTTTGCAAACAGCGTATCATCGGAACCGATGCCTACGTTATTGCCCGGATGAATTTTCGTTCCGCGTTGGCGAACCAAAATGCTTCCCGCAGTTACTTGTTGACCGTCAGCACGCTTAACGCCAAGACGTTTAGCAATACTGTCACGTCCGTTTTTGGTGGAACCTACACCTTTTTTGGAAGCGAACAACTGAAGATTTAATTGTAGCATGGATGTCTACCTCCTTCTTCACTTATTTTTTGTCTTGCAATGTTATATATGCACCATACGATTGTTCGATCGATTTCAGCATGACGACCATCGATTCCAGAAGCAGCTGTACCTTATCCGACTCTGTATCATCCAGATCAACGGGAACCTGTACATCCAGCAAACCATGCTTCATGTTCGCCTTCATAACAACCCCTGCCACCGTTTCAACAGAATTGACGGTACCGACCGTAACGGCTGATACACCCGCGCAAACGATATCTTTGCCCGGATCACCGTATAGTGCGTGCCCTTTAACCCGGAACGACTCGATCCGATCGTCTGGTCTCCGCTTGATCGTTACCCGAATCATAGCCTTATCCCTGCTTAAGCCTGGATTTTTTCAATCACAACTTTGGTGTAAGGCTGACGGTGACCTTGCTTACGACGGTAGTTCTTCTTGGCTTTATATTTGTAAACGATGACTTTCTCACCTTTACCGTGCTTCTCTACTTTTGCAGATACAGCAGCGCCAGCTACCAATGGAGCTCCAAGCACCAAACCGCCTTCTTTGGATACAGCCAATACTTTGTCAAAAGTAACAGCTTCACCTTCACCTGCGTTCAATTTTTCGATGTAAAGAACATCGCCCTCTTGAACTTTGTATTGTTTGCCGCCTGTTTCGATAATTGCGTACATTTCGTTGCACCTCCCTCATGTCTCAGACTCGCCTTAGCCAGGTGACCCGTTCTGAAAGGAACGCGTGCTTCAACCCGCTTCGTGCGGTTACAGCATGTTTTGCAACATACCTGTTTATATTACCACAGCCTATGAATGATTGCAATGCCTATTCCAATAGATTCTTCCGTACACCTTGGAACGGTCATTTGGTCCATAACCATCCGGTCCCCTCGCACTCCGTGCAGCGGCGAATAGTCACTTTGTCCTTCCCGTCACGAACCTTTTTTCGGGTCATCTCTACCAAGCCGAGCCGTGTCCACCCTTCAACTACCGTTTTGGTGCGATCCCGTTTGACCTCCTGCTCGAGCGTGTCCAGAACCAGCTGCCGGTGAGCAACCAAATCCATATCAATAAAATCGATAATAATAAGTCCGCCAATATCTCTTAATCTTAATAGCCGGGCAATTTCTTTGGCCGCCAGAACATTCGTGTCCTTCACCGTCTGCTCCAAATCTACGCTCCCGGTATACCGCCCCGTATTTACATCGAACACGGTCAGAGCCTCGGTATGGTCGACGACTACATAGCCCCCGTTATCCAGCCAAATTTTGCGTTTAAAGCTGTTCTCAAGCTGCTCGTCCGCCTGAAAAGTGCCGAACAACGTCCCCCTCGTTCTCTCAAACCTCCGGACCCTCTCGCAAAGACCCGGCGAAACGGCGCGAACGAGAGTCATGATGGTGTCATAGGCATCCTTATCATTAACCCAGAGCTCCTGCACATCATCGCGAAATACATCCCGAATCCAGCGTGGCAGCAGCCCAAAGTCGGTATACACCTTGCGCGGTACGGGACCTTGCAGCGTGGATAGCTCCTCCACCGCCTGCCATCGCTTCCGCAAGTCTATAAGATCGGTGGTGATCAGCTCTTCCGCGACGCCCTCGGCCGCCGTTCTGACTATAAAGCCCTCTCCCTGCTTCAGATGCTTCTCCGCGGCATGCTTTAACCGTTCACGTTCGGTTTCAATTTCAATTTTGCGGGACACGCCTACGTAATCGGCGCGCGGCATATAAACGCCCCATCTGCCGGGAATCGAGTAGTGAGTCGTCACCCGTGCCCCCTTATTGCCCACCGGCTCTTTGACAACCTGTACAAGCAGGGCTTGCCCTACCTGCACCAGCTCCGTAATTAACGGCTTTTGTTTGGGGTGCTTTTCCAAATGCGCCGGTAAAATATCATCGATATATAAAAAGGCGTTTTTTTCCAATCCGATATCCAAAAACGCCGCCTGCATCCCTTGCAAAACGTTAACGACTCGACCTATGTACATATTGCCAGCCAAGTGCTCCGCCCCGCGAAGTTCGTTGTCGTACTCTACCAATCGGTCATCTTCCATTACCGCTACTTCGATTTGGTCCTGTCCACATTGTACGAGAATACGCTTCATGATTTTCCACCTCGGACTTCATTTTACATGAAAAGCTCGGAAATCGCACTTCCCCGTTTGGTTTCATTGAAATAAGTTTGCAAAAGCGGTTGTTCGGGGAGTACGATACGTATGGCACCGCGCTCATCCATTACATACACGAGATGGTATTTCTCCCGCATAAACAAGCGAACAATCTCTGTCACCTTACGCCTCCCGTCCACAACAATCGGCTGTGCTAAGGTTCCCTGACGGACAAGCCGATGATATGTGTCCCCTCTATGGATCAGAAAGCGCATAAAATGATAGGACATGCCCTTGTAAGCATACCAGTTGGAATAAAACAGAAACAAGCCTATCATAAACAAATTCAGCTGAAAGCCCCCATACAACGTATGGAATGCCGCCGCGAGGAGCAGCAGAATACTAAGAATCAGGCTGGCCACGCAGCTGAATACAATCACCTTCTGGTACGGAAGCCAAAAGCTCAAGACGCACTGCATGATCTTGCCCCCGTCCAAAGGAAGAATGGGGAGCAGGTTGAATAAAGCCACGTACATATTCGCTTGGATGAAATAGGCGCTCCATTCTCCGGAAATCACGCCTGTCGATTGCAGAACCAACGCCGCTACCATCATCATACCATTTTGAAGCGGTCCTGACAGCGTTACAATGATTTCCTGCCATGCCGGAACACTGGCCATCTCATCCACCACGGCGACTCCGCCGAAAGGAAGAAGCTGAATTTCCTTTACCCGCCATCCGAAATTTTTGGCCGCCATGACATGTCCCAGCTCATGAATTAGCACTATGCCGAATAATGTTGCCGTCTCAATAAAGTAGCCCGCCAAGATAGACAGTAGAATGACAATGGAAAAAAGCGGATGAAAACGGATAGAGACGCCAAAAAGGCGGTTCCACTTACTCAAATTGTACCACATCCGCCGGATTGACGAATTTATTGTCCTTGGATACGGCGAAATACAGGTATCCCGATTGCTTTGTACTGTTTTTGGACACCGTGCCTATCGTCTCACCGCCCTTAATCCAGTCGTTTAACTCCACCTTGCCCTGTTCGATCCAGCCGTAGACCGATTGCAGGCCGTTCGTATGACGGATAATGATCGTATAACCCGTATCCTCCTTGTTCCCCACATAAACCACCAGACCCGTTTCCATCGCTGCTACAGGCGTGTCCTGCTTCGTCTCTATCGTTACCCCGAGACGGCTTGCTTCAAAGGGAGCGATGATCTTTCCCTTGACCGGCGTGAAATAATGCTTGGAGACAACATCCACCTTCTGAGCCTCCTCTTGATGAAGCGTGCTTAGAGCAGGGAGCAGCGACGGGGTTCCGCCGAATTGCCGTTCATACCAGAGAGCTACCGATTGGAATTGGAAGGATTCATTCAATGCTGAACTGATATAGGCTTTGCCCTTATTGGCAAGCGGATGATTCCACTGAAACATTCCCCAAATTAAGGCAAATAGAAAACAGCTGACGACCAGCTTCAGGCGCAGCCCGCTTCTGCCCGGCATCAACCTACTCCGTTCCGGACCATCGTCTTCATAATCCCTGCGTGACAAGTCCTGCTGCCATTTTTGCTTCCATACATACTCTGGATCGTTCCAACGTCCCGTATCCTGAGGCGGTGCATCGTCAAGCTGCTCCCGGACCGGCTCTGGAAAAGAGCGGTAGGGCTCCAGCAGCTCCTGCTGCCGGACATGCATAGGGTTAGGTACGGGGCGCTGTTCTGCTGACGACTGCAGCTCTCTGATCCGCTCCATCCTTCTTTGACGTATATTATTTTTGGTGCTCATATTCGGTTACCTCCCCAAGAGCTTTCCATCAGGAAAGCCGCCGTATTCCATAGAACGATTGGATAAATTGAACCGGCATTATTGTGCTTGTCTGATCCTGCAGCCAGCCGGAGCTTGTTTACTCTCATCCTATGAGCCTGTACAACCAAATATGAGAATTAAATAGCCCCTCAAAGCGGGGCATGGGTTTCGAAGCGCATACAGGCTTCTCCACAAGAAGCCGCGAACTTGGTAAACTCCCTTAAGTCAACATAGCACTGTAACCAGGCTACTTATGATTTCCCGTTAGACATGCCAAAAAAGCACCCTGATTTTCAGGATGCTTCATAGGACAGTTGTTATCTTAATAGGTTAATTCTTTTTCCTGATGGACTCGAATGCTCATCACGAGCGCAATACACATCATATTGATCAGCAGTGAGGTGCCTCCATAGCTGATGAAAGGCAGCGTGATCCCCGTCAGCGGCATGATGCCGATTAGCATGCCTACGTTTTCGAAAATCTGAAAGACGAACATGGAGACGACACCGACAATGATGTAGGAGCCCCCTTTATCCCCGCACTGGATAGATATCAGAATCATTCGGTATATCAAGACGAAATAGAGCAGCAATAGAACGGAGGAGCCGACAAAACCGAATTCTTCCGCCAATACGACGAAGATGGAATCCGAGTAGGCATACGGGATGAAATGCCGGTGGACCGACGTCCCCTGCAAGTACTTCTCCCCGGTCAAGCCGCCGGAGCCGATCGCTTTGATCGAGTTGTCAACCTGGAACTTCTGGTCCTTCGTCGCGTTCTCCGGATCGATAAAGGTATCCATCCGGGCGACCCAGTGGCCTTTGCCTCTATCCGAAAAGTAGGTTTTAATAGGATCGTGGTAATGAGTAAACAGGTACATGAACAATACCAGCGCTCCTACGGCAATGAGCACCCCTATCAAGAAATGCACATATTTGATATTCCCGATCCATAACATGCCGATGAAGACAACGATAAAAATGATGGCATTCCCCAAATCCGGCTGGATCAGCACCAAAATAAACGGTATCAGCACAATGACGCCAACAGGGACTACATCGGTCCAAAATAACAACGGCTCTCCCTGCCTGCGGGCAAGAAACGCGGCAAGGCCCATGATCAGCATAAGCTTCATAAGCTCGGCCGGCTGAAACAGCAGCCCCCCGGGAAGCTGGAACCAGCTTTTGGCGCCGTTAATCTCCATCCCGAATTTATACACGGCTGCCAGCATGGCAAGACCCGTTATATATAAATAGGGCGAAATTTTTAGCAGCCCGCGGTAGTCGACAAAGGTTAACCCCAAGAAAGCGAGGATAGAGATAACATAGATGATGATCATCTTTTTAAGATCGAAAACAATATTCGGGTCATCAAGCGTTGCGCTGTAGACAAGCAGCGTGCTGATAACCATGAATGCTAGCAGGATGACAACGATGGGAATATCGATCTTTTTTAATTTATGCAGCAAATCCGATCATCCCATTCCGATAAACTTCTTCAATTTGGAAATAACGCCGGACTTCTCGTCCATAGGCATTAAAGGCACGGTATCACCCAAAATACGCCGGGCAATGTTACGATAAGCAATCGCCGCACGCGAGCTTGGATTCATCACCGTCGGCTCTCCCATGTTAGCCGCTTTGATGACATATTCGTCATCCGGAACGATGCCCAACAAATCGATGGCTAATACGGAGCAGATCTCGTCAATGTCAAGCATCTCGCCCTTTTTGACCATATTGGCACGGATCCGGTTAATGACGAGCTTCGGCGATTCAATGCGTTCGTTCTCCAGAAGGCCGATAATACGATCCGCATCACGTACGGCCGCGTTCTCCGGTGTAGTGACGACAATAGCTTTATCGGCTCCGGCAACCGCATTTTTAAACCCTTGCTCTATACCTGCCGGACAATCAATGATGACAAAATCAAAGTCGCGCTTTAACTCCAGCACGATGTCTCTTACCGCTTCCGGGGAAACAGAATGCTTGTCTTTCGTTTGAGCAGCAGGAAGCATGTAGAGCTCGTCAAAGCGTTTGTCCTTCACCAATGCCTGAGCCAACCGGCAGCGCCCCTCTGCTACGTCTACCAAATCATAAATGATCCGGTTCTCCAGCCCCATGACGACATCCAGATTGCGCAGGCCGATATCCGTGTCGACCATACACACCTTTTTCCCTTGAAGCGCCAATGCCGTTCCGATATTAGCGGATGTCGTCGTCTTGCCGACACCGCCTTTTCCCGAAGTAATGACAATTGCTTCTCCCATATGCTTCACTCCTTCTCCTTACTGCTTTGCCGTTAATTTATGCATATGATGAATTTTATCTATTTCCATTTTTCCATCCCGAATATAGGCAAACTCCATAAAAGCTTCGTTGATTCCCCATTCATCCGGCGGCCTGCTGATAATGCCGGCAATCCTGAGCTGAGTCGGTCTCAGATGCGATGCGGCAATAACGGAGGATTCGTCGCCGTCCACCCCTGCGTGAGCCATGCCCTTTAAGGATCCCATCACGTAGATGCTGCCCGAGCTGATAATCGTGCCGCCCGGATTCACATCACCAAGGAACAGGATGTTGCCTTCTTCAGTTAATGTTTGGCCGGAGCGTACGATGCCCTTGAGCAGCTTAATATCCGGCATATGTTGAAAAACGGACGCCGATGGGTCCGCCGTTTGCGATTCAATAGATTGGATCAGCAGATTTCCCTTCTGTCCAATGATGGAGCGAATCTGCTCCTTCTCCTCTTCGGAAACGTTTCTCGTTCCAAGTTTGACGTGAACATGAATAATAGGGCCGGTCAATATTTGCTGATGGGTCTTTTCAAGCTTGTGCTTAAGCTCCTGGATGACTTCATCAAACTCACATGTATCGTTAAGCAAAAATACGAGCCCGTCTTTAACACCTTTTATTGTCACGTGATGCTTTACTGCCGCCATACACTTTTCCAACCCCCTAGCCTATACAATTCGGCTTTTTTCAGCATATCTCCTTCTTTTTCGCTGAAAATTATTCCTCCGGGGCGGGACTTTCTCGGTGCATGCTCTCGAACAGCTTTCTTACCGGAACGTACACGATCAAGGCAAAGAGCAGATTAAACAGCGTGCTTGGCAGCATCTGATGGAAAAACGCCCACTGCAAATCCAGATGCATTGTCTGGAACAAGCGGTACAGCCCGTACACAATAGCTTCATAGAACAAGTTGCCGAGCGCAATGACCAGCATGCTTACGATAATATTGGAATACAACCTGCGGTGCGTAAGGCCGGCCAAATAGCCGGTAAGCCCCATGGCAAAGGATATCGGTCCGAGCATGGGCGAATAGTACAATAAATCCTGCAAAAAACCAAAGATAAGGCCGTACCACAATGCCGTATGACGGTTCACATAAAGTCCGATGTACAATACGATAACAAGCATGAAATGAGGGGCCACGAAGACCCTGGATTGCCACACGCCCGGAATCAGCCACTGGAACAACGTTCCTTCCAGAATTAATAAGGCAGTTAAAATTACCCACAGCCACTTGCGCGCCATCCGCCTCACCCCTGCTCCGGAACAAATACAACGAATACTTCCCGCAAATGGGTAAAGGAGGCAAAGGGTTGTATCGTGGCTTCATGGGAAATTCCGTAAGTGCCCGGCTTCCTGGAAACGACCTTGCCGACCGGAATGCCTCTCGGGAATACTTGACCCAAGCCGGAGGTGATGACTTCATCGCCGACCTCGAGCTTGTCGTTCGGGTCGATCTTCGTCATGATCAGCTTCTGTTGGGTTGGGTCATAGCTTTCGATCATCCCGAAGGACTCGTTCTCCCGGTTCTTGATCGTCACGGATATCGCCTTCGATTCGTTGGCCGTATCGTCCACTCCGTTCAACAGCTGCACGTTGGAGTAGAACGAGAAGGTTTGGAGCACGCGGCCTACCAAGCCGTCTACGGAAACAACCGCCATATTGGGCTTGACGCCGTCCTTCTCTCCCAGATTAATGCGGACTGTATTATTCAGAGAATCCGGGCTGACCGCGACGACCTCGGCAATCCGAAACGTATAGTTGTTAGCCTGCTTCTGGCGCTCCGTAAAGCCGAGCGCTTCCTGCAGCCGCTTGTTTTGCTGCTCCAGATCGTTCAGACGCGTCGTATCTCGGGCATATTTCGTCAAGGTCTGCTTCAGCACCTGATTTTCGATAAAAATCGTACGCATTTGCTTCATATCCTCAAAGAAACCCGCTATGTAGCCAGCGGGCTTATAGAACAATCCTTGTGTCCAAGACAATGTATCGCCAACAAATTTCTCAGGCCACGTCGCCTGCCCTCGTTTGCCGAGCGTCAAGCCCATCAAGGCGATGAAACAGATAAGGCCGAGAAGCAAAATCAGCAGCCTCTTATTCCCCAACAATTTCAAAGCATACACCTTCTAACCTTCACAGCGTAATAATCAGCGTTTTGACTTGCTTGTAGGACCTGATCTCATTTTGAAAAGATGAATATTCTCAAGCGCTCTTCCCGTACCGATTGCCACGCAATCGAGCGGGTTCTCGGCCACAAGAACCGGCATGCCGGTTTCGCGGGACAGCAGCTTGTCCAGGTTGCGCAGCAAACCGCCTCCCCCTGTAAGGACGATGCCGCGGTCCATAATGTCGGCGGCCAGCTCAGGCGGACATTTCTCCAATGTCACCTTCACAGCATCCACGATGCTGTTCACGGTATCTCCCAAAGCTTCCGTAATCTCACCGGAGGTTACGCTCATTGTCTTCGGCAGCCCCGTCACCAGGTCACGGCCGCGGATTTCAAAGCTGACAGGAGGATCCATAGGCAGCGCAGAACCGATCTCCATCTTAATTGATTCCGCTGTACGCTCGCCGATCATCAAGTTATACGTCCGTTTGATGTATTGGGTAATCGCTTCGTCCATATCGTCTCCCGCGACACGGATGGAGCGGCTGGTTACGATACCTCCCAACGAAATGACCGCTACCTCGGTAGTACCGCCGCCAATATCGACGACCATGCTGCCTGTCGGCTCCCATACGGGCAAATCAGCGCCGATCGCCGCTGCAAACGGCTCTTCAATGGTGAAGGCGTCGCGGGCGCCCGCCTGACGGGTCGCGTCCTCTACCGCACGCTTCTCAACGGCTGTAATTCCCGAAGGTACGCACACCATTACGCTAGGATGCCGTTGAAACAACCAGCGGTCCTTCTGGGCCTGGCGAATAAAATATTTAATCATGGTCGAAGTCGTATCAAAATCGGCAATGACCCCGTCCTTCATCGGACGGACTGCACGAATATTACCGGGAGTACGGCCAATCATCTTTTTTGCGTCATTTCCTACGGCCTCTATAGATTTGGTATCGGTACGCAGCGCCACAACCGAGGGCTCTCTGACCACGATCCCTTTACCTTTTACATAGACCAATGTATTTGCTGTCCCGAGATCGATCCCCAGGTCCTTTGTAAAACCACCAAACATGCTCGGTACTCCCTTCCTATGGCTTCATGCCCAAAAAACTGCTGATCCAACCAGCTATTTACTTACATAACAAATCCTTTAACGACTTCCACTATTATATTACATCAAGCCTTGCTCCTTCAAACTTACGTATCTCCGGTCACCGATCACAATGTGATCCAGCACGTCGATACCGATGATCTCGCCTGCTTCCATCAGACGGCGGGTCAAGGCGACATCCTCAGAGCTCGGGGTCGGGTCGCCGCTAGGGTGGTTATGAACGCAAATAATCGAAGCACTGCTCCGCTTGATCGCAGCCCGGAATACTTCCCGGGGATGTACGATCGCCGCATTCAAACTGCCCATAGATAACGTTTCCTGACCAATGATGTGATTTTTTGTATTTAAAAATAAACAAACAAAATGCTCTTTCTGTAAATAACGCATCTCTTCCATCAAAAGACCTGACACGTCCTCGGGTGAACGAACCGTTACAACCTCATTCATACCGCTCCGTGCAAGCCTCCGGCCCAATTCAATGCCGGCCTGGATTTGCAGCCCTTTGGCGGCGCCGATCCCTTTGATTTCCGTTAACTGCTGCAGGCTCATGTCGACAAGACTCCTCAGTCCTCCCGACTGGGCTAACAATCTTTGCGCCAAGTGCACGGCAGATTCCTGAACCGTACCCGTCCGCAGCAAAATAGCTAACAATTCCGCGTTACTTAATGCTTGAGCCCCATACTGCATCATGCGTTCTCTAGGTCGTTCTTCGTTTGGGACATCGCGCAATGTCATATTGGGCGATTCCATTCATTCCCCTCTTTCGTCAAAAAAGTCATTGAACCCTCATTATATCATGATGCAGACTCAAATAACAGCAATACCCAAGCGGGCCAGCAGATCGCTGAGCAGGGATACCGGAAGTCCCACAACATTGAAATAATCGCCTTCAATACGCTCGATCATCGTCGCGCCCAAGCCTTGAATGGCATAGGAGCCCGCTTTATCCATCGGTTCGCCCGTATCAATATAACGCTCGATCTGGGTCGCCGTCAACGGCTTCATGTAAACTGATGTAACATGATGAGAAACCTCCTGCCGGTCTGACGCCAAATCGATGCAAGCCACACCGCTATAGACCTGATGCCATCGTCCCTGCAGCCTGTTCAGCATGCGGAAGGCATCCTGCTTGTCCTTCGGCTTGCCCAGCACTTCGCCGTCTATCACGACGATGGTATCCGATCCGATAACAATTCCGTCCGTGCGCCGCTCCTGTTTATACATTTCGCAGACAGCCGCCGCTTTGCGACTGGATAATTGTTCCACGATCTCCTCCGGCTTGAGCCCGGGCTCCGTATCTTCATTTACATCGCTTACCCTGATTTCATACGGAAGTTGAAGAGACTTGATCAATTCCTGACGGCGAGGAGAGGAAGACGCCAGTATCAGCATTTTTTGCACAGTATTCGACATATATAGACTCCTTGATCCGAATAGTTTGGTCGATTCTTTATTCCAATGTTCCCAGCCCTCTTAGCTTTTACAATTTGCGGTAAATCCAAAACGATGCCGCCAGCCCCGCTAAGCTGACCAAGTTCAGCTTCAGTTCGATGTGAAGATTGTATTTTAACACCAGCAAATCCGCTTTTGGCTCCCATGACAGCTCGACGGATTTCGTCAAAAACGATAAGGCGGAGACCGGGCTGAGCAGCTGCCCTACCAAGGCGCCCGCCACTAGTCCTATGATAAGCAATAAGATAAAAGTAAATGTATTTTTTTTCACTTCGGTTCCCATTCCTCTATCAGTTGATATGCGCATCTCGTATTATAGCATAATTTTGGAGAATGTTACCTGCTTACAACACGTACGGACAGCCTGTAGAATATAGCGAGGAGGGATTCGATTTGAAGCGCCGGCCTTATACTACCATGATGATTCTATTGATGCTTCTGATAGCTTTCCCTACATCGGCCTTTGCGGCGAAAATTGTCGTAGATGCGGGACACGGAGGCTCGGACCCCGGGGCTGTCGGAGTCAATGGCTTAAATGAAAAAACCGTAAATTTGGATATTGCCCGAAAATTAAAGGGCTTCTTGGTTGATAAGGGATATGAAGTAAGCATGACACGTACGGACGATACTTACATATCCTTAAAGGATCGCGTTGATTTCACCAACGCACAGAATGCGGACCTGTTCGTATCGGTCCATGCCAATTCTTACTCTAACCCGGACTCTCGCGGAGCGATGGTCCTGTATTACGATAAGAATTTCCCCCAGGTTGACTATCCGGCCAGTCCGCAAATGGCGGCTCTGACTCCGGAAAGCAAGGAGCTTGCACAAAAAGTGCTGAACCAATTCGTAACGACCGTTGGGGTAGCCAATCTTGGCCTGGTGGAGAGCTCCGTTTATGTCGTACGAATGGGAACGATTCCGAGTATTCTCGTCGAGACTTCGTTCTTATCCAACGCCAAGGACGCCGCTCTGCTTAACAGCGACGAGGTAAGGACACGAATGGCCAAAGCGATCGCTCTTGGCATTGAAGACTACCTGCCGCTTAATGGACAGGGCTCCTCCAGCGTGTTCACGGATATCATCGGGCATTGGGCGAAGGAATCGATCGTGCGCTTGAACACGCAGGGAATTATCGATGGCGTCGGCAAGCAGTTTTTGCCGGACAGGGAGATGACGCGTGCGGAATGGATCACCCTGTTGGACCGCGTATTCAACCTGTCGACGGTCCATGCCGCCGCTTCGACGGGCGTCTGTGCCGACCCGACCGTCACCGGGGCCGTCTACGGCGCAGGGGTATGCACCCCCCTGGCCGACAAAGCCAAGGACGTGCAGGCCGGTCACTGGGCCTACGCGTCCTTGAGCAAAGCGGTGGCCGCCGGGGTGCTGGACGGGTACGAGGACGGGACGCTACGTCCCGACCAGCCCGTCACGCGCGCCGAGGTGGCCGCGATGTTCCAGCGGCTGGCACTGCCGCTGGCAGGCACGGCGGCGGTGACGCAGCCGCCGTTCAAGGATGTGCCGACCGGCTCCTGGTCGGCCAGTGCGATCGCCAGCCTGAAGCAAGCAGGCTGGATCGACGGCATTACGGCGGACCGGTTCATGCCGGACCGCCGTATGACCCGGGCGGAAGCGGCCGCTCTGCTCGACCGCTACACGCAAAGCCAAAAAACGACGAACCGGCAGCCTTAGGGCTGTCCCAGTTCGTCGTTTTTCATATCCGCTTGCGCTTAAACCTAAGCTTAAGCGCAGCTGCTTTAATTTTATTCCGCCGTCACCAGCTTGCGCAATTCCTTCTCCGCCATGACATACTGCATCAAAGCGGCCTCGGTTTGCCACATGTAAGAGGCTCCCGGATTTTTCTTATATTCGTCCAGGGAAACGATCGCTGAGCTCATGGCCGTATTCATTTTTTGCAGCGCTGCTTTGGCGTCATCCGCGAGTCCTTCGGTTGCGGAGGCCGATAATCCCGTCCAGGCTTGATGCGCTGTTTTTATCGACTGCAGTGCTGACGCATCCAGCTGTGAAGGCTTGGATTCCGTCAGGTGGGATGAAGCAAGTGGGACGATCGATTGTACCAGCTTCGCTCCCTGATTCATATAATTAGGCAGCGAATCGGCTTGCTTGCCGTTCCATTTGATTTTGGTAAGGGCCGGCAGCTCCACATTTTTCACGATCACTTCCATGTTTTTTTGCTTGAACTGCTGCGATAGCCCCATCGCCTCGTCACGTGTCATCGCAATGCCAACATAGACCGGATATTTGTCCCCTGAATCACGGACCGCCGTGAATCCTTTTTTCTTCAAATCGGCTTGGGCCGCATCCGCGCTTTGCGGCGTGCTGAACACCCCGCTTTGCAGGAAGCTGTACGATTTGGCAGGGATGCTGGCGGCAATCCCGGCAGCAGCCGAAGCTGAAGCAGGAACCGACGGGCTGACCGCGCCTGATTTATCTGCGGCCGGCTGGGTAGTTCCGTTAACGGCAGCGGTATTTTTATCGGCGGCTCCCTGAGTGGTGCTTATCGAGGTGCCTGATCCGGACACGGCCGTATTCCCGCTTGTTTTCGCCTGATTATCTCCCGAGAACATGGAGAGGACGAAAAATCCGAATGCAATGCCTGTCACGATAGCCCCTGCAACCGATGTTGCGACCTTGATCCAGGAGGTATTCGGCTTACGGGGACCCGATACGTAGACCGGCTCTTCGGGAACATACCATCGATGATCCCTAAGAGGCTCAGAAGGCTCTTCCTGATCATAACGATCGCGCAGGTCTTGCTTCGGCTCCAAGCTGTCTCCCGCTCTGTTCTTGGCACCGTTGGATTCCCGAATCAACTGCTCGACCCGATTGGTCTCTGCGTCGAAGGAGCTCTGCCAGCCGCCGTAATCCGTCGTGTACAGATTTAAAGGCTGGGCGTCAATGAGCGGCTGCTTGGCTGGAGCTGCAGCCTGAGGGGGTAACGACGAATGGTTTCCTTCCTCTACGGTATGAATGAAGCTGTCATTCACGCGAGGCGTTTCTTCCACCCGATACTCTTCCACATGAAGCGGTATGACCTGGGGCTCTTCCTTCACCACGCGCTGCGAGCCATTATTCCGTCCAGGGCTATGGTCAAATCGAAAAGTCATTTTGTTCTTATTCATTCCTACTTCTCTCCCTTGTCCATTTTCGTATTACTAGACTATGAGAGAGATGGAAGGATTAGAACAAGCAAGTCCTTATTTTGCGCGACATGGTCTTACCCGCTTCCGGCCGGACCTCTATCAATTGGAGCAGGGTTACCGAATTAATTGGCTGGCGGCGTAAATACCCGCTGGGCAAATTCCGCATCCATCATAAAGAATGCGTTGCTGTCCTTATCTATCCGCTTGAGCTTCTGAATAATGCTGTCAAACATCGCTTCCTCCTCCACCTGCTCATCAATAAACCATTTGAGGAAATGAATCGTAGCGTGCTCCCTGTCATTCAAGGCCATATCAGACAGATGGTAGATGCGCTGTGTAACGATTTTCTCATGCTCGTAGGCATGCTCGAACACTTCCAGAATAGAGGCATACTCATTTTTCGGATGGTCCATCCCTTGGATTGTAGCTCTTCTGCCGCGGTCATTGAGAAACTTATAGATCTTCATCGCATGGAAACGTTCCTCTTCCGCCTGTACGATATAGAAATTGGCAAAGCCGTCCAGGCTCTCTGCCGAGCAGTATGCAGCCATAGCGAGGTAGACATGAGAGGAATAAAATTCATAATTCATTTGCTCATTGAGCGCTTGGCTTAGTTCGTCGTTTAACAAAGCTACACAACCTTCCATGATGTGATCAGTTAAAAAGAGCCTTATCCGATCAAATCGA
Source organism: Paenibacillus sp. OAS669 (assembly GCF_014873645.1). Lineage (NCBI taxonomy): Bacteria > Bacillati > Bacillota > Bacilli > Caryophanales > Paenibacillaceae > Paenibacillus > Paenibacillus sp. OAS669. The sequence goes on from NZ_JADBDR010000005.1 coordinate 372,109, forward strand.
GCAGCACTTCATACAGCTTTTCGGCAGAAGGCGCGCAGATGACATCGGCTTTTCCAACCTTTGCGATGCATTGCCTGGAGCAAAGCTTGCACGCGCCGAGACAGTCCCGCTTCTTTTGCTTCATCTCGGGAAACTGTTTCTTCATAGTCTTGTAAACGCTCTTGGACCCGTGCTTGAAGTTTCTGCAGCAGTATTTGATCTTCATGATAAGGCTTCCCTTCTTCTGTTATTTCAATCAAATGATAATAGTTATCATTTGCACTGTCAATGCATATTCTTCATTCAAAAAAGAAAGAACCATACAAGCTTAACGCTCGCATGGTTCCGATAGATGGTTTGGGTCCTTAGGATACGCTTCTTTTGCCTTCTAACGCTTTGGCCAGGCCGTCGGCAGCTTTCCAGATGTCTCCCGCTCCCATGGTCAGGACCAGATCTCCGCTCTTCACATGGGAGTATAGGTACTCCTGCACCTGCTCTTTGGAAGGAATGTATTGTACATTCTTATTGCTGTTTTGACGAATCAGCTCTACCAGCTTGGCCGAAGAGATCCCTTCGATTTGTTTTTCGCCGGCCGGAGAGTAAATGTCGGTAATGATGACCTCGTCCGCTTCAGGAAAAGCACGGCTGAACTGCTCGAACAGAAAATAGGTTCGGGTGTAGCGTTGAGGCTGAAATACGGCAATGATCTTTTTCCCTGTCGCCTTCGCGGCACTGATAGTGGCTTCAATCTCCGTCGGATGATGGGCGTAGTCATCGATGACCAGAATATCATCTACCTCACCTAACACTTGGAAGCGCCGCTTGGCTCCGCGGAATTCAGTGATAGCCCCCGCCACCTGCCCGAAGGTTAGTCCTGCTTCCAGGCAGGTGATCAGCGTAGCCAACGCATTGTAAACGTTGTGCTTTCCCGGAACCGACAGCCTGATCGTGCCGAGCGGCTGACCGTGATGGAGAACATCGAATTGTACCTTTCGGTCTCCCAGATCAATGTTGGTCGCCATATAATCGGCATCATGCTCGATGCCGTAAGTAATGACCTCGCTTTGAATTAACGGAATCATCTCGCGCAAGTAGCTGTCATCCTTGCAAACGACAGCCTTCCCATCGGATTTTACCTGACTTAAAAATTGAGCATATGCCTTTTTCAAATTTTCAAAATCTCCGTTATAATTTTCCAGATGGTCCGCTTCAATATTGTTCACCAAAGCAATGTATGGATGATATTGCAGGAAAGACCCGTCGCTCTCGTCAGCTTCGGCTACAACCCAGTCGCCTTGGCCGGCCTTCGCATTGCTGCCGACATTCATGATCTCTCCGCCAATAATATAGGTGGGGTCCTGCTGACAGTGCTCAAGAACAAGAGCGATCATCGAAGATGTCGTCGTCTTCCCGTGAGCTCCCGCTACAGCAATCCCTTTCTTGGCATTCATTAAACGGGCGAGCATTTGGGAACGGTGCAGAATAGGGATGTTCAAATTCTCGGCAGCCGTCATCTCGACGTTATCCTTCGCTAAAGCCGTAGAATAGACTACGACATCGGCCCCATTAACGTGTTCAGCCTCATGGCCGATATATACTCGTGCTCCTTTGGCAGCCAGCTTTTCCGTAAGCTCCTGCCGCGCCAAATCAGAACCCGATACTTGGTACCCCATTTCCAGCATGACTTTGGCAATTGCACTCATGCCGTATCCGCCAATACCGATAAAATGGATATGCTCAGATGGTTTCACGCCGCTCTCACCAGCCTTTTTCAGAATCGGATTGATGTAAGACCCAGGAACGAACATCTCCAATTAAATACAACGTGCCGGACACAACGGCCAGATCGTCCTGGGCCGTTCTCGCTTTAACCTGCTCCAGCGCCGCTTTCCAATCCGGTTCTACGATCACTTCCACATCCTTACGATCGATTTCCTGTAAAAGGGTTCTGGCCAGCTCGGCTAACTTCACAGCATCTTCCTTTTTATGCCAATCCGGCTCGGTAAGGATAAGTGTATCCACCAGTGGTAGTATATGCCGTAAATATTCGGAATGATTCTTGGTAGAGAGCATTCCCATAACAAAGTGTAGTTTATTGTATGTGTACGTTTCCCGTAGTGCCTGTGCTAATACAGCACCTCCCTCGGGATTATGTGCGCCGTCTATGAGAATACGCGGAGATTGGGAAATCATCTCGAGCCGCCCCGCCCACTTGGTTGCCCTCATGGCATCCTGCAGCACATCGTCCTCTACAATCAAAGCATAATATTGACGCATCAGCTCGATAGCCATTAAGGCTACCGAAGCATTTTGCAGCTGATGCTGCCCGTTCATCGTAATTCCTATCTCCGGAATAGGGCGGAACGGACTTTGGAACCCAAAGGTCTGGTCATTTTCCTTGGAAGATAGCACTTCATAGCGGAATTGTCTGTTCAATAAATAAAGCGTGCTGTTTTTCTGCTTGGCTGTTTGCTCCAATACCTCAATCGCTTCCGGTTGGCTTACTGCACTGACTACCGGTACACCCGCCTTAATAATACCCGCTTTCTCAGCAGCCACCTTCTCGATGGAATCACCCAGTATTTCCATATGGTCATGGCCTACATTCGTAATGATCGAAAGGATCGGACTGACGACGTTCGTTGAATCCAGACGTCCTCCAAGGCCTGTCTCCCACACGACAAAGTCCGGATAGGATACGTGGGCAAAATATTCTATCGCTACGGCTGTCGACACTTCGAACATCGTCGGCTGTCCGAGCTCGGAAGCCGCAATCTCATCGACCAGCGGCTTGATTTTGTTGACAACGCGCAGCAAGTCTTCTTCCGATATGTTCTCGCCGTTCAACCGAATGCGATCCGTATATTTCTCGATATAAGGGGACGTAAAGGTCCCCACATCGTATCCGCTCTGCTTTAAGATCTCAGTTAGATAGGCGCAGACGGAGCCTTTGCCGTTCGTTCCCGCCACATGAATGAATTTCAAGCGGCGCTCCGGATTATCAAGCAGCTCCATCAGCTTTTCCATTCGGTTAAGCCCCGGCTTAATTCCGAATGGAATCAAATGTACAATCCAATCGATGGCCTCTGACGCACTTTGAAAAGCGGTACCGCTTGGTCTTGCTGGTACGTTCGTCTCGCTCATCTTATTCACCCTCTCAGTTCAGTCAAACGGGCGATCACTTTATCTCTCTTATCCGCGTAATCGGCTAGCTTAGCTTTTTCTTCTTCGATAACTTTGGCCGGCGCTTTGGCCACGAATCCTTCATTGGCCAGCTTTTTCTCAATACGCTCCACTTCTCCGTGCAGCGTTTGAAGCTCCTTCTCAAGCCGCGCAATCTCCTGGGAAATATCGATCAGCCCCGCTAACGGCAAGGATAGCTCGGCTCCCGTTACGATACCTGTCATCGCTTTATCCGGCGTTGCAATATCCATACCGATTTCAAGCAGCGAAGTGTTGCAGAAGCGTTGAATATATCCTTCATTATTCTTCAAGCTGGCAAGAACGTCTGCCGACGCAGGCTTCACCAGCAGCTCGATTTTTTTGCTCATCGGCACATTAACCTCTGCGCGAATGTTACGCACAGCACGAATGATATCCATCAGGAGCTCCATTTCACGTACCGCTTCCTCAGCCTCAAAGCGGCTCTCATATACAGGCCACTGAGCAAGGGTAATCGTCTCTCCTTGATGAGGAAGGTGCTGCCATATTTCCTCGGAAATAAACGGCATAAACGGATGAATGAGACGCTGTGTTTGGTCCAAAACGTAGGCAAGCACGGATTTCGTCGTTTTCTTAGCCTGCTCATCCGTACCGTATAACGAAATTTTGCTGAACTCGATATACCAGTCGCACAAGTCATCCCAAATAAAGTTATACAGCACACGTCCGGTTTCCCCGAATTCATAGGAATCCATGAGACGAGTCACATCGCGGACGGTTTCGTTCAGACGGTGCAGAATCCAGCGGTCGGCTGTTCCCAAGGATCCGCTAAGATCGATTTCCTCCGCTTTGAAATCTCCCAGATTCATCAGGGCGAACCGGGAAGCATTCCAAATTTTATTAGCGAAGTTGCGCGCCTGCTCCACTCTCTCCCAGCGGAAGCGAAGATCCTGACCAGGTGTTGAGCTTGTGGACAGCATCCAGCGCATCGCGTCCGCGCCGTACTTCTCGATTACCTCGATCGGGTCGACGCCGTTGCCGAGCGATTTGGACATCTTTTGGCCCTCGGCATCGCGCACCAGCCCGTGAATCAGAACGTCCTTGAACGGCATTTGATCCGTAAATTCCAGACCCGTAAAGATCATCCGGGATACCCAGAACGGAATAATATCGTAGCCTGTTACAAGCAAAGTGGTAGGGTAATAACGTTCCAGATCCGCCGTTTGTTCCGGCCATCCGAGCGTGGAGAACGGCCATAATGCGGAGCTGAACCACGTATCCAATACATCGTTATCCTGCTTCAGGTTCGTGCTGCCGCAGGAGCATTGCTTAACGTCTTCACGGGAAACATGGGTTTGTTGGCAGTCCTCGCAGTACCATGCCGGAATCCGGTGACCCCACCAAAGCTGGCGGGAAATACACCAGTCGCGTACATTTTCAATCCAATGCAGATACGTTTTTTCGAAGCGGTCTGGAACGAAGTTAGCTCCTTTTCCGGATTTTTGCGCTTCAATCGCACGTTCAGCCAACGGCTTCATTTTGACGAACCATTGTGTAGACAAGTACGGCTCGATTACAGCGCCGCTGCGCTCGCTATGTCCAACCTGATGAACGTGGTCTTCGATTTTCACCAAAACGCCCTGCTCTTTCAGATCGGCAACGATTTGCTTGCGGCATTCAAACCGGTCCACCCCGTTATATTTGCCGGCGTTCTCGTTCATTTTGCCGCTTTCGTCCATAACGAGAATTTGCGGCAGATCATGGCGCTTGCCTACCTCGAAGTCGTTCGGGTCATGGGCAGGCGTGATTTTCACGGCGCCGCTGCCGAAGTCTTTTTCAACATACTCATCCGCTACAATCGGAATCTCACGGCCGATTATCGGCAGTACTAGCATTTTGCCGATCAGGTGCTGATAGCGCTCATCCTCCGGATGGACCGCAACCGCCGTATCCCCTAGCATCGTCTCGGGACGAGTCGTCGCAACAACAATGGACTCATCGCTGTCCTTTACCGGATAACGAAGATGGTACAGATGTCCCTGCACCTCTTTGTATACAACTTCAATATCGGAAAGAGCCGTGCGTGCAGCCGGATCCCAGTTGATGATGTAGTTGCCGCGGTAGATAATGCCTTTCTCGTACAGCTTCACGAATACTTCGCGAACCGCCTTGGACAAGCCTTCGTCCAGGGTAAAGCGTTCCCGGGAGTAGTCGAGTGAAAAGCCCATTTTCGCCCATTGCTGATGAATGGATTCCGCATAAAGCTCCTTCCACTCCCATACTTTTTCGAGGAACTTCTCGCGTCCCAGATCGTAACGGGTCATTCCTTGCTCCCGCAGCTTTTGCTCCACCTTGGTTTGAGTGGCGATACCCGCATGGTCCGATCCCGGAAGCCAGAGCGCGTCATATCCCTGCATTCTTTTGGTGCGGATCATGATATCTTGAAGCGTACAGTCCAGAGCATGCCCGATATGCAGCATTCCTGTCACGTTCGGCGGCGGAATAACAATCGTATACGTTTCAGCATCCTGGCGCTGACCCGCTTTAAAGAATTGGCCCTTCAGCCAATAATCGTACCATTTTGTTTCGGCCTCTTTCGGGTCGTAGGTTGTGGGCATCGACGTCGTCGAAGCTTGGGGTTGAGTCGTCTTGGTTTCTTCCATCGCTATGGACCTCCATTGTTAAAAAATCGTAATAAGTCCCGGTATCCCAGGAGTTTGCTGCGTATCGTTGCCAGATGCAACAAAAAAATCCTTCCGCCGCAAAGGACGAAAGGATCTGCTTCCGTGGTACCACCTTTATTCCGCAATGGCGTTCCTCCCCTGGTATCCGCCACTGTATTAACAATGCAACGGACACACAAGGCGAAAAAGATCGCTATGCGGCACTTCAACAGATAACGGCTGTGACCGGCAATGTCTAGTCTCATCAGCTGCGAAGGGCTTCATGGTAAGGACCGCCTAACGCTAAGGAAATCTGAATCGGTTGAACATTGCAACTCCAGGGCGACTTCGGCCAGTTACATCCTGCGGAATCTTACAGCGCAGCAATTCCGCTCTCTGAAGGGTTGGCTGCCTACTATTCCCTTTCCACGTTGTTAGCATGTATAATCATTCCTATGATAAACAACATTCCACATACAGTCAATACGATAAGTGTCATAAGTCGTCGATACTACTCAATATAACCAAAAAACACCCCGAACAAACCCGTTTTCCAGGGAAGTTCGAGGTGTTTTTTCCAGTCTCTTGGATTATTTCGGAATATAAACAATTTGGCCTTCCGTTAAATCGGTATCGCCGAGCCTATTGAACAGTGCGATTTCACGGGGATTCAGATCATAGCGCTTGGCAATGCTCTCCAAGGTTTCTTCCTTCTGGACAATGCAGAGTCGAAGGCGTTTGAATTCCTTCTGCTCCCCTTTGGGACTTGCGAGCAGTCTCTTCCACTCGACCTTCTCTCCCTGAGGCGGGTCGACCGCGGGCGACTCCTCCTCCTGCCTGCCCTCCGGTGCTTTCACCGATGCCTGGCTCTGCAGCAAGGAGGTCAGACCAAACGGTTTGGCCGGTTCTTCCGCTTCCCCTTTTTTGCCCGAGATCCCAATCTTCATTTCCTTGCTCTTATCCTCGCTGCTTTCTGCTTCTGAAGCCGCTTCGACTGCCACCGGCTCTGAGACAGGCACCGCTTCCTCCGGCACCTCCAATGCGGCAAGAGAACCGCTCTCCTGAGCCGATGACCGCTGATCTTGTCTTGCTTGCTGTGCCTGTTCAGGCTTTGTCTCCTTCGTCTCTGCGACTATCTTCTCTTCAATAGGATTCGCAGCGGCAAACGCCAAAGAGGGAGAAGTCCATTCCTCCTGTTCCCCGCCCTTTGGCTCGATCTGTACCGTCAATGAGACTTCTTCTTCCTGACGTTCAACTTCCTCTTGAACCGCTGCCGGCGATTCAGGTACTTCCGGCTCCCGCTGCTGTCCCTGCACCTCGTGTACAAAGACGACTTCCTCCTCAGCTTCGCCCCAAATATCTCCGACCGATGGCGACACGACCTCAAGTCCGTTTAGAGACAAGACGCCAGTGATATTCAAGCTCCTTGTCGACAATAGCTCCACATCGAAATTTTCAATCTCTACCGCTATGTCTTCCATCCGCTGCACTCGGTTCATAGGAAGTGTAATTTCGACCGGAATCAGATGCTCCAAGGTACGGTTCACCGCATCCTGTTCGTCCACATATGTCCCGGACAAGAGCAGGTTGCCGCGCAAAAGAGCTTGATCCCCTTGTGGAAGCACTTGAATATGCGGGGCAAGCTCAATGCCCTCCAGCTCCTTGATCCCTGCCACACCTTCCGACAAATGCACTCGCTCATAGATATCAAATCGCAATCCGCTTTGCTGTTCAGCCAATGTTTTGTCCTCCCTCTTATGAACTAGTCTCGCAAACCGCATCGTGAGATAGTCATTTTTACTTATCTATAGATTTATATGGTTTGCGCGGGAAGAGCATGACTATATTTTTTGCAGGATATCGTAAAGGCTGCTCATATCCTCGGGCCAGGGGCATTCAATGTCAAGCTGCTCCCCCGTCAGAGGGTGGGGAAATCCTAGTCTTTCTCCGTGAAGCGCTTGCCGGTTTATATGCTGAGTCGTGCCGCCATACAGCTGATCGCCCCAAATCGGATGGCCCATATAGCTCATATGGACCCGAATCTGATGAGTGCGGCCTGTCTCCAATTGCAGTCTAACCAGGGCGGCTTCACCCCACTGTTCAACCACTTCGTATTGGGTCACGGCCCGCTCCCCTGTCGGTGAGACCCGTCTGCGTGCAGGATGGTGCCTGTCTTTTCCGATGGGGGCATCTATCGTGCCCTTTTTTTGTTTGAGCCTGCCTTGTACTATGGCCGCGTATTGGCGCCCGATCCGCTTCTCCCGCATTGCGGCGTCCAATATCTGCTGCGGCCATTCATGCTTGGCGTACAGGACCGGTCCCGTCGTATCTTCATCCAATCTATGAATGTGCCGCACCCTGCAGGATTGCCCCGTTGATTCATAGTAGCTGGCTACTGCATCCGCAAGCGTTGCAGCCTGATTCGTACTCGCGGCACTGTCTCCATGCACCTTCATTCCCGGCGGCTTTTGGACAACCAGGCAAAAATGATCCTCGTACAACACTTCTAACGGTGCCCATGGATGCATATGGTTTATCGGTTCATTCGGAAACAGGCGAAGACGGACCCGGGGTCCTTTGATGGATACCCCTCCTGTTTGCATTAATTGCTTCAAATATTTATCCGAAAGACTTAGGTACTCTTTAAGCCCCTCCTCCGACTCCAATACTCTCGGAAGCCTGAGTTCAAGCCATTCTCCTTTTTTCTGCCACGGAATCATTCACCATGCTCCTTTCATGGCTTTTATTGTAACAAATTGCCGGCAAATCTTCATGGTACCCTGCAACTTCGCCGCTTGGGGTTCGTCTATCATATTGGAACGGGATATGGTAGAATAATAGAGTTAAAAACCGTTTATGTTCATTATTAAAACAGGAGTGGACAAAGTGAGCACTGCCATACATTTCTTGGAAGCAACGAGGCAGCAGCTTCGCGACTGGAGCTGGCTGAAGAAGTCGCTGATGCTTATCGCCATTATTACGTTCATGACGTCGAGCTTTTTATTCCTGACGAAGCCGGGAACGGATATTCGGATCTGGATGGCTCAAACCGTCATCATCACGCAGCATCGGGACTGGGCCTGGATGTTTGTCGGCACGGAAATGCGTGACGATCTGGTCAAGCAGCTACATACCTTCGTTGAAGAAAATGCAGTTGAAAAGCAGCTACCCGGTATGATTGCAACAACAACTAAAAGAATACGTTCTATCGATGAGCTAGTAAAAGTAGAAGATATTTCCGGCAAGCTGTGGAAAGGTAAGCGGATGTACGTTTACGATCCCAAATCGATACGGATCATGACCCCGGAAAAGCCTGGTGAAGGGGAGAAAATCACCTCCATGGTCAAACGGACCGGGGCGGTAGCCGGTGTCAACGCCGGCGGATTTAACGATCCCGAAGGACTCGGCAACGGGTTTGCCGCTCTTGGCGCCATTATCTCCGGCGGCGAGGTCATTTATACGGACCAGGACGGCAGCGTTCCGCAGCATATTGTCGGATTTACGAAAGACGGGACACTCATTATCGGAAAATATAATATTTTCGAGCTGCAGGAGATGGGCATCTCGGAAGCCGCATCGTTCTACCCTCGTGTCATTGCTAACGGAAAGCCGCTTCCTATTAATGACGGCAGCCGCGCACCGCGAACGGCGGTAGGACAGAAGGCGGACGGAACCGTCATCTTCATCGTCATCGACGGACGCCAGACCCACAGCGTTGGGGCTACCTTGAAGGAAGTTCAGGATTTGTTTATGGAAGACGACGTTATCAATGCAGGATTTCTGGATGGCGGGGCCTCCTCCGAATTGGTCTATAACGGCGAGCTGGTCACGAAGCCTTCCAGCCGGTATGGCGAACGGCGCCTGCCTTCAGCCTTCCTGGTTTACGATCATCCTGAGAACGTAGTAGCGAACCGGGTATGGGACGGAATCGACAAGATCGATCCAGGCGGTTCCTATGACCATCCGGATTTTTTGAAAGAGCAGGCTGAATTGAAAGCCAAGCAGAAAAACAACCCGACGCCGGCACCTACTCCGACTCCGTCATCTACCCCTTCGGCAAACACGAACAAAGGGGAACCGACGAAGCCGGATACGGGCAGCAATGCGGGAACCAACAAAAACGGCACCAGTACACCGGGCACGACCAAGCCTCCTGCCGGTAAAGATACGGATGCCAAAGAAACGAACGGCGGGAAAGCAACACCTGGGGATAAGGAGACAGCTCCGCCGAAAACTACGCCGACACCATCGCCTGGCACTTCGAACAACAACGGCGCAGATGCAACAACTCCGCCAACGGGGCAGCCATCCGGTAATAACAGCAACACCGGAAATAGCGGAAACAGCGGAGCCAGTACACCGCATCCGCAAGGGACACCGACGCCATCGCCGGCTACTAACCCTACTCCTACACCTCCGGCGAACAATAATCAGGTGCAGGAGCCATCCGCGAAACCGAATACCGGCGGGACGTCAGGTACATCATCCGATTCCGCAGGTAAGGCTACTCCGGGAACTTCTGCGAGCGGCAGTGCGGCACCGTCACCGACGCCTTCAACGACGGCAACGGGGACCCCTGTTCCAAATAAAACCGAATAGAAGGCTAGAAACAACAAGACGCTTCCTAAGTCAGGAGGCGTCTTGTTTGTTATTCACGCTTCAGGAAGTCCTTCTGCTCTTCCAGAGAGGTTCTACACGAGCAATATGGCGTGACGGGACTTTCCTATTCTAGATCCGACCAATACCCCATATAAAGAGAACTCTTGACCTTCGGTGCTGCTGATTCAGGTGCTTTTGGGGGGCTTGGAATGGATATATGCGATAGCAAAAAAGCTTGCCCTCTGCCTAGTATAATAAGCAGCGGACAAGCTTGGGTTCCATCTTTAGACTTACAGCTGTTTCAGCGCCTCATAATGAGCGGCAATTGTCTGATCGATATCTTCGTCCGTGTGCACCGTAGATACGAACATGCCTTCAAACTGAGAAGGAGCGATGCTGACTCCCAAATCAAGCAGCGCGGCAAAGTAGCGATTAAACCGGTTCAGATCCGAGGTTTTTGCCGTCTCATAGTCAATGACCTTCTGATCCGTGAAGAAGGGGCAGATCATGGAGCCAACCCGGTTGATCGTGCTTGCGATCCCAAGCTCCTTGGCATTGCGAGTGAACCCTTCCTCCAGCTTCGCGGATTTGCGTTCAAGCTCCTCATATACCCCAGGCTCACCTAGAAGCTTCAATGTGGTATAGCCTGCCGCCATCGCGAGCGGGTTACCGGATAAAGTTCCTGCTTGATAGATAGGACCGCTTGGTGCGATCTGCTCCATAATGGCGTGCTTCCCGCCATAAGCGCCGACAGGGAGACCCCCTCCGATGATTTTACCCAGACAGGTCAAATCAGGGTCAATGCCGTACAAGCCTTGGGCGCAATGAAGACCTACGCGGAAGCCGGTCATTACTTCGTCAAAGATTAACAAGCTGCCGTAACGGCGAGTGATATCGCGCAAGCCCTCCAGAAAACCCGGAAGCGGCGGGACAACTCCCATGTTGCCTCCTATCGGCTCCACAATGATAGCGGCAATCTCTTCGCCGAATTTTTCAAAGGCCAGCTGAACCGATTCCAGATCATTATAAGGAACGGTAATTGTATTTACGGCAACGCTCTCCGGAACCCCTGGACTGTCAGGAAGTCCTAGGGTAGCTACGCCGGAGCCCGCCTTGATCAAGAGGGAATCGGCATGACCATGATAGCAGCCCTCGAATTTGACGATCTTGGCTCTCTTCGTGTAGCCTCTGGCCAGCCTCAAGGCGCTCATCGTCGCTTCGGTTCCGGAATTCACCATACGCACCATTTCGAGAGAGGGAACGCGCTCGATAACGAGCTTGGCCATCTCGGTTTCCAGTTCCGTAGGCGCTCCAAAGCTGGAGCCCTTCTCCGCCGTCTGCTTGATAGCCTGGACAACGTCCGGATGGGAGTGACCGACGATCAGCGGCCCCCAGGAGCCTATGTAATCAATAAACTCGTTGCCATCAATGTCATAAACGCGTGAACCCAGTCCGCGTTCCATAAATAAAGGAGTTAATCCAACCGATTTGAAGGCGCGAACCGGACTATTTACACCTCCGGGAATGACTTCCTTCGCTTCCGCGAATGCTTTGGCCGACCGCTCGTCGGAACGTTTGCGCATGCTCATTTCAATACCCCATTTCACCGTCTATTAGGATCCTAATAAAAGGCGGATGGGAACACCTTTCTTGGTTCAGCCATCCGCTCTACCTGTTACTTTCCGTTGCATTGCTCGTACACGACGTCGCTGAGCGTCTCCATGTACAATGGATCGGTATTCAGGGACGGTGTACGCTCCAGATGGATCCCCAGCTCTTTGGCTACCTGCTGGGCCTCGATGTCGAGATCGTACAATACCTCCAGATGATCGGATACAAACCCGATCGGACAGATGAGCACATTCTTCACTTGCTCTTCCTTCGTAATGGTATGAAGCACATCCAGAATGTCCGGTCCAAGCCACGGCATAGCCGTTTGACCCGCGCTTTGCCACCCGAACTGCCAATTGGTCACTCCTGTTTGCTCCGCAATTGCTTTGGAGGTGGCGAGCAGCTGTTCTGGATAAGGATCTCTCATCTCTACTATTTTTTCAGGCAGGCTGTGCGCGGTGAATATAACCCGGACTTCCTCCTTCGGCGTACCTTCAAAGCGCTGCAGGGTTTCGGTCACGCGATTGGACAAGGCTTCGATAAGCTTCGGGTGCAAATGATAGCTCTTAACGAACTTAATGTCCAGACCGCCAAGCTCCTCGGCCTTTTCTTGAGCGCGCTTGATATATCCGCCTACGCTCATAATGGAGTAGTGTGGAGCAAGCACAACGCCCACCGCCTGCTCGATGCCATCCTTGATCATTTGCTCCACGCCGTCCTCAATAAATGGCGACGCATGCTTTAAACCTTGGTAGCATACAAACGTTTTATCCGGATGACGTTCGTTCAGCATTTGCTCCAAAGCCTGCACTTGCTTGTTCGTATTTTCTCTTAACGGGAAAAATCCGCCCACGATAGCATCGTACCGGTCTGTCAGCTCCTTGAGCTGCTCAGGGCTAGGAGGATTCCCTCTGCGTATATGAGTATAATAAGCCTCTACTTGGTCCAGGCTCTCTGGAGTTCCGTAGGACATGACTAACACGCCGATTCGCTGTTTGGTCATTAGACACCACTTCCTTGTTTCGATTGGGCGATAGCTTCACGAGAATATTCGTGTACAAATTCCGTCAATTCTCTCAGCTTGTCGATAGACGCTTCCGGGAATACCCCGTGGCCCAGGTTAAAGATGTAGCCCGGCTGTTGAATTCCCTGATCAATGATAGCTTTGGCCTGCTCTTGGATCACCGACAGCGGTCCGGTCAGAACCGTAGGGTCCAGATTGCCTTGTACCGCAAATTTCGGTCCGATTCTCTTGCGAGCTTCGGAAATAGGCACACGCCAATCCAACCCTATGACATCGGCATCGATGTTAACAAGGCTGGAATGAAGCTCGCCGGAGCTTACGCCAGGGAAATAAATTTTAGGCTGCTCCAGGTGCTTGAGCTCGGCAAAGATTCGAGTGATCGTAGGCAGTACATAGGTCTGGAAGTCTCTCGGAGACAAAGCCCCGACCCAGCTGTCGAACAACTGAACCGCCTTGGCTCCTGCGGCAATCTGTGCCTTCAAATAGGTAATGATCATATCTCCAAGCTTATCCATCAGTTTAAACCAAACATCGGGCGCTCCATACATCAGAGCTTTCGTGTGCAGATAGTCTTTGGACTTGGATGGCCTGCCTTCGACCAAATAGCTGGCGATGGTAAATGGTGCACCGGCGAATGTAATGAGAGGAACTTTAAGCTCCGCCACAAGAATTTCGATCGTTTTAATAATATGGGATAAATCCTGCTCCACTTGAATCGGGCGAAGTCTGTCCACATCCTCTGCCGTACGGACCGGGTTATGGATAACGGGTCCAACATCCTTAACGATGTCAAAATCAATCCCGATCGAGGCAACCGGATTCATAATATCCGAATACAAAATAGCCGCGTCGACGCCAAGCTTTTTGACCGGCATCATCGTGACTTCCGCGGCAAGCTCAGGCTGCCTGCAAATCTCAAGAAGGCTATATTTTTCTTTAATTTTACGGTAATCCGGGTCCGAACGTCCTGCCTGACGCATATACCAAACCGGCAGCGTATCTACAGGCTGCTTCTTACAGGCTTTAATGAAATTATCGTTATAGCTCATCCTCTATACCTCTTTCCGCGAACTCCTATGATCTATTAACATTATGCCCTATTTGGCAACCTCTAACAACCGATTGCCTATCGTAGAATCCGACAAAAGTATGACAAGAACCGCGACGCGGCGAGAAAAAAAGAGCTTTTCCACTAACCGCAGTCAGTATGAAAAGCTCTTGCTTCTTCCCGAACCCCGTACTATTGCTGTTCCTTCAGCCATTGGGCTACGTCTTTAGCAAAATAGGTAATAATCAAATCGGCGCCTGCGCGCTTGAAGCCGATCATCGTTTCCATAACGATAGAACGCTCGTCTACCCAGCCCTGCTGTGCGGCCGCTTTAATCAGTGAGTATTCACCGCTGACATTATAAGCTACAAGCGGCAGATCGAACTGATCGCGCAAGGTGCGAATAATATCCATGTAAGCCATAGCAGGCTTCACCATCAGGAAATCCGCGCCTTCAAGCACATCGGACTCCGCTTCACGAAGCGCTTCGCGTGCATTGCCCGGATCCATCTGATACGTTTTGCGGTCACCGAATTGAGGCGCCGAATGTGCAGCTTCACGGAATGGTCCGTAGTATGCCGAAGCGTATTTAACCGAATAGGACATGATCGGCACATTCTCAAACCCTGCTTCGTCCAAGCCTTGGCGAATAGCCGCTACGAACCCGTCCATCATATTCGAAGGAGCGATAACGTCGGCCCCCGCTTTCGCTTGCGATACCGCCGTACGGACAAGCAGCTCCAGCGACTCATCGTTAAGAATCTCGGCGCATTGCGTTTTCTCATCAACATGAACGACGCCGCAGTGGCCGTGGTCTGTAAACTGGCACAGACAGTTGTCGGCCATCACGAGCAAATCAGGATGGAGCTCTTTAATTCGGCGTGTCGCTTGCTGTACGATGCCATTATCGTCATATGCCGAGCTGCCATGAGCATCCTTATGCTCGGGAACGCCGAACAGCATGATAGCCTCAATGCCCAAGCTCGTAATCTCCTTCAGCTCTTGCTCCAGCGTATCCAGCGAAAAGTGGTATACACCCGGCATAGAGCTGATTTCTTCTTTGATTTGAGAGCCGTGTGTAACGAAAATAGGATAGATCAGATCATGAACCGATAAAGTTGTCTCTCTTACCAAATTGCGTAGTGCTTTGGAGCCGCGTAATCTTCTGTTGCGTACCATAGGAAATCCCATGCTGCTTCCTCCTTAACCTTTATCTTGATTGTTCCCTATTATGCCTGGCTGTACATGCTTTGGACCAAAGAAGCAACCGTTGCTTCCTCGGCCAGGTAGTCTACCTTAAGGCCCGCTTCCTCCGCGGTCTTGGCCGTCATAGGCCCGATACAGGCAATCTTGCATGGCTGCAGCAGTTCAAGGGGCTTGTCTGCGCCTAGCTGCTGCAAAGCGATAATGAGGTTCGTTACGGTCGATGAACTTGTAAACGTTATGGTATGGATCGTATTCTGTTCCAACAGCTCAATGATTTCCGAGCCTCCGCTCGTATCGAGAACCGTTTCATAGACATCTACTTCCGTTACTTGAAGACCCATTTGTCTTAATGTCGCCGGGATGTATTCCTTCGCGATATCGGCCGTGGGCAGCAGCACCTGCTGACCAGGCTTCAGCTCCTTGGCAAAGGCGGCGAGCATCTCGTCTCCCTGGAACTTGGCAGGCAGCTCCTCGGCAACTAACCCCCGCTGCGCCAATGCTTCCGCTGTCTTTGGTCCTACGGCCACGATCCGGGCGCTGCTCATTGTCCTTACATCGACGCGGTTCTTTTGCAGCCGCTGGAAGAAATATTCCACCCCGTTGACGCTTGTAAAAAAGATCCACTCAAAACGGGACAGCTGAGTAAGCGTGTCGTCAAGCTTCTGCTGTGC
The DNA here is from genome assembly GCF_014873645.1 of Paenibacillus sp. OAS669. Lineage (NCBI taxonomy): Bacteria > Bacillati > Bacillota > Bacilli > Caryophanales > Paenibacillaceae > Paenibacillus > Paenibacillus sp. OAS669. The sequence goes on from NZ_JADBDR010000005.1 coordinate 388,072, forward strand.
TTCCGGCTTCGAAGGAGGCTGGGTCCTGATAACAGGAAATTCAATCGCCTCGCCGCCAAGCTCCTCAATCAGCTGGACCAGCTCACTCGCCTGGCTCCTTGCTCTAGTGACGAGAATACGCCGCCCGAACAAGGGCTTCTTCTCGAACCAAGCCAGCCTCTCGCGAAGCTTCACAACCTCCCCTACGATGATGACGGCGGGAGATTGGAAGTTGGCTGCGCGGACCTTGTCGACAATATCCGTTAGGGTGCCCGTTAATGTTCTTTGATCCATCCAGGTTCCCCAGCGAATCAGCGCAACCGGAGTGGAAGGCGACTTGCCGCCGTCGATCAGACGGCTGCATATGAAATCCAGATTTGCTACGCCCATAAGAAAAATGAGCGTGCCCGACGCTTGCGATAAATTATCCCAATTGACACTGCTATAGGTTTTATTCGGGTATTCATGCCCGGTCACTATCGAGAAAGAGGAGGTAAAATCCCGGTGCGTCACCGGGATTCCCGCATAAGCAGGCACCGCGATCGCAGATGTGATTCCCGGAACGATCTCGAACGGAATGCCGTTATCCACGAGCAGCTCCGCTTCTTCTCCCACACGTCCGAAGACGCTCGGATCCCCGCCCTTCAAGCGGGTTACCGTCTTGCCCTGCAGCGCTAAATCAACAAGCAGCTGATTAATTTCCGATTGCTTCATCATGTGCTTATCGGGCAGCTTGCCGACAAAAATTTTCTCGGCGTCCGGCTTCATATGCTTCAGCAATCTAGGACTTGCCAGCCGGTCGTATACGACGACATCGGCTCGTTGAATCGCCTCCAGTCCCCGTACCGTAATGAGCTTAGGGTCTCCTGGCCCAGCTCCTACGAGATATACGACACCTTTGCTCACCTCAGCTCAACTCCTCACTGTCGCCAATATATCTTCGGCTCCCTGACCAATTAAAGACTCCGCTACGTGGCGGCCCAGCTTGTCCGGGTCAGTGCCTGTCATCGTTTCTTTCAAAAGCAGCTTGCCGTCCGGCGAGCCTACCATTCCGGTCAAAGTAATAGCCGGATTGCCGCCCTTATCCCCGAGGCTTGCAAAAGCCCCGATAGGTACCTGGCAGCCTCCGTTCAATCTGGCAAGAAAGCTTCTTTCGGCCGCTACCGCCAAAGCGGTAGGCTCATGATTGTAGTGCTTGAGCAGTCCAAGGACGAACTCATCGTCGCTGCGGCACTCGATGCATAGTGCTCCTTGCCCTACTGCAGGCAAGCTAATCTCAGCTGGAATATAGACGCTGATCCGATCCTGCCAGCCGATCCTGTGCAAGCCTGCGGCGGCCAGCAGAATGGCGTCAAAGCCTTCCGTCTCGAGCTTCTTCAATCTCGAATCAATATTGCCCCGAATGGATTCAATCTTCAAGTCGGGACGGTAGTTCTGCAGCTGACAGGAACGGCGCAAGCTGCTGGTCCCTACCTTGGCTCCTTGAGGAAGTTCGTCCAATCCGCGGCCTTCACGGGAAATCAGGCAATCTCTAGCATCCTCGCGGCGCGGAACCGCGCCTATCCTTAATCCCTCCGGCAGCTCCGCCGGCATATCTTTCATACTATGTACCGCGATATCGATCTCTCCGTCGAACATCGCCTGCTCGATCTCTTTGACAAAGAGGCCTTTGCCCCCCACCTTGGATAAGGTCACATCCAGAATGCGGTCGCCTTTGGTTACGATTTTTTTCAGTTCAAACTCGCATTCGATCCCAAGCTGCTTGGACAGCTCGCGCAGCTGCTCTACGACCTGACCGGTCTGGGTTAATGCAAGAGCGCTTTGCCGGGTTCCTACTACGATTTTGCGCATGTATGTCAGCCCTCTCTATGATCAAAATAATATTTGGTGCCAAGAGCGTTTCCTCTTTCATAGCGGATGCTTTAAATGCTATGTCCCTCCCGTAGAAGGTAACCGGCTTTGAAGCCAATCTTTAACCCGTTCCATTCCTTCTGTTGTCGGATCTTTGTGAATGATCTCCATCAAATTCAGACGATCCGGAGGCTCAAGCCGTCCAGAACGGATTAACAGGAGCAGCTCCCATTCCAGCATATGCCGGAACCACTGTTGGCGTACGGCCGTGTCCTCGACGATGCTTTGGACAAACACCCGCAATTCCTGAAGCAGGTCCAAATACGCCTCATACTCATCGCCGAACGTCTCCTCTAGCTGCTGCTTCACTTTACGGGCTGCTGCCGGACTTGCACCCGCTGTCGAAACTGCAATAAGCAGCCTCCCGCGGCGAACTGTCGCAGGCACAATAAACCCGCTCCCTTCCGAATCATCCGCCACATTGACCAGCTTGCCCATCGCTTCCGCTTCCATACGTATGGCTGCATTCACTTCCGAACGATTCGTAGCGGCAAAGACTAGCAGCGCATTGGCCAGCTCCTGCATTCCGGGCTGATAGGTTGATGGGATGTGTTTTATAGTTCCGTCCTTAGCCCAGCCTCCCAATCGAGGCGTACAGGCGGGGCTGATGACGGTTACCCTTGCCCCTGCCTCAAGCAAAGCCTCAGCCTTCCGTTCGGCTACCGATCCACCGCCTATTATAACACACGGCTTGTCCTCTGCCTGAAGCATCAACGGGTAGTACGTTTTTCTTCTCTTCATTTCACTGCTTTGCCCCCTCGCTTTGCCCGAACTATTAAGACCACTGGTGAAACGAGGAATAGAAGTTAGCGAACACAAAATTTAAAGCCATAATAAAAAATGCGGCAAGATTCCACAATGCCAGCTTATAACCCGGCGTCTTGAGCAGAATGCGCTGGAACAGATAAAAGATATAGGCAAGCAGGACAAACCATGAGTTGATAACTTTAGGATCAAAGAACAAGGACAAATCATGCTGCAAGGAGATCCAGACAACCCCGAGCGACATGCCGAACAGCAATAGCGGTGTCCCGATGACAACGGATACGAAGGAGTAATAATCCGTCTTATCCAGGCTGGGAAGTCTCTGCATAAGCTTCGACCACTTCTTCTCCTTTAATTGACGATGTAAGAATAAGTACATGCCCGAGAAAACACCGGACACAACAAAGGCTACATAGCTTCCCAGTGAGAAGCTGATATGGATGAACAACACCTCATCGCTCACATTCCAGTTGGCCAATGTCGGCGAAACCTTCGGATTGCTGAAGAAATTAAGCGCAAGTACGGTAAACCCTATCATATTTACAATAAACACAAACAGCTCGATACGAAAAAAACGGTTCACTACAAGCGAAACCGTTACAAGCAGCCAGGATAGCATAAACAGCGTTTCAAACATGGAAAATGCCATCGAACGGTCATGCCAAACCAGGTTAACAACCAAATACATCGTTTGCAGAACCCAAACAAAAGAAAGCAACCCTGTCCCCATCCGTTTTGCGCTTCGGTTCGGACCTACAAAGTCCGAGAAGTAAAACAGCAGGCTCAGGGCGTATATATAAATAATGACATCGTACAACCAGCTTTTCGCGACCATGGCACCTCTCCAAACTACGTTTTAGCCAAGGCATCGGCAGGCTTCAATGAAACCTTCGTCAAAATTTCTTCCTTCCAACGATCACGAGTCTCGCTCACTTCCTGTTGACGGTTCACGTTCTTCTCCAATTGTTCTTGCTGTGCCAGTTGATCTTCCAGTGCAAATATTTTGGTGAAATAATCGAGCGCTTCTTCCCCGTCACGTTCAGCAGCCATCTCTTTAATCCGAATCACTGGGTCTCTCAGCATTTGATTCACAATGCTTTTCGTCAGCTTGCGAATCACTTTAAGCTCACGCTCATCCAGATCGGGAAGCTTTTTCATCAGGCTATCCATAGTTTCTTCATGGATGGAGCTTGCTTTCGCTTGCAGCGCCTGGATTAACGGTGTAACCCCCAGCGTACGCGTCCATTGCTCGAACACGGCCATCTCCTCTTCGATCATATCCTCGATGACCAGAGCCGCTTTGCGGCGTTCCTGCAGATGGTTGTTCACGATGGACTGCAAATTATCGATATCGTACAAAAATACGTTAGGCAGTTCTCCGATGGAAGAATCCAAATCCCTTGGAACGGCTATATCTATCATGAATAAAGGGCGCGAACGGCGCTTCTGAAGGACGGCCGCAACCTGATCCTTCGTTAATACGATCTCCGAGGAGCCCGTGGAGCTGATAACTATATCCACTTCCTCCAGATAGTCGAGCAGCTTATCCATGGAGCTGGCCACTCCTTGGAACTTGCCGGCAAGCTCTTGAGCGCGGCTCAAGGTGCGGTTGACGACAATCACCTTATCGGCACCGTTGGAATAAAGGTGCTTCACGGTAAGCTCGCTCATCTTGCCTGCGCCGATGATCATTACCTTCTTGTGGTCATAGCTTCCGAAAATGCGCTTGCCCAGCTCAACGGCGGCATAACTGACCGAGACCGGATTTTCCCCGATGCCCGTCTCCGTATGCGCGCGTTTAGCCAGGGTGATCGCCTGTTTAAACAAGGTATTAAATAAAATCCCCGTAGTTTTCATTTGCTGGGATAGTAAAAATGCATTGCGAATTTGGCCCAAAATTTGGGTTTCCCCGATAACCATGGAATCCAGTCCACTCGTCACGCGGAATAAATGATTGATCGCCTTCTCGTTTTCATAAACATACAGATGTTTATTGAACTGCTCGCGCGGAACGCCAAACCATTTTTCAATGAAGCCCCGCAAATAATGATCGCACAAATGTTCCCGGTCGACAACTACATACAGCTCCGTACGGTTACAGGTGCCCACAATGACACATTCCATTACGCTTTTCGTTTCTTTGAGCTCTTTCAGAGCCGGCGCTAGATCTGCATCGGAAAATGTAAATTTCTCGCGGATCGCTACCGGTGCTGTTCGGTAGTTCAAGCCCGCCACAACGATATGCATATGTGTCACCTGCCTTCCTCTTCTTAATCTAGATCCCATTATAGCACAGTTTGACAAGCCGCTCCGACAAATTTTTTGTATAATATGTGAAAGCAAAGCTTATCAACCGGAACTATTTTCTATATTTTCAGCTAAAATGGTTTCGTTTATACAATATACGCATGTTTCACCCTATTGAAGCAGCTTTTTACGGAGCAATTCGTTCACCATTTTATCATCTTTTTGCAGCCTTTGATTTTGAGAACCTACTACATCCCCACGGGAGGATAGGAGCTTCCCATAGGCATCGTACAGGTCATCGAACTGCTTGCGCACCTCCAGCAATGCCTGAACCTCTTCGCCCTTGAGCGGACGCTGACCCCCTATTTGCAGGCGGAGAACGTATTGCATCAGCTGCGACAAGCTTTCAAGCGGGGTGAGCTGATCTTCGCCATATGCAAGCACAAGATGCTGATGCGTAAAGTTGGCCGTATAGATCGCTTGACGTAAGGGATTCAACCCTTCCGTATCCTTCACCTTCTCAATATCGTGCAAGTAGCTGCTTAACAGCTCCATTTGAAACAACGAAACCTGGTAAAGGAGCTTGCCCGCATCCTGCTTTTCCGAATGAGCACCTATCATACCTATAATCTGATATACCGGCCAAACAACAAAAAAAACCAAGATGGCGTACATAATCCATTTGCGTTTTCGTTTCATCCCGAACTCCCCCCAAGTCCAATGAGCTTCCTCAAGCTTCGGTTAAAACGTAATACAAGCTTTACTTATTCATTGTATGGGGGGCTAGGCAAACAAATAACCACGGATTTCTCCGTGGTTACCATTTAACGTTATTATTTTGTCAATTGAGCTAGCTTTAATTCCGGTGTCTCTACTGTCAATTCACCCATGCCGCGAACAAGCTTCTTTGCATGCGCCGTTGCCGGCTTCAGAACCGAAATCATATAATCAATAGCAAGTTGAGGATCTACTGTCTCACCGCAAGTATAGCAATCCAATGCGGCAAAACCTTTCTCAGGATAAGTATGAATGGAGAGATGACTTTCCGACAATAATACTAGCACTGTTGCACCTTGCGGCTCAAACTGCTTGGATTGAACAGACATCACAGTTGCCCCGCATGCCTCCGCAGCTTCTACCATTTGCGCCTGTAACCATTCTGCATTGTTGAGAAGTTCAAAATCAACTCCCCAAGTATCAACAGCAACGTGTCTTCCGAAAGTTGAGTATTCCATCTTTCGGTCCCCCTTCCTAGGAATAAAATGTTTGAAAAATTTCATCCGCTAGGACCTACGTCATTCACTTCTCGAGGGAATAATCTCTCGCAACATTCAATGTCCTGAGTGAATCCTGGTTCCTATTTTGTTTTCAACGAAAATAAAAATAACATCTATTCCGAATAAAAGCAATACTTTTTTTTGCCAATGCCTAGTTTTCTGTGCTGCGAGCGCTGCACATTGTCTAACATATGTTACAGACTTGTCTCAGGTGTATGGGACCCATGGATTTTTTTCGGGGAAATAACGCCTATATGTTTATCAAGACAAAATTAAAAAAGCTTTTCCGCATCAACGGAAAAGCCCTTTGACTTCTATATAGTTAAGCTTCGAGTACGAATAAGCGATGCGTCAGGTTACGAAGACGGTCATCAATTTGTTCGCGTACGGCTGCTTCTTGTATGTCGTTTCTCAGGTCGAGCAATTCATTGATCTGAGATTTTATGGTCATTATTTCTTGCTCTACCTCCACTTTACGGAACATTTTCTCCAGCATTCCGACAGTATCCTTATACTCGTAGATCAGACGATCGGTTTGCCCTTTGCGTTCCACAATTTTCATTACCGTGCCCCGGTCATATTCATAAATCATCGTATAAGATTCATAAATTCGGTGAACAATGGCACTTCCTTTAAAGGTTGAAACGGCCTTTCTCATCAATTGAACCAGATTTTTGTCCGTGATGCTGCATGTACCACGGCAAACATACATGTTGAACTGTCTTTCGAACGAGAGGACGATCTCTTGTCCCGCTTCGTTGTCCAGCAAAACCACCTCTTGATTTCCATTTTCAAGCACTTTCACCTGCAAGGAGGCTTGATGATCGACAAACATCTGAATAAACATGGCCATCTCGGCTTCCGTTAACTGTAGGCAGGTTTTGACGTATTTGGTCGCTAACCTAATTGCCATAAAAATCCCTCGATTCTTTGTTTTCGAAACATAAAGCCAAACCTATATTCTCTTGTTCTATATACATTATACTACATAAATATTTAATATTCCTGCCATCCATTCATTGAATTCCGGTGAATTTTAGAAAAAACTGCTTTAATCACGGAAGGATTCAACCTTTTCATATAAATCCCTCTGTTTCCCTTATAAAGTTATCAACTTCCCTGGGACATATTCGATGATGGCCATCTGGCTCCTAGTTGTCCGAACTATTTGGATCGGATCAGGGTTAGGCTTTCTTTTTGGTGAGTAGTCCTTCTAAATAAAAAACTATCCTATAAAAACAAGCCCGCTACGGCAGGTAACTTGTCTTTACAGGATAGTTGGCAGGATTATTCCGGTTGGACTTCCACAGGCTCCTCGTCCGGAGTTGAGGCCGTTTCGCCGTTATGGATCTTGCTCTCAATGACGCCCCAAAGCTCGTCCTTGCCTATTCCGAGCTCGGATGAGAACAACACGAAAGGATCGTTCTTGTCCATCTGCAAGGTTTCCTTAACGATCTTCACGTGCTTTTGCCACTGGCCCTTGGATATTTTATCCGCCTTGGTCGTGACGACACATAGAGGCACTCCATTGTGTTTGAGCCAGGCATACATCGCCTGATCATCCTTGGAAGGCGGATGCCGCAAATCGATAACGAGCAGCACCAGCTTCAAGAATTCTCTGTGAAGCAAGTATTCCTCGATAAACTTGCCCCAAATTTCACGCTTGGACTTGGAAACCTGGGCATAGCCATAGCCCGGCAAATCGACGAAAAATAAGTCCTGATTAATTTTATAATAATTTAATTGCTGTGTTTTTCCCGGCTTAGAGCTTGTTCTAGCCAAATTTTTGCGCTGGATCATCCGATTGATCAGTGATGACTTTCCTACGTTAGAACGCCCTGCCAGAGCAATCTCAGGCAAGGCGTCCGCAGGATACTGATTCGGACCAACCGCGCTGATAATAAACTCAGCCTGATTGACCTTCATGTTTTCCTTCACTCTTTCCTTCATCGAGGCCGAAATCGCCTCTTTATACCCCTACGGGTTTGACCAATGCATGCTCAAGCACTTCATCCATATGTGATACTGGAACAAAGGTCAGCTCCTTGCGCACGCTTTCCGGTACTTCTTCGATATCCTTCTCATTATCTTTAGGGATAATGACCTTGCGAATGCCCGCCCGATGAGCGGCAAGGCTTTTTTCCTTCAGCCCGCCGATAGGGAGCACGCGGCCGCGCAGCGTAATCTCTCCTGTCATCGCCACTTCGCGGGAAACAGGAATATTCGTCAAGGCGGAGATCAGCGCCGTCCCCATCGTTATCCCGGCCGAAGGTCCATCCTTCGGAATAGCTCCTTCCGGAATATGAATATGAATATCGAACTTCTCATGAAAATCCGCCGGAATGTTCAGCTGCCCCACTCTGGAACGGGTGTAGCTGAATGCTGCCTGCGCCGATTCCTTCATCACATCGCCTAATTTGCCCGTCAGCGTCAGCTTGCCGTTACCCGGCATGACCGTAACCTCGATAACGAGGGTATCGCCGCCGACCTCCGTCCAGGCAAGGCCGGTAACCGCACCGATTTGATCGAATTCCTCGGCTACGCCAAAGCGGAATTTGGGTGGTCCAAGGTATTCCTTGACATCATCGTAGCCAATGATGACCTTCTCACCTTCACCCGATACGACCTTCTTGGCCGCTTTGCGGCATACCGCGGAAATTTGCTGCTCCAAATTGCGGACTCCCGCTTCCCGCGTATACTCACGTACAATCCGCATAAGCGCCGGTTCCTCAATTACCAGCTGATCGTCTTTAAGACCGTGGTCCTTCTGCTGTTTAGGCAGCAAATAGTTGCGGCCGATATGCAGCTTTTCGATCTCGGTATAGCCCGGAATATAGAGCACTTCCATACGATCAAGAAGCGGTCTCGGAATGTTGTGCACCGCATTGGCCGTTGTGACGAACATAACGTTGGACAGATCGTAAGGGACCTCGATGTAATGATCGCTGAACGTACTGTTTTGTTCCGGATCAAGAACCTCCAGCAGCGCCGACGCCGGGTCTCCGCGGAAATCCATCGCCATTTTATCGATCTCATCGAGCAGGAACACCGGATTGGCGGAGCCTGCGTTTTTCATCCCTTGAATAATACGGCCAGGCATCGCGCCGACATAAGTGCGGCGATGCCCTCTAATCTCCGCTTCATCCCGTACGCCCCCAAGCGAGATACGGATAAATTGCCGGCCCAAGGACCGTGCGATGGAGCGGGCGATCGATGTTTTACCTACCCCGGGAGGCCCTACAAGACACAGGATCGGCCCTTTAAGCTTCTTTACCAGCTGCTGAACGGCCAGATATTCCAGCACACGTTCCTTCGGCTTCTCTAGCCCGTAATGGTCCTCGTTCAAGATTTGCTCGGCGCGGTTGATGTCCAGATCATCCTCGGTGAACTTCGACCATGGAAGGCCAAGCAGCCAATCGATATAATTCCGGATCACGCCGCCTTCAGCCGAGGTCGCCGGCATCTTCTCCAGCCGATCGATTTCCTTCTCGATTTTTTCCTTGACCTTCTCCGGAACATCCGTTTCTGCAAGCTGGCTGCGCAGCTCCTCCACCTCGCCTGCACGGCCTTCCTTATCCCCCAGCTCCTTCTGTATCGCCTTCATTTGCTCGCGAAGGTAATACTCCTTCTGGGTTTTCTCCATCTGCTTCTTGACCCGCTGGCTGATTTTGCGCTCAAGCTCCAATACTTCACGTTCGTTGTTAAGTATGCTGAGCAGCTTTTCCAAACGGTCCTTTACATCGATGGTTTCTAGAATTTCTTGTTTGTCCTTAATTTTTAACGATAAATGACTGCAAATCACGTCTGCCAGCCGGCCCGGCTCATCGATATCGGATACGGCGGCTAACGTCTCCGGGGTTACCTTTTTGGACAAATTAATATAATGCTCAAACTGGGTAAGAACGGTACGCATCAGTGCATCGATTTCAGGATCTGAAGTTTCCTGTTCAGGCAGCTCCTTGACTTGAACCTCGTAGTATTCCTCATTCGTTAAAAATTCGCTGATTTCCGCACGAACGATTCCCTCGACCAATACCCGGATCGTGCCGTTAGGAAGCTTCAGCATCTGCCTTACCTTGGCAATCGTTCCGATGCGATATATGTCTTCTGTTGTAGGCTCTTCAATGTTAACTTCCGATTGGGAGCAAAGAAGAATCATGCTGTCATCCACCATGGATTTCTCCAGTGCTTTTACTGATTTTTCTCTGCCTACATCCAGATGCAGCACCATGCTAGGGTAAACGAGCAATCCCCGCAAAGGAAGCAACGGCAAGCGCCGCACCTTTAATTTGTTCGGTCCCATCCTGGAGCACCTCCTGTGAACTTTGCTTTCAGCAAAGTTGACTTCGCAACAATCCGCCTTCTAAAGCGACCTTGCTTCGCCAGCATTACCAATTGCTGTAGTTAACATTTTAGCAAAATTGATTTAAAAACACCAATCGGCTTGTCAACTTATCTCGCACCGACAAAAAGAAACGCTGAAGGCAGATAATTACTCTAGCCCGTCAGCGTGCAAAACAGTTACCGATGCAGGCGGCATCACATCCGGCTGTATTCCGGAGGCTTCGGTTAGCGTGGAAATTTCTATTCCTAAAGCGTGGTGCAGCACTTCTTCTACTGATTCAACCGGAATCACCTCAAGCCCGTTAAGACCCCCGAATATTTCCTGCCAATTTTCTTTCGGGATAATGACTTTGGTGGCCCCTGCCTGGAATGCGGCCTCTACTTTGGCGACCACGCCTCCAACCGGCTTCACCTTGCCATGAATGCCCACTTCACCGGTCATGGCGATATGGTTATCCACCGGAATTTGCTTGATGGCTGACGCTATGGCCGTTGCCATCGATACGCCTGCGGAAGGACCGTCTATCGGAGTGCCTCCCGGGAAGTTGATGTGCAGATCATAATTGTACGGATTGATGCCCAATCTGCGCAATACGGTAAGCACATTTTCAACGGAGCCGCGCGCCATGCTTTTTCTGCGGATCGTGCGGGCCCCTCCGCCCATCTCTTCTTCATCTACGACGCCCGTGATGGTAAATTTGCCGCTGCCCGGCTGAACGACCGGAATAGCAGTAACCTCGATCTCGAGCAGGGTCCCCAGGTTCGGCCCGTAGACGGCAAGTCCGTTAACAAAGCCAATTTCCGGCTTCGACCCGATCTTGCGTTCCGGTCTTGGAGGAATTTGCGAGCTGTTGATCACCCATTCCACATCGGAAGCCGATACTTCTTTACGGCCGTCTGTCAAGGCCATTCCTGCCGCCAGCTGAATAATATTGACCGCTTCCCTGCCGTTGGTTGCGTGCTTCTTGACGACCTCCACGGCGGCCCCGTTTTCCGGCAAACCGATTTTCTTCAAAGCGTTCAAAGCAATTGTACCGATTTCGTCCGGTGTTAGAGGCCTGAAGTATATCTCCATACAACGGGAGCGTATGGCAGGAGGCAGCTCTTGGGGATTACGCGTCGTCGCGCCTACAAGGCGAAAATCCGCCGGCAGTCCATGCTGAAAAATATCATGGATATATCCCGGGATATTCATATCCTCCGAGTTGTAATAAGCACTCTCCAAAAACACCTTACGATCTTCAAGCACCTTTAATAATTTATTCATTTGATGCGGATGTAATTCGCCGATCTCATCAATAAACAAGATTCCTCCATGCGCTTTGGTCACGGCGCCGGCCTTCGGCTGCGGAATCCCGGCCACTCCCATGGCTCCCGCTCCTTGATAAATCGGATCGTGAACGGAACCGATCAGCGGGTCGGCAATCCCTCTTTCGTCAAACCGGGCTGTCGTCGCATCAATCTCCGTAAATTTCGCCTCTTGGCGGAAGGGAGATTCCGGATTTTTCTTAGCTTCCTCCAGAACGACACGCGCCGCAGCCGTTTTCCCTACTCCCGGAGGTCCATAAATGATAACATGCTGCGGGTTGGACCCGCACAATGCCGCTTTCAGGGCGCGAAGCCCTTCCTTTTGCCCTACGATATCCCCCATGGTGCTGGGTCTCGTTTTTTCGGCCAGTGGTTTATTCAAGGAAATGGAGCGAAGCTTTCTCAGCTTCTCGAGCTCTTTCTTCGACTCCTTATCCACAGCAGTTCGATTGGATTGCTGATTCCGCAATAAATTCCAGAAATACATACCGATGACAACGGCAAAAAATAGTTGAATAATCATCAAGATAACACTGATATTCATTAAAACCCCTCCTACGTGATCAAGTTCGCCTTCCGCACCAAACGAATAAGCTACATATACCTGGTAGTATTCCCCTTAAAAGGGCGGATTCATACGGTTATGAGAAAGTTTTCTGGACCGTATGAGAACGTAATGGGAGAGAACCATAAGAGGGGAAGTTTTATCGTAAAGTCTATGTTTTCGATGCCAGTTTTCTACGAAAACTTTAAGGAGTGTAGTATATGCGACGCTTGGCCGTGTTCCTGCTTTTATTTTCCGCGATCCTCTTCACTTCCAATCAGCCCTTAGACGCACGATCAGACCATCATCAAGCTGCGAAAAATCCGATCGTCTCCAATGTGGACGTGCTGATCGATGTTGGTCACGGCGGAGTCGACAGCGGTACTCTGTACGGAGGACTTTATGAGAAGGATATTAATTTGGAAATATCGAGGTTGATTTATGACCTATTGCGGCAAAAGGGAAAGGTGGTTCTTATGAACCGCATAGAGGACTATGCCTTAAGCGGAGAGAACCGCTGGTTCCGGTCCCGGTCCCGGCATCTGAAGGATCTAGCACAACGAAGCCACCTGGCCAACGAAATCCGTCCCAAAGCCGTCGTCAGTATTCATGTGAATTGGTCCTCTAAGAGCAGTAAACGAGGCGCTATCGTGCTGCATCAAAAGTCCGATGCGAGCAAAAGGCTGGCCGTCAGCCTCCAAAATTCCTTGAATCAGCTGTACGGCACGTCCGGACACGTCATGCATGGCAAGCCGTTTTATATATTAAAGCATATTCAGGTCCCTGCCGTTATCTGTGAAATGGGGTTTATCTCCAATGCGCAGGACCGCGCTCAAATGACCGAGCCGCAGAGGCAGCGGGAGCTGGCTCAAGCCATCGCCGACGGAATTCTTAACTACCTGCAGCAGCCACGGACTGAACGGATCATTCATGACAAAATACGGCGGTGAAAATAACTGGTCTCAGACTTCAAGCTATTCAATACTTGGCAAGGGACCCCAGGCTTGAGCTCCATCATGTCGAAAAACTCTGTATGGCATACAAAGCTGGCCCCCCTAGGAGACCAGCTTCGAAATCGTAACAAACTGCGCTTTTTTCTGAATCGACGGGATCGTCTGTTTCAAGACGGCCGCGGTATGCTTCCCGGGAGGCCCTACATGACCTATGACAACGGTAGTATCGTGGTCGTCCACATGCTTAAGAACCTTCAGGGCTTGCCTTACAATATGCTCTCGCGTGTAAATGTCGTCCATAAAAATGTTGTTTTCCAACGTGTGGAAATTCAGATCCTGTGCCACCATCGGGACTACACTTTTGGCAGTTGTTTTACTGTCCAGATAGATCAGCTGCTTTTCCTTGCACACCTCCAGCACAATGCGCATCATTCTTTTATCCGCCGTCACTTTAGACCCCATATGGTTATTAATGCCTATGGCGTAAGGAACCTCTTCAATAGCCGCTATGACGCGGCGCCGGATCTCCTCGTCGGATAAATCGGTCGTTAGGGCGCCTGGGCCGAGCCAGCTTTTCTTGCCTTTGACCGGCTCCATGGGCATATGTACAAGCACATCATGACCGAGGGAATGAGCCCATTCCGCATCCCGTTTGGTTGTGGGTAAGAACGGCATAACGGCAACGGTGAAAGGTACCGGCAGTTCCATAATTTCCTTCGTGCCCTGCATATCATTGCCAAGATCATCAATAACAATCGCTATTTTCTTCGGACCGGCCCCTTCTCCCTCCGACCGAACCATACCGGTTGGTCCAAGCAGCAGGCAAATAGCGACAAAATACATAACAACCCATTTCGTTGTTTGATTCATAGAACTTTCCTCCTGAATAGTTAGAAGCACTCTCCTTGTTATTTGTATCCAGAAGAAAACCTATTCATGGAACCCGAAATGAAATGATATTCATGTAAAAATTAAAAAAGCAATGTCTCTGCGAAGAGAAACATTGCTTTGTCTTGTTATTAAGCATGTGCTGAATGTTTGTTTCTGCCCGGAATTTCTCCAGTCCGCTCATAGTGCTCTACGATAATGTCAATTTCCTTCTTAAGCTCACTAAGCAATTCGGCTTCGGGCACTTTCCGGATCATTTCACCGTAACGGAACAGCATCCCCTCGCCTCTAGCCCCAGCGATCCCGATGTCGGCTTCCCTTGCCTCGCCAGGTCCGTTCACGGCGCAGCCAAGGACAGAAACCTTGATAGGCACTTTAATCTTGGAGATGTAATCCTCCACCTCATTAGCAATAGAGAACAAATCAATATCCAAACGGCCGCAGGTGGGGCAGGATACCAGGGTCGCCGCATTGCTGATCAGACCGAACGTCTTGAGCAGCTCTCGGGCTACCTTAATCTCTTCTACCGGATCCGCACTAAGCGAGATACGAAGCGTAGAGCCGATCCCCATGCTGAGCAGGGCACCAATGCCGGCGGAGCTTTTCACCGTGCCGGAGAATAAGGTCCCGGCTTCGGTAATGCCCAAATGCAAAGGGTATCTGAACGCCGAGGCAGCTTGCGTATAAGCAGCAATAGCCATCGGAACGTCGGAGGCTTTCAAAGAGACTATGATATCGTGGAAATCCAGCTCCTCGAGGATGCCGATATGGTACAATGCGCTTTCTACCATAGCTTCCGGTGTCGGGTAGCCGTACTTCTCCAGAAGATGGTTTTCAAGTGAACCTGCATTAACCCCGATCCGAATAGGAATTCCCCGTTCTTTGCAGGCTTTAACGACAGCTTCAACCTTTTCGCGGCGTCCGATGTTGCCCGGATTAATGCGAACTTTATCGATTCCGTTCTCGATAGCCATAAGGGCCAAACGATGGTCGAAATGAATATCTGCTACCAATGGGATTTGAATTTGACGCTTGATGTCCTTAATCGCTTCAGCAGCTTCCTTGTTGTTGACCGTGACACGAACCAACTGGCAGCCTGCGTCCTGCAATCGATGAATTTCCGCAACGGTCGATTTGACGTCGGCCGTTTTGGTTGTGCACATACTCTGCATAATGACTTCATTGCTGCCGCCGATCGTTAAATCCCCAACTCTAACCGGGATAGTCTCTGTTCTGTGAAACATGTATTCGATCTCTCCCATGATACCAAACATCCTCCGCTCTAGGAAAAAGCCAATTAATGGCTTTTTCCCGGATTGGAGGTCGTATGGTTTAGTTATTTATGCGCTCTCTTCTTTTTTCTTAACGGATTTCTCGTCCTTGCTTGTAATTTCCGGAGTGATCTTGGATTGGATCGACTCTTTCGTTACAACGCAAGTGGAAACCTCCGTGCGGGAAGGAGCTTCATACATGACATCCAGCATGATGCTCTCAATGATCGCTCTTAAGCCGCGGGCGCCGGTATTGCGCTTAATGGCTTCGCGCGCGATTTCCTCGAGGGCTTCGTCGTTGAATTCAAGAGAAACGTTATCCATCTCCAGCATCTTCTGATACTGCTTCACGAGCGCGTTTTTAGGTTCAGTCAAGATCCGTACCAACGCAGCTTCATCAAGCGGCTCCAGAGTAGAAATGACTGGCAGACGGCCCACGAACTCGGGAATCAAACCGAATTTGAGCAAGTCTTCAGGCAACACCATCGACAGGTATTCTCCTGGCTTCAAATCCGTTTTATGCCCGTCGGTACCGAAGCCGATCACTTTCTTACCGATTCTGCGCTTGATGATCTGCTCCAGACCATCAAATGCACCACCGCAGATGAACAAAATGTTCGTCGTATCGATCTGGATGAATTCCTGATGCGGATGCTTGCGGCCGCCTTGAGGAGGAACGGAAGCAACCGTGCCCTCCAAAATTTTCAGCAGCGCCTGCTGCACACCCTCACCGGAAACATCACGTGTGATGGAAGGATTCTCGGATTTACGTGCTACTTTATCGATTTCGTCGATATAAATAATGCCGCGTTCCGCTTTTTCAACATCGTAATCCGCCGCCTGGATCAGCTTAAGCAAAATATTTTCAACGTCTTCCCCTACATAGCCGGCTTCCGTCAAAGACGTAGCATCGGCAATAGCGAAAGGTACGTTCAAAATTTTGGCCAAAGTCTGAGCAAGAAGTGTTTTACCACTGCCTGTAGGACCTAACAGGACGATGTTACTTTTTTGAAGCTCAACTTCCTCAAGCTTGCTTTGCTGGGAATTGATCCGCTTGTAGTGGTTGTACACTGCAACGGAAAGCGATTTTTTCGCCTGATCCTGTCCGATAACGTATTGATCCAGGATAGCGCGGATTTCTTTTGGCTTCGGTACATCCTTAAGGTCCAGCTCTTCCTCATGTCCAAGCTCTTCCTCAACAATTTCCGTACAAAGCTCGATACATTCATCACATATATAGACGCCTGGTCCAGCTACTAATTTGCGTACTTGCTCCTGAGATTTTCCGCAAAAGGAACATTTGAGCTGACCTTTTTCATCATTAAATTTAAACATGCAATCACTCCTTATCCATTCAATTCGTTACGAGTGATAACCGCATCAACAAGCCCGTATTCCTTGGCTTCTTCAGCGCTCATGAAATTGTCACGGTCTGTATCCCGCTCAATTTTCTCAAGCGGCTGCCCCGTACGTTCTACATAAATTTGATTCAGCTTTTGCTTGGTTCTAATAATCCAGTCTGCATGGATTTTAATATCCGATGCCTGGCCTCTTACGCCGCCAAGCGGCTGATGAATCATAATTTCGCTGTTCGGAAGCGCAAAACGCTTGCCTTTTGCCCCTGCGGTGAGCAGCAAGGAGCCCATGCTTGCCGCCATACCTACACAGATGGTAGATACATCGGGTTTAATGAACTGCATTGTATCATATATACCCATTCCGGCAGTTACCGAACCGCCCGGTGAATTGATGTACAGAGAAATGTCTTTCTCGGCATCCTGCGCGGACAAAAACAGCAACTGCGCAATAACGAGGTTGGCAACATCATCGTCAATGGCACTGCCGATAAAGATAATGCGGTCTTTCAATAGGCGGGAATAAATATCATAGGAGCGCTCCCCGCGTCCTTCTTGCTCAACAACCATAGGTATCAGACCCATTGTTCCAACCCCTTTGCTCAAAAATTGACTTGCAAAATACATTGTAGCACGTTTAATAACATTTCGCGAATCTCCCGCATGCTCAGCATAAAAAAACTAGCCTATGCTTAGCATTGCCATTCCATGCCGCAGAAAATCATCGCAGAGTCAAGGTGTATCCTATGTACTTGCATTACAACGTTGGTCGTATGTTGAATGTGGAAGAGCCAAAGCGTGTCCGATTCCTTATGCCGCAAAAGCGCAGGATGCCACGGACAAACCGTTGTTACAATATGTATTAAACTTAAAGACAAGGGTGCGAAACCTTGCCTATAGAGAAAGGCACGCATATGGACACGTGCCTTACCTCCTATGTGATGCTTATTATTTGCTGTTAGCAACCAAGAAGCCAACGGTTTTAGAAATAACGATATCGTGTTTCATGCTATCCAAGTTACCGTTCGCTTCCAGAATCGCGCGAAGCTCATCTGCAGAGCGTTGGTACAATTGGGACATTTGCAGCAGTTGGTTGTTAAGCTCTTCTTCGGAAGCTTCCAGGTTCTCCGCCTTGGCAATAGCTTCCAAAACAAGGTTGTTCTTAACGCGTTTTTCCGCGTCACCGCGCATTTGTTCTTTCAGCACGTCGTCGTTTTGACCTGTGAACTGGTAGTACAATTCAAGGTTCATGCCTTGGCTGGACAGACGGTTCTCGAACTCTTTGAGCATTTGCTCGCACTCGTTCTCGATCATTACCGGCGGAATATCAACTGTTGCGTTTGCAGCTGCTTTTTCAACTACATCCGCTTCTTTTTTAGATTGAATTTCGCTTTCTTTACGCTGCTTCAGCTTGCTTTCAAGATCTTGCTTGAACTCTTCCAAAGTTTCGAATTCGCTAACGTCTTTTGCAAACTCGTCGTCAAGAGCCGGCAAGTTTTTGCGTTTGATGTCATGAAGGTGAATTTTGAAGACTGCTTCTTTCCCCTTCAGCTCTTCGGAATGGTAGTTTTCAGGGAAAGTTACGGTAATGTCCTTATCTTCACCTTTGTTCAAGCCTACCACTTGCTCTTCGAAACCAGGAATGAAGCTGCCGGAGCCAAGCTCAAGAGAATACTTCTCAGCTTTGCCGCCTTCGAATGCTACGCCGTCAACGAAGCCTTCGAAGTCAATGGATACAACATCGCCGTTTTGCGCAGGACCTTCTTCAACAGGAACCAGCTCAGCATGACGCTGCTGCAATTTATTCAGCTCTTCGTTCACTTCTTCTGCGGTTACCTCAGCATCTTGCGCTTCAAGCTCAAGACCTTTATATTCGCCAAGCTCAACTTCTGGCTTAACGATAACTTTAGCTTTGAATTTCAAAGCTTGGCCTTTGCCGAATTGCTCAACGTCTACTTCAGGACGGTCTACAGGAGTGATTCCTGTCTCGTTCACCGCTTCAACGTAAGCTTCAGGAACTACGATATCCAAAGCATCTTGATACAAGCTTTCAACGCCAAATTTAGCTTCGAAGATTTGACGAGGCACTTTCCCTTTGCGGAAACCCGGAACGTTGACTTTCGTTACTACTTTCTTAAATGCTCTGTCCAGTGCGTCGGCAACTTTGTCCGCGTCCACTTCAATATCAAGAACTCCAACGTTCTTCTCTATTTTTTCCCAGCTTGCTTTCATTTTATGCTTTCCCCTCCAAAAATTATCCATCACAATTTTCACGTTCTGACGAATAAGGGTGTTATGCTTGTCCCAAGGTCGTCAATATAACCATTCTATTATAACATATACCTTCATGTTTTCAAGTTGCAGTTCATCGAAAAAAATATTCAATCATGAAGTCTCGCCGTAAACGTCGCCGCGGCAAATTGCTGCATGATGCGATATGCCTGTTCCCACTGGAACATCAGCTCATTGGTAATGCCATACAGCTCGAATATTTCCTCCCGGTCCCCGCTGTCGAAAACCCGTTCCAGCAGGACCAGATGAAATGCGGCGGCCCAGGCGTCAACGTTCTCGCTTTCCATCAGAAGCATCTGCCTGTAAATTGGGGTTCCGTATACGAAAGCCAGAAATTCGTTCCAGGTCTCTTCGGCAAAATAAGCCAAGGCCGGATGGCCTGTCTGGCTGTTTTCCCGGATCCGTTCCAAAATTTCGTTGATCTGCGGCGGGAATTGATCGAAATCGGACGGCGTATCCTCTATTTCGACAAAAAGCGTCTCTCCGTTTTTAGGCAGCCGCAGCATGCCGGACATTCCGCGAAGCTTTAGCGTTTGCAATGTTTTATACTGAATCATGGGATGCCGCTCCTCCGAACCCAGCCATTCAACCAGCCTCCCGTTAATGCCGGGATCGTCCAGAAGCGCCAATTGTCCCAAAGCAAGCAGCTGATGCTCCATGGATCCGGACTCACTCAGCATCCCGAGCAATTTGTCCGTATAGCCTCTGTCCTCTCTTGCCTTTGCGGCCACATGCTCCCGAAGCAAATCCTGCTCGGTGTAATCCTCTTGCTCTCCATCCGGCATTGCGGCAAGGGCATCGGGAAACATGGTCTGCAGCCATTGCAGCAGGGCCCGCCACTCCTCACTCGCTCTCTCATCCGGACTTTGACAGGAGAGCAGAAAGCTCAGCAGCTCAATGGCTTCGCCATATCGCTCCGTCTCCAGCATCCGGGTTAGCTCAAACTGATAAAATTCAACTGTTTTAGGAAATAGAATCACGTTATCCTTCGATTTTCCGGACAAAAGCACACCACCTAACCGACTTCTAAACCAAAGCCTCTATAAAAAGGAATTTCTTATGAACGTCAGTGTACCCCATTCGGGGACGGAAAGCAAAATCAGCGCGAATCCAACAGCAAAAACAGCGGAAGGAACGTCCTCCCGCTGTCAAACGTGCTAACGTATTAATAAATTTTCATAGCCGCTTGGATTAATTTGGCTTTAATGTTTGGATCCTGATCGATAAAGGCATACATCTTGTCCACGGCATCCTTATTTTGCAAATAATCCTTTTCGTTCTGAATCGCTTCATGAGACCATGCGAGAAGTGCTTTCTCGGCAGCTCCCAGCTCGTTCAGAGCCGTATGAAGACCTGTCTGCTCGATCAGCTCCTCTACCTTCTCCTGGTTGACAACACCCAGCAGCTGAACGGTAGCCAGCTTATTTTGAAAAGCCTCGTTCACTTTCTCAAAGTGCTCTTTGGCCTCTTTGTATTGGACTTGTGCTTTGGATAACTTCGTCTTCTTCATAACGTATGACCACCTCTTCTTCTTGATCGGTTCGGTAGGCTTTACAGCTTTCCGGCAACTTTGAGTTAAATCATCCTTTAGCCCGATATCCGTTAGCACCGCATAAGGCCGTATTGGCCAAGAAGATAAACAGAAGCGTCGCTTGATAACAACTTCTTCCCCTCGTGCCTCCATAAGGTTAGAGTGGGATAATCGCACTTGTTCTATTCATCTTGCATCGATTCTTGAATTTGGACCGCTAACGCATAGTGTAAACGGTATTTTCGTTTTTGTCTATCTTTTCCTCTTGGAAGGACAGACATTTTACGATTCTGCCTGGCATAACCTTTAGCATCATGCTGTCGCTGTCGAAAAGCTTGTCATTTTGCAGAACAGAAACAACAGGAGAGGGATGAAGGCCATGTGCGGAATAACGGGATGGATTGATTGGCAAAAAGACTTGACTCAGTATCCGTCTGTTCTCGAGCAGTTGACGGATACAATGACGAATCGAGGGCCTGACGCCTCCGGTACTTGGATTACACAGCATTGCGCGCTCGGACATCGCCGCTTGAGCGTGATGGATCCGGCTAATGGCGCTCAGCCCATGGTCCGCAAATACGGAGACAACACGTTCTCTATCGTTTATAACGGCGAGCTGTACAATGCTCCCGAGCTCAAAAAGGAACTGGAGCAGCGCGGCCACAAATTTTATACAACCTGCGATACCGAGGTGCTTCTTGTCTCCTATATCGAATGGGGGCGCGCATGCGTGGACCGGTTAAACGGCATCTTTGCCTTCGGCGTATGGAACTCGCTCGAGCAATCGTTATACCTGGTGCGGGACAGACTGGGCGTTAAGCCTCTTTTCTATTCCTATTCGAACGGGCGCCTGCTGTTTGGGTCCGAACCCAAAGCGATTTTATCACATCCGGACTTTTCCGCTCAAATCAGCGGCGAGGGGCTCGCCGAAATCTTCGCAGTCGGACCGGCGCGTACACCCGGGCACGGGGTCTATTGCAACATGTTTGAGCTGAAGCCGGGACACTGCATGACGGTTGACCGCAGCGGCATGCAAATCCGCGCCTATTGGAAGCTTGAAAGCAAGCCGCATGAAGACGATGTCGATACCACCGCCGAACGGATACACGAACTGCTCAAGGATACAGTAGAGCGTCAGCTGGCATCGGACGTTCCCATCTGCACCCTATTGTCAGGGGGTCTGGATTCCAGCGCATTGACGACGTTCGCAGCCAATTATTACCGTGAGCATAATATGGGCACAATTCATACTTATTCCATCGATTATGTAGATAACGACAAGCATTTTAAAGCCAATGCATTTCAGCCTAATTCGGATGCCCCATGGATACAAAGAATGACTGAATTTCTCGGCACCGAGCATCACTATATCGAATTCGATACGCCGGAGCTGGTAGAAGCATTGAAGACGGCCGTGTTCGCCCGTGACCTGCCAGGAATGGCGGATGTCGACGGTTCTTTGTACTTGTTCTGCCGTGAAATCAAAAAGGATGCGACTGTGGCCATTTCCGGCGAAGCCGCCGATGAAGTATTCGGGGGCTATCCCTGGTTTCATCGTTCGGAAGCCTTAAACGCCAATACGTTCCCCTGGTCCCTGGCAACCCGGGAACGCGTTAGCCTGCTTTCACCCGAGCTGGTCAATTGGGTTAAGCCCGAGCAGTACGTGCAGGAGCGCTACCGCCAAGCGCTGTCCGAGGTGCCGAGGCTTGCGGGCGAGGATCAGCAGCAGAACCGGATGCGGGAAATGTCCTATCTGAACATTACCCGCTTCATGCCGACCCTGCTTGACCGGAAAGACCGGATGAGCATGGCCGTCGGCCTCGAAGTCCGCGTTCCCTTCTGCGATCATCGGCTGGTCGAATATGTCTGGAACATTCCATGGGAGATCAAGACGTCCGGGGACAGGGAGAAGGGCATCCTTCGCAGAGCGCTCCGCGGCGTGCTGCCGGACGACGTCCTGACACGTAAAAAAAGCCCGTATCCCAAAACTCATAATCCCAGCTATTTGGCGGCGGTTCAAAGATGGGTGCTCGACATTCTGGATGATCCCGGCTCGCCGATCCTGCAATTCATTGACGCGCCCAAAATCCGCGCATTGGCGGAAGGGGACGCCAGCCAGTTCGATCTCCCCTGGTTCGGCCAGCTGATGACCGGTCCGCAGCTGTTCGCTTATCTCGCGCAGGTGGATACCTGGCTGCGTCATTATAAAGTTACCGTAAGATGAGGCCAATGACTGATGGCTCTAATAAACGCCTGCAAAGCACTGAACGATGAAAAGGATCGGTTCCGTTCCTGCATGAATCACACGCAGGAACGCGCCGGTCCTTTGCCGTTCTTACTTATTCTCAAGATCATCCCATAACGCCTGTATAGCCCTTCCGCGATGACTAATGGCGTTCTTCTGATCGATACTCAGCTCAGCCATGGTCTTATCCATTGCCGGGATGTAGAACAGGGGATCATAGCCGAACCCTTTATCTCCCCGCGGTGAGGAAAGAATCTCGCCTTCGCAGCTGCATTCCACCGCGCTGACCACTTGCCCTCCGGCATCCACCAGGCAGATTGCCGATACGAAACGCGCCGGGCTCAATGATCTCGTCTGCTCCCCGTCGAAGCGAGGAAGCTTGGACAGCTCTTCGAGCAGCTTCCTGTTATTGGCCTCGTCATTGGAGGGCTCCCCTGCATAACGTGCCGAGTAGACGCCGGGCTCTCCATTCAATCGGTCTACGCACAGGCCGGAATCGTCGGCAATCGCCGGAATCCCCAGATGCAAGGCTATGGCGCGGGCCTTGATAAGCGCGTTCGCGGCGAACGTATCTCCATCCTCGATAATGTCCGGCATACCCGGATAATCGAGGAGGCTTTTGACCTCAATCCCTTTTTGCCGGAACAGCGGCTCGAGCTCCTTGACTTTCCCCGCATTCCGGGTAGCAACGACGATCTCAGACCCGAGATTCTTCATGTGCAGCTCTCCTGATGCGCTCGGAAATGTCCGGTCCCAAAGCGGTTACTTGCTCGGCGATCATCGACTGAATGCCAGTTTCCGCCAAGGCCAGCAGCTCATCGAGCTCCTGACGGGAGAACGGAGCTTCCTCGCCGGTTCCTTGAATCTCAACGAATTTGCCGAGTCCGGTCATGACGACGTTCATATCGACCTTCGCCTTGGAATCCTCCTCATAGTTCAAATCCAGACATGGCTCGCCATTCACTATCCCTACACTGACGGAACCGAGAAAATCGGTAATCGGGTATTTCGGCAAATGCTTTTCCCTGGCGATTTTATCGATGGCATAAGCCATTGCAATGAACGATCCGGTGATGGAGGTAGTGCGGGTCCCCCCGTCAGCTTGAATTACGTCGCAATCCAGGGTAATCGAGCGTTCTCCGAGAGCTTCCAGATTTACTACGGAACGCAGGGCTCTGCCGATCAATCGCTGAATCTCCATCGTCCGTCCCCCGAGCTTCCCCTTGGCGGACTCCCTCTGATTACGGACTTGGGTAGCCCGAGGCAGCATCGAATATTCCGCTGTGACCCAGCCCTTCCCTTGACCCTTCATGAAAGGAGGAACTCTCTCTTCGACGGTAGCCGTACAAATGACCTTCGTATCTCCTACCTCAATCAACACCGAGCCTTCGGCGTGCTTATTGTAATGGGTCGTAATAGTAACAGGACGTGTTTGGTTCGTTGCTCTCCCGTCGCTTCTCATACTGATTTTATTGCCTCCTTCATGCTATATGCAGTTCCCCCAAAGAAACAACGCGAACTCGCCCTTCCTTCCACTCATAGGGAACAAATTTCAGGCAAAGCCCCGGTTCCGGGTTTTCTGACATCCACCATTGTACCAGAGTGGCTCATCGACTTCCAATTGTACCCTCCGGCTGCCAGGGTACGTAGTTCACCGAGGTCCGTCCTGTCCGCAATAAACAGGGCCATACGGTAAAAGAAGAGAGCCTCTCGGCCCTCTTCTCGCTACGCTACATTTTCTGCGGATTGACCGTGGCTGGACGGAGGACCGGCTTGCTGTAGCTCTGGTTATCGCTGGCGCTGACCTTGCTGTCGCCGTTGACGGTAATCTGAACCTTGGTCGCAGCGCCTGTATTTTCGGTTAAGGAAAGAACGACCGCTTTTAACGCATCCGCAGGGGCTTTCTTATCGGGTCCCAGCACTTTATCGGAAAAATCGACCGTTATAACGTCATCCGCTTTTTTCACCTGCTTGAGCTCGGCCCCCGGCGTCATGACGGCCGAAAGCCCTTTTTTGCTGTCGGGACCAGCAATCAGCTGCTCAACTACGGCCTGGGCTACATTATCCGTACGTTTGACAAGACGGGTTACAGGGACATAATACTTGTAATTATCCTGATTTTGGCCGAGGAAGTAGAGTGTTACCGGTGTGGATTGACCATACTCTACATCTTCCGGCTTTTCAAGGTTAATCCCCATGGCTCGAGTCAAAGGTTCGTCCATAGGAGTGCCTCCCTCCGGCATTTCCTTCAGCTCTTTTCCATTAACACGCAGCTGCACCTTCTCGATGGAAGGGAAACCGGTTAAGGTCCAGGTAATTCCCTCCAATATTTTACGCTCGTCCTGTACGTTATAGCTTGTGAACGCTTCGGAGAAATCGACGATAGCCAGCTTCTGGTCCTTCACGATATCTATTCCTTTAATCTGCGTACCTTTGGAAATCAGCGGGGTAAAGCCTGTTGGCAGCTGGGAATTGGAGCGTCCGTCATCCACCATCGCTTCCAGCGCCTTTTTGGCTACCTCCACCGATTTTTCTACATTGAGCGACACAGGCACTACCAAACCGTTACTGTCCTTGGCATATACCGTTACGGGCATCGGGTTCTGAATCACCGGTGCGGTTACGGGCTTGGCCGTCATGGCACTGGCATCGGCTCCGGTAGGCGGAGGATCGATCGATTGCGAATGTTCCTTCGTTCCCAAAACCGAGCAGCCCGAGGTGAGCAGCACTACGATGCTTCCTACCGCCGCCCACTGCGTCCATCTGTACTGTTTCATGGATGATTCCTCCTTGAATAAAAGGGTTGTTTGTCCTTTTTCTCTTATTCCCACTATACGAGGAGGAGACAAGTTTTATGACAACAATTTGTCCTCATTCGGGGTTCCTCCCCTTTAATGAAATGAATCCGTACCTTGTGGTAAAATAGGTTGCACGGCCCATGAATGTAACGGGGTTCCAGCCTGAATCTGGATCGCTCCTTTGAAAAGGTGATGTCGATAGAGATCGACGGCATTGCAAAGCGAATCGCGGACGCGATCGGCCAGCCATTTTTCATTGATCCATACACCGTTCGCATCTGCTGCAGCATGGGCGCGGCCGTCTACCCGGAGGATGGTCAAGAGGCTGACGCTTTGCTGAACTCTGCCGACGCAGCGATGTATCAAGCCAAGCGACAAGGCAAAAACTACTTTCAGTTTCAATTCAATCCCATTTGCTCCACAAGGAGGACTTCCTGTATGCCATATAATCTCGACTCGCAAAAAGTCGCCGAAGCGGCAAAAGAGTGGTTAACCAAGCGAGGAGTAAGCTTGAACGATATCGCAGAATTGACCTTTTTCCTGCAAAAGGACTACTATCCAAACTTGTCTATAGACCAATGTATAGAGAGCATAGAGCGGGTACTTGAAAAGCGAGAGGTCCAAAATGCCATATTAACCGGTATCCAGCTGGATATCCTTGCAGAAGAAGGCAAGCTGCTCCCTCCGCTTCAAGACATGATATGGAACGACGAGGGACTCTATGGCTGTGACGAGGTGCTAGCCTTATCGATTGTGAATGTGTACGGCAGTATCGGATTCACGAATTTCGGTTACGTGGACAAGGTAAAGCCCGGCATTTTGAAAATGCTTAACGATAAAAACGGACCGCACAAGCATACGTTTCTGGATGATATTGTCGGGGCCATCGCTGCCGCGGCAAGCAGCCGCATAGCCCACCGCAAGCAAGCGGAAAAGGAAGCGGAGAGAGAGCAAGCCGGGCATAGAGACCAGCCGTAAGCTCGCAGGACAAGGCCAGAAGCTCCGTTATCCGGCAGCTCTGGCCTTTGCCGCTTAACCAAAGGCTAGGAAGTGATGCGAACATCCACTCGAATATCCGCTCTTGCTAATGCAGCTCGCCAACGATCCGCTGTCCACACTCCTCTGTATTGTGAATTGATCACTCGCCCGATATCCAATGGATCGATCCGCTGCGCCTGCTGGCGGCGAAGCAGCTCGGTAAGCCGCTGCTCCAATGCTTCTTCCGCTGACACTCGCCCCCCGCTATCGAGGGCTGGACCGTCGTTCAATGCAACCGTAACTTTCGCATGAAGCCTGGGCGATTTGAGATCGCCGTTCCCGCTCCATTGGACACGGCAATCCATCCGGTGCAAGCCGCTTAGCTCCTTAAGCGGAAGAGCTCCTATCCCCTGATGGCCGTCCAGACAAGATAAAAGCTGCATTTCCTCCCGGGTATACCATGCCTCCGGTTTATCCCCCCGCATGACGGCCGTTTGAACGAGGACTTGTCCTGAATCGCCGGCGGGAGTAACAGATGGAAGGAAGCGGTCCCGAGGGCCGTGATCCCGATAGGAATGAAAGGAATGTATCAGGTCATCCAAGAGCCGAAGCTCCGGCAGCCATGGCCCCATATCACGGTCTTGATTCAGCAGCGCTTCCGCAGATCCTTTTACCAAGGCGATGAGCGGCCGTTGACTCGGCAGACTTAGCTCACGCGGCAGCTGCTTGCCTCCAAGCGGAAGCCCATTGCGGGCGACAAACGCCTCCCCTACCAGCACAACCTGCTTTTCCCCTGCATCCCCTAGCGGCCTGATGCCCTGCAGCCCCGTGATCTTCATAGTTCCTTGATCCGTAACATCAACAGCCAGCACCGGCGAGTCCATATCCTTCGGTGACATCGTCATAACCTTCTCCGAATGATGATCCGCCGAACAGCCTGTCAGCAGCCATAACGCCGCTCCTATGAGAATCCAGCCCTTCCCGATTGTCAACACACATGTTCCTCCTTCTATCTTTCCGTCCGGACAGCCCGTCCTCTTACCGGCTCCCTGATTCGCTTAATCCACGAACCAATTGACCCCTATTAACAAAATACCTAGGGTAATATTGATCCATCCGAGAATACGCGCCGCTTTCTGTTCTTTTGTCCAGGATTCCATCTCATACCCTTTGACATCGATAACCAGTATATAGAGCCCTGTAATTAACAATAGGGGGACGGAGTAGATTAGATAGCTCGAATAAGAAATCAGCAAGGCCCCTTCCCTCCATCCGACAATGTCTTGATTTCCGGCACCGCTTATCTGGCCTTCATTCCAACCCTGCGCATTCTTGATACCACTTCGACATCTACGGTCACTTCTTTATACATTTTTTGCCAGTTTTCTTCGGAATTGATTTCTTCATTCCAGTATTTGGGTTCCTTGGCTCTAACAAACTCGCCGAAGCCAAAAATGTCCGAGCCCGATTTTTGCGTCTTTTTTATCAATCCTTCAATAGCCTTCTTAAAGGATCTCATATCCTCTTGCTCGATCTTTTTGAGCACCGCCGAATTATTTGTGTAAATGGCCTCGCTCATTTTCTCCTCCAGATTGATTTCCGTAAAAACGGACAATTGGAAATGGGGAATACCGTTTACAATACGGACTTTCAACTTGGATTTCCGGCTGCTGGCAAATACCGTTACCG
This sequence comes from Paenibacillus sp. OAS669, assembly GCF_014873645.1. NCBI lineage: Bacteria > Bacillati > Bacillota > Bacilli > Caryophanales > Paenibacillaceae > Paenibacillus > Paenibacillus sp. OAS669. The sequence goes on from NZ_JADBDR010000005.1 coordinate 416,447, forward strand.
TCTTGGCCGGATTATCATCCAGCCGAATAAACGCCCTGTACCCTGCGGGATTCAGGCCTTTAATTCCCATGTAAGCGGCGATGTCGAACGGCTCTGTGGTTTCTATCATTTTGTCGTTTTTAAATAATGCCATTCCCTTGAGCTCCACATTTCCCGCTTTCATCAGCTCAATATAAGGCAGGAAGGCTTCCTGTCCTTTCTTGGAGCCGTTGCTCCAAAAAACACCTACGAAATCCGTCGGAAATTTGCCCGCCCTAACGGCTCCATCCAGAGTGGACAACAAATACAGCGTCGGAACGCGTTCCAGCTTCGGGGCCGCCCTCATCAGCTGCTCGGCGTTTCCTTTGGACACCATCATCCAGGCCGTTCGCCGGACCTCCGTGTTGCGTCTGAAATAGTCGTTCAAATTTTGCAGTCCTTTTCGCGCAAACGCATCCGATACTACGATCACGCGCAAATGCCCGAAAAAGAGCTTCGCTGAGAGCTGCTGCTGCAAGTTCATCAGCGCATCGTCAATGGTGTGGCCTACCACATCAATGACCCATACGGTGTCCCCGGAACCCTTGCCTGAAACCCCGGATTCGCCGGGACCAAGCGGAATTTTACCAGGCAATGCTATCTGTGCCGCGACGCGAATCATGCTTTTCTCAGGAGCTGGAAATTTGTCGTGAAGGTGGGCAACCTGCTCCTCCTCGGCCTCGGCCCCAGGACCGGCCAAATCCACAGAAACCCCAAGCACAATAGCTCTGTCCTCGATCTCCAATCGGTCCCAGCATCCGGTCAGGACAGGAAGGATAAGCAGCAGCCCGATGCCCAGCTTAAGGATTCTTATCTGCACCTTGACCAACCTGATCCCCTCTTTTCTTGCGGAGGATAGCTATTATCAACAGCAATCCCGGATAGGCAATCGTTACAAAAAGTCCTACCCGGCCTACATTCTGAATAATTTCGTACATTTGCAAAATATTCTCGGGCAGCATCGCCAAAATAAACACGAAGGGCAGAACAAAATAAGAAAAAAGATTATGGTTGCGTAAGCCGAACAGATTGCTCAAGGATCGAATGGTGAGGTAATAGCTGGAAAATAACGTTGTAAACACCGCCGTTACCCATACCGCCAAAAACGCCGCATCCAATCGCTCCAAAATATTCGCAGGCAGCGAGGTCGTCTTGGCCAGCTCCAAGGTAGGCCAGAGCAAGAGCTTGGTCTCTTCGGCGCCGAATACTCCGATCGTTGCCGCTACAATCATGATGTACAGGCCCCCGGAGATCAGGATGGCCCAAAGGCTGGATTTCATAGCCAAATGAGCTTGCCGCATGGAGGGGATGACGATCGTCATAATAAAGGAGCCCTGAAACAAGGCGGCTACGGTAAAAATACTCGACATGATCTTGCCGGAGAAACTTCCGTAAACAGGTTGAAGATTAATGGTATCTGCATTTTTTAAAGAAAGGGCAACGATCAAAAGAACCGGTACAAGAAGCATGGGGAAGTAAAAATTATGGATGTAAGCAAAGGTTCTCATATCCTGCCGGGTCGAGATAGCAGAAAGCAGCAGCATGACCAGTACGGTCACTTCCAAAGGCGTCCTCTTCAATACTGCCGTAATGACTACCTCTCCGAATTCACGTGCTGTAAGGGAAGTCAAAACGGCGAAGAACCCGATGATCAACAGGCTGCCGACCGCTGCGGGCCATTTGCCGATGATAGCAGGGCTGTACTCCACAATGGACTGGTTCGGAAATCGTATGCCGAGAATGGTAATGAGCCATAAGCCTGCAAAAGCAAGCAATGTCCCGAGTAAGGTGACCAATGGAGCTGCAGACCCCGCTTCACGTACGGCGAACAGGGGTAAGGGAAGAATTCCGACTCCAATGATCGTACTCACCAGAATCGTTGTCGCTTGAATCTTTGTGATCTGACGATAGAACATGGTTACCGCTCCTTCTTTCTCTGGTTCAATGGATCCAATACATTCTCAGAAGTGTTCTTCAGCTCATCCATGATGTTTGGAGCAGTCCTGGTATCATCGATTGTTTTCAGCATCTCCGGCCTGCTTTTAAACCACCAAAGCGGACTTCGGAACAAAAGATCCTTCATCCCTTTGAAATTGCCGGGGACAAGCGGGCTCAAATACGGAACTCCGAAGGACTTCAACGAGAGCAGATGGTTGGCTATTAAGATCAGCCCGATCATAATGCCGTAAAGTCCGAACAGCCCGGCCATGATAATGAGGGGAAACCGCAGCAGACGCAAAGCGAGCGCAGCGTTATAAGCAGGTGTAGCGAAGGAGCCAATCGTAGTCAACGCAATAATGACGACCGTAATCGGACTGGAAAATCCCGCCGATACCGCCGCCTGCCCAATGACGAGTACGCCGACAATGGATAAGGCGCCGCCAACCTGCTGTGGCAGCCTGATGGTCGCCTCCCGAAGCACCTCCATGGAGATCTCCATTATCAGCACTTCGATGATGGCCGGAAAAGGAACGCCGGAACGGCCGCCGGCTACGGCTACCGCAAACTCGGTTGGAATCAGCTCGGGATTAAAGGAAATGACGGCAACATACAAGGACGGAAATATTAACGAAAAGACGAGGGCAACGAGCCTCGCCATTCGAATGGAGCTCATGAGCAGAAATCTTTCATTATAATCTTCTACCGTTTGGTACAATTGGCTGAACACCGTCGGAACCATCAAGGCCATCGGAGAACCGTCCACCAGGATGACAACCCGTCCTTCCAGCAGATTGGAGACGACCTTATCGGGTCTCTCCGTATACTGGACTTGCGGAAACGGGGACAGATGATTATCCTCGATATACTGCTCCAACACGCCGGAATCAAGCACCGAGCTCGTATCGATCTTGGATAGCCTCTTCTTCACTTCCTCCACAAGCTCCGGGTTCGTGATCCCGTCCATGAAGCATATGGCTATCTTGGACTTTGTTCTTTTGCCGATTTCCATCGTATGCATCCGAAAATCAGGCGATTGCAGCCTGTAACGAATCAGCGCAATATTCGTCCCAAGGAGCTCAATGAAGCCTTCGCGGGGTCCGCGGATGACCATTTCCGTTGCGGGCTGATCGATTGATCTTTTATCAATGTTGCGTGTCCCGATTAACAACGCCTCGTCAAGTCCCTGAACTACCACCACGGTTTCCCCGCGTACGAGGCCGTCCACCAATTTGTCCAGATGGCTTTCGAGCTTGCCCTCACTGTGATACATCACATCGTTAAGCAAGATCTCCTTGAGCTGATGAGTTTCGATGCTACTAGGCTCCAAATAGACAGGAGGCTGCATTAACGGTTTTAAAATATCCGTATTCACCGTATTTTGATTAATCATATTGGAAAAATACATCATTACTGCCTGGTACCGGCCAAACACATGAAAACGCCGAATTAAAAAATCATCATTCTCGCCTAAAGCATTGTTAATGAATTGAAGCGTATCCTCCATATTGCCGTTAACGGTTGCGGTCGAATTGCGTTCCGGAGATGGCGTCGGAGTGGAAGAAGTTTGTCGTCCGCCGGCCGGTTGGTTACCTTTTTGTTTCGTCCTGAACCACTTCAATATGGACATGCAAACGCCTCCTCACGATGCTGGCTGTGCTTTTCTTGAACGGAATTTAAGGGAAGACGGGGATATAGGTTCAATTATTGCCACATCATGAAGAGTACAAACATCGACACCATTCGAGCCGTAGAAATCCCTGCCACAGTGCGGGGCTTGGTTCGAAGCGGTTTCGGGAACTCAGCGGTAGGTATGATACGTAAAAAAAGCATCCAGCCCTTTCATTCAAGGCTTGGATGCTTCCATTCAGCTATTGGCTATCTATAAGGTTTGATAATAGATCATTCCGTCCATCTCTATCTGCCGGACCCGTTCCTCCGAATTCAAATGGATCAAATGCGCCAGGGTTTCAGACAATGCGAAACGGAGCTGATGCAGAGTCAGACGGTCGCCGAAGGTCCTTCGGCAAACCTGGTATGCTGTCTGACGGCTCTCTAATTGACTGCGCATATGCTCGAGCCGTTCTTCGTGGTGCTTGATCAGCTCCTGAGTACGTTTGCCCCAGGCTGCGAACGGTTCCCGGTGGCCGGGATATGCCCACTCAACCTCGTACTGCTTCATCTGCTCCAGACTTTTCAGGAAGCTGGCAAGCGGATTTTCGTCGATACCCGGCAAATAGCTAACATTCGGGGATATTTGCGGTAGAACATGGTCCCCGCACAGCATGGCTTTCGTATCAGCATGATAGAAGCAAATATGCCCCAAAGCATGGCCGGGCGTATGTATCGTCTCATACGTCAAGTCTCCGAGCCGCAAAGGCTCGCCGATCGTGATAAAAGATACCTCCGGTTGAGGAGATACCATCTCGACGAAGGTATCCAGATTGCCTTCCATTGGTCCTGCCAGCTCCTGCGGCATCCCATGAGCTTCAAAGAGCGAGAGCAGGGCTGCGGTCATCGGCTGCTTGTCTCCCCATAGCAAGCGAGCCTGGTCATAACCGGCCTGGGATAACCGAACAGGCGCTCCCGAACGCTGCTGGAACCATCCGGCAAGCCCGTAATGATCCGGATGATGATGGGTAAGCACGATTTGCTCGATATCCCTGTAGTCCAGTCTCAGCTCCCGCAAAACCTCCTCCCAGCATTGTACCGATGCCTCAGTATGCAGGCCCGGATCGATCAGGGTATAGCCGTTCGTTCCGCGAATCAGATAGCTGTTGACCCAGCGCAAAGGAAAGGGCAGAGGAACTTTCACCTGGATGTATGTCTCGTTGTGAATCGTACATGAGTTCATATCTTCGCTCCTACCCTCTTCTATGACCGACAAAAATCATTCTCTTGGATTCATTGCGGTCATATTCCGAAGCGTGATAATCTCCATAAACATGGGTTACTTCCAAGCCGGATCGGTCAAGCAGCTCCCGAAACGCTTCCAGCCCGTACAACTTCACCTGCTCCAAATAAGTTCTTTCCCCGGCATCCGAGTCTCTGACGACAATCGTTTTCTTAACAAAGCCGTCTTCAATCCTGCGGTTCTCTTCAATGGTAATGCCGCCTTCCATCCTCGAAGAAAAAGGCACCAGGTGCTGCTTCACATAATCCGGATTCATATAATCGATAATAAATTTCCCTTTGCTTTCCGGTGCAAGCAGGCGATATATCTCTCTCAGCACCCGTTCGTTTTCCTCATCATGCTCGAAATAACCGAACGAAGTAAATAAATTGACAACAGCGTCGAACGTCTCCGTCAACGGTACATTCCGCATATCCCCCTGAAGAAACCGCACTTCTTTATTTACATTCAGCTTGTTCGCTTCCATTAACAAGACACTGGATAGATCGACTCCCGTTACCTTGTAGCCGAAGTCGCGCAGCGCCATGGAATGACGCCCCATCCCGCAGCATAAATCAAGAACACTGGACCCTTGGGGCAGCTTCAGCCATTCGATCATCCGCTTTACCTCATGGTAAGCCCCTTCCATATCCCTGTGCTTGTAGACGAGCAAATAATCGTCCCCGAAGCTTTTTCGATACCAATCTGACATGTTGTTCTCCTGTCTCCTTCCACTTGCTTGAACCCATTGCAGTAAAACTACGGACGTTGCTCATCCGAACCGCATTATTCCTATCTTACCAAACTTCATAAGGATGTCACAATCCGGTCATTTGCTGCCGGAGCAAACGGCAAGCCTTAAGCTATGGTTAAGCCTTTACAACTGGTGTATAATTTATGCTTAAAGAAAGCCAAGGTTGATTTCGATAGGTTGGAGGTTATCGATGAGCTTGTTACCTATTCATGAAAGGATCGGCAGCCGCAAGCATAAAGAGATTTACGAACGGATCCGCAAACAGGGGACTGTGTCCAAGATCGAACTGCTGGAGCAAAGCCAAATGACGGGCAGTACGCTGACCCGTACGTTGGAGGAGCTGACGGCACAAGGCTGGCTGGTAGAGGCCGGATTCGGTGAATCCACCGGAGGCCGCAGGCCCATATTATACGAAACCAATCCTCAGGCAGCCTATGTATTCGGGCTGGATATATCGAGGATGAACTCCAAGCTGATCCTTTGCGATTTGCACATGAACAAGCTTGGTGTACAAAGCTGGGTCATGGATGAGACCATGACGCCTTCCCGGCTGCTGAAGGAAATCGCCGAAGCAGCCGAGCGGATGATGAAGGAGCATCAGATCGCCGCCGAAGCTGTGCTCGGGATGGGAATCGGGGCAGTCGGTCCATTGGACCGGGCATCCGGCATCATTCTGGAGCCGTTATATTTCTCGGCGCCTGGCTGGCGCAACGTAGAGATTTGCGGGTATCTGGAGGGCCGTCTGGGATTTCCGGTGCTGCTGGATAACGGGGCTAACACGGCTATCATGGGTGAATCCTGGTCCGACCGGAACCGTGATTACCGGCATTTGCTCTATGTTCATGCAGGGGTGGGCATACGCTCTGCCATGATGTCCAACGGCAAGGTTGTATATGGGGCTGTAGATATGGAAGGCTCCATCGGCCAAATGATTATCCAAACGGACGGGCCCCGTGTCGATGACCACGGCAATTACGGCAGTCTGCAATCCTATGCTTCCATTCATGCATTGGAGCAGCAGGCGCGATCCCGTTTAAAGCAAGGAAGGGAAACCTCCCTCCGATATAAGGAGAGTAACCCGGAGCACATTCATTTTATACATTTGCTGGAAGGGCTAAAGGAGCATGATCCGCTTACAGTAGAAATCTTCGCTCAGGCAGCCACTTATTTCGGTATCGGCTTGTCCAACCTGATTAACATCCTTCATCCGGAAAAGGTGATTCTGGGCGGATCCCTGATCAGCAGCGATCCCAGCTTCTTTCAAATCGCTACCCGGGTCGCCATTCGCAACACCTATTACTACCCGGCTTATCAGGTGGTATTCAGCCTGGGGCATCTTGGTGAGGAAGCGCTCGTTACCGGTGCGGCTATTATGGTCATCAATCAGCTTACAGAGCTTTAAATAGGAATACGCTTCACAAAAACTCTTAGCGTATGCTTTCGATGCCAGTTTTTGCATACGCAAAAACTCTAAGCGTATGCTTTCGATGCTAGTTTTTGCATACGCAAAAACTTTAAGCGTATGCTTTCGATGCTAGTTTTTGCATACGCAAAAACTCTAAGGAGGACAACCCAATGAACGAAACATCTAAGCCATCCTGCTGCTCCACCAGCCGAAATGAGGCCCCATCCGACAAGCAGACGATATCTCTGAACAGCCTCCAAAAGATCGCCGGGGATGCAAGGGCTCATTCTTCCCGGGACCCTCTGGAAGGAATGATCTATTTGGAGGGCGGGACATTTTTGATGGGAACCGATGATCAGGAGGGGTTCCCTCAAGACGGCGAAGGGCCTGTCCGACCTGTCACCATAGATCCGTTCTACGTCGATCCCTGCACCGTTAGCAATGCCGAATTCGCCCGGTTTGTTCAAGAGACCGGCTACCAAACGGAAGCGGAAAAGTTCGGCTGGTCGTTCGTGTTCCATTTGTTCGTATCGGAGCAAACGGCTGCGAATGTAAAGCATGTCGTGCAGCGGACCCCCTGGTGGTGGAATGTCGAAGGAGCGGACTGGGCCCATCCGGAAGGGCCGGATTCCTCCATCGAGGACCGCATGGACCACCCTGTCATCCACGTTTCCTGGAACGACGCCCATGCCTACTGCCGTTGGGCGGGCAAACGGCTGCTGACGGAGGCGGAATGGGAATGCGCCGCCCGGGGCGGTCTGGAGCAAAAGCGTTATCCGTGGGGCGATCTTCTCAAACCAGGCACGGAGCATCTGTGCAACATTTGGCAAGGGAAGTTCCCGGAGAAAAACAATATGAGCGATGGCTATGCCGGAACTGCACCTGTCCGCTCCTTCCCGCCCAACGGCTACGGACTGTACAATGTTGCGGGCAACGTCTGGGAATGGTGCGCTGATTGGTTCAGCCCGACCTGGCATCTTAACGGGCCCCGCACGAATCCTAAAGGACCGGAAAAAGGCACCTCCCGCGTCATGAGGGGCGGCTCCTACTTATGTCATAAATCCTATTGCAACCGTTACCGGGTCGCAGCGCGCAGCTCCAATACGCCGGACAGCTCCGCAGGCAATATGGGCTTCCGCTGTGCGGCCGATGCGAAATAATCTGTTGCCCCTACAGGAGATTGGCCGTAGAATAACGGAAGTGATATTCGCCCAAACCGGCTTATAGGCTTATAGAAAATGAAAAAAAATCCGTGAGAAACAGGAACGTTTCTTCACGGATTTTTGGCTTTAACGGGTTTATGCTGTCGATGCTTCGTCTCCGGCATCGACAGGCTCGCCGTGCATTTCACGGAACAGCTGTACCAGCTTGCCGTGCTTGCGCAGCGACTTCTCATGAATCAGATTCAGCTTGCCGTTATCGAGAGTGCCGAAGCGTTCAATCAGCAGCTCATTCTCGTGAGTCCAGTCGAAGCCCTCAAAGATGCTCAGACAGGACGTCCAGTTCTTCGTATACTTCCCGTCCACAAACAGATGTCTATGAGCATACAGGGCGATACTTTCCTGCATGGCCCGGCTGGCCGAGCTGTATTGAGGCAGTCCAGGCTGCTCCGGCATTAATGGCAAGAGTGTGCTGAAGTATTGATGAAGAATCTCAATATGCGTCGAAGGGTCCTGACGGATTTTGCGCGCCATTTCGTAGGACGGCTGCATTTTTCCCGTAAACAGCATAGTAGCTGTGGAATACAGCCAGCTGAACGAAGTGAAGTTTTTATTATAGGAAGTCAGGTTTCCTCTGCGTTCAACACCGGCACCCTTCAGGAATACATTATGATCCACGACTTGCTGAATCACCAGGTTCAGCGGATCGATGCTGTCAAACGAATGGCCGAGCTCTTTGCTGACGAGCTGCACCTTGGAGTTAATATCGCCGAACAGCTGCTTCTCTTCCTCTTCACTCAAGCCGATGTAAATTTGCACAGCCAGCTCGCTCTCCACCAATTCCAGACGGCGGCGTTCGATTTGCTCGACAAGCCCTTCCATCTGCTCAAGCTCCAGCCTTACTTCCTCACTGTCTGGCATACGGCGCTGCTTGATTTTCAGAGCTGCGGCCTTCTTCTCATGGCTGCGCACTTCCTTCAGCAGCTGCTCGTTAACATAGCCAAGAGCCAGAATCCGGTGCTGGCCGTCCAAAATGCTGAGCTTGGAGCCGGGACGAAGGAACAAGCCTTTGTCCGTTTTGGCAAGGGAGCTTACTTCACGCAGGGATAGCGTAACAGGTCCGAAAAAGACGCGGTCCAGCTCCCGCTCCTGCAAGTAATTGGATATTTTGCGGCGTTGGCCGGCGCTAAGCTTGCGTTGAACCATCGGGTCAATCGTCGTATAGTTCAGCAAATCCTGCACTTGAATAGCCACTGTGGCCAATCCGAATTTTTCACAAAACGGGTGAATCGTCATTTTAAGGCAAAGTCCATCCATTAGCCGACGTCCTCCTTATCGCGAATCAAGAACACGTGATGCTCCTGAAAGAAATCCTTAATGTATTGGTAAGCCTTCATGATACGCGAACGTCTAGGCAGCCGATCCTTCTCATCGCCTACGTAGATCGCATTCCAATCGATATGAGGCAATATCTTCATCGTATATTCCAGCGCGTAGCGGTTGAAGGTCCCTGTCTTGGTCACTTCGTCATGGAAGAACAGAGCCATCGCGATTTGCAGATTTTCCGTCCAGCACAGCTCGCCCTTTTCAGGCTCCGGCAAGTAACGAAGCATGACGTCGAAGTAGTAGGAAGCAAGCTTGAAATGCTCTTCAATCTCACTGTCGCTGAAATAGTAGCCGTTGTTGCGGGCAGCCGATTTCAAGCGTCCTTCAAACAGGCCGCACAGGATTTCAACCAGCAGGTGGTAGGAGAATAAAAACTCCGGACCTTTGCCCCGCTCCGTAAACATATCCACCGTAATTTGCTTCATCGCCGGGGCTTCAGCCGCCAAATGTGTGGCCAGCACATGGTAAAATCTGCGCTGCTCGCGCAGCACGGCCAGATTGCCGCCGATTTTACGCGGAAGCTTGTTGATGTCGGAGAACAGCTGGCGTTCTTGGCGAGCGTTAATATCCAGATAAATCATTGTGGACATCGGGAACGTGTACAGCTTGCTCAGCTTATCCGTAATTTCTTCCATCCGGTCGTATTCTCTGCGGTCCTTGGCGCGGGCCATATTGCTTTGCAGCGTTTCCATAATTCTCCGGAAGGCGGCCAGACGATGCTGTCCGTCTACCACATACAGCTTTTCAATCGCTTGAAGCCGGTATACCTGCTGATCGGCATCATATTCTCCGGCACCCCGCGCCGAAAGAATAATCCCCGGAAAATAAATGCCTTGCTGATGATCCAGGTACAGCATGATATAGTCCATCAGCTTGGATAAATTTTGTGGAACAATGGCGCGCTGCACTTCCAAATCCACTTCATAAATGGAAAACAGCTTGCTCATTGGCAGCGTTGTGGACAATGTCGTTTGCCCGAACGTCCTGGAAACTGCGCCCGGAATCTCGATGTACGATGATGCTTTTTGCTCCGCCAAAAGTTCAGACAGAGATGAAATGGGATCCATTCGTTCTTCCTCCTTCAAATAGGTATATTGCTATAGATATATATTACTATAATAGGTTCATATAGTTCCATTATACACCGAAATATCATGAAACATTCAGTATTCAGGCAGAATCTTACTCGTTTACTAAAAGTTATTCGCGATTAGGGCCCGATATTCTGGTACAAGCTTCTTGACTTTTTTGACAAAAGCAGAAAAAAGCTTACCGGATGGTCAATGTCATTAAGTTAGGCATAGAGACAAGACCGCGAGTAAAAATAATATCTGAAACGGCACGGGAAACAGTCCTGTGCCGTTTGTTTTTTATCC